>PLIQ01000613.1 GCA_003140115.1 Actinomycetota bacterium | reverse complement strand
GTCAGGCCATCAATCTCGATCATGTGGCGCCCCTTTTCATCAGTCGTTGCTAATGAAAGGGACGCTACGCACCGCGCCGCCCGGGGCCATCTACCCCGAGACCACACCTTTTTGGCGGCTTATGCCTCCCGGCATAGGCACAAGAGCATGCCCGGCTACGTCATAGGTCGAAACGGCCAGGCTCGATCAGCCCGTCGAGCCGGCGTCCCAGCTCGCGGGAGAAGGCCAGCACGGCGCCCAGCGGCCGATGGTGGAGGGCGATGCCAGTAAAGGTGCCCGTCGTATATGCCTGCGAATAGCGTTCCTGAAGAGAGGGCTCGCTGGTCACTAACTACCACCACGTGGATTCGAGGGCGCGGTCGGTGCCGCCCGTCCGATCGAGCGCATCGAGTTCGCCCATATCGTCGGCTGACAAGGTGAAGTCGAAGATCTGCGCGTTTTCCTGGATACGGACGCGATGCGTTGACTTGGTAATGACGATGAGTCCGTGCTGCAGGCTCCAGCGCAGCAGCACCTGGGCCGCCGTCCGGCCCGTCCGCTGGGCGATCTTGGCCACGGTGGGATCGCCGACGTACCGGCCGGTGCCGAGCGGGCTGTAGGCCTCGACGGCGACGTTGTGCCGGCCGCACGCCTCGAGGAGCGCGCGCCGGTAGTGCTGCGGGTTGAACTGGACCTGGTTGACGGCTGGGGGAACCGTTGCGGCAGCGATCACGGCGTCGAGTTCGGCGGCACTGAAGTTGGAGACGCCGATAGAACGGGCCAGCCCCAGGTCGCGGGCGCGTTCGAGGCCGGCCCAGGCCCGGGTCGCGCCGCCTTCGGGCCAGTGGACCAGATACAGGTCGACCTGGTCCACGCCGAGACGCCGAAGGCTCTTTTCCGCTTGGGCGACTGGGTCGTGCCGCCGCGGATAGAACTTCGTGGTGATGAACACCTGGTCGCGCGGCAGGCCGCTGTCGCGGAGGGCGCGGCCGACGCTTTCCTCGTTGCCGTACGCCTGAGCCGTGTCAATGTGCCGGTATCCGGTCTCGAGGGCCCAGCGCACGGCGTCGACACACTCACGCCCGTCAGGCACCTGCCAGACGCCAAGGCCGAGCACGGGCACCTGGTTTCCGTCTGCCAGCAGGCGCGTGACGCCGCCGGCTGTGGCTGTGTTCATGCCCACCAGCATCTGGCGGCGCACCCGGCCGAGGTATCCGCAACTTGACTGCATTCAGCCGGTGGCCTCGCGCAGGAGCCCGAGCACCTCGGCGTCGAGCCGCTCGGCGACCTCGGACGCGGCGGCATTGTCATAGGGAGCGATCGCGCTAGTCACGGAGTCGTAGGCCACGCGGGTTCCTCCTTCCGGCGTTTCCTCGATCAAGATGGTGACCGGTGCGTATGAGCCGGCGTCGGGCACGTGGCGGGTCATCTGGCCCATAGTGACCGGGTTGCCGGCGATCAGGCGAACCAAGCGGCGTCCGGTCCAGTCCTTGGCCTCCGGGTCGATCGACAGCGCGCCGTCGAGGTCGAGCTGGAGGAATCGCATCAGGCCGGCGCTGCCTTGCGCCTGCTCGACCAGCGAGCTGAACTCCTGATAGGTACTGCTGGCCGCGAGCTTGCTGAACAGCTGCTCGATATCGGGTTGGCTGATGCCACTGAAGATTCCGTCCAGGACCCGGGCGAACGGCCGGTCAGTATCGAAGACGTGCCGGTGCATCGTCACGTCGAGCACTCGTTCGGATGCCATGGTCTGCTCCTCCGTGGTCAGGTGACTGGTTTGATGCTGGCACAGCCGCGAGGCCGAAGGTATCGGCAACCTGACTGCAGTCAACATGCCGATACTCTGCCGCCGTTCCGCCGGGAGAGCATGCTGCCATGAGCCTTGACTTTGACGTGTTCGTGGTGGCTCCCAAGCCGATCCCGAGCGCAGTGCCGGGTTTCGAGGAGGCGGTAGGCCAGGCGACCTGGCCGCCGTCCACCTCGACCCTGATCAGTGATGATCGCGGCGCCTTGCTGGTCGACTGTCTCATCACCGAACAGGAGGGACGGGAGCTGGCGGCGTGGGTGAAGTCCCACGACTGCGACCTCGGGTACGTGTACATCACCCATCCGCACGCCGACCACTTCCTGGGGCTGCCGGAGATCCTGGCGGCGTTCCCGGAAGCCAGGCCGGTCGCCCTGGCCGAGTCCATTCCCGCCATGGAAGAGCAGATCTCGCCGGGATACATGCAGGTCTGGGGCCGGTTCTTTCCCGGCCAGCTGACCGCCAGGCCCGTGCCGCCGACGCCACTGGCGGGCACCACGGTCCCGGTCGGAGGCTCGGCGGCCGCGGTCATCCCGGTCGGGACCACCGACACCGGGCACTCCAGCGTCGTCCACGTCCCCGGCCTGAGCCTGGTCGTCTCCGGCGACGTCGTCTACAACCAGACGCACATGTGGCTGGCGGGGTCGACACTGGACTCCCGCGCGAGCTGGGCTTGGGCGCTGGATGCCGTGGCGGCACTGGAGGCCGACACTCTCATTGCCGGCCACCGCCACCCACAGGCCGCCGACGATGACGCCCGCCGCCAGATCGGCGAATCCCGTCGCTACCTCGCCGATTTCGACGCAGCGCTGGAACGCAGCTCCGCCCCGGCCGAGCTCATCGACCGGATGACGGCGGCCTACCCGGACCTGGCGAATCCCTACACGCTGTGGGTCGCGGCCTACGACCTCCTCGGCACCAGAAGCAAGTAAACGTACGCCACGTGCGGCTACCGGTGGCCGTCGTGAGAGCGGTAGTGCGCGGCCGAATATCGGATGCTTGACGGGCGCGCTGAGAGTACGTTGTGCGGCGTGAGTGACCTATACATCGTCGACTTTGGCGGCGATGGGCAGGAGCGCGCCCGCCTCGACGCGGAGCGTGAGGCTGAGCGTCGCCGTCTGGCCGACTGTTACGCGCGCTACCTCGTGGCCAGCGCCGAGGTGGACCAGGCCGCGGCGCACAGGGTCATAACAGCGCTGTTCGATCCCCGCGATGCCGACGGCAATCAGTGCCCATGCTCCTGTCATCCGCGGCTTTCGAGGCAGCATGGCGATGGCTTCGACTGCCGGTGCACATGGGACGAGGACCGCCGCGCTGCCGAGGTGGGTGGCTGGCAGGCATGGTGGGACACCCCCGAGGCGGCGGAGTTGAGCGCGGCTCACCGGCGCGAGGAGGATACGATCGCCGCTTGGCTTGTCGGCAAGACAGGTGTGGATGCCAGGCGGACCAGCTCTTATGCGCCTGAGCAGTGGGAAGGAACTATCGACGGCCACACCTTTTACTTCCGGGAACGCGGAGGCTTGTGGGCGATCGAGCTCGACATGGTGCCGTCCGGCAGGTATGCCCAGCGCCTAGCCCAGGTCGCAAAAGACGGCACGTTCGTCACCGAGCCGGTGCCGATCATGGAGGGCGAGGTTATCGCGCGAGGCGCCGAGTCCGATCTCGGCCCTGCGCCGGCGGACCATATCGCGTTCGTCGTCCGGACGATTCGCGATCACCTGCGCGGTGTTGGCTGCGAACACCATGGGGCACGCCTGTTCTGCCCGGACTGCGGCCAGCGGACAGGCATCGGGAGCTGACATGGCAGGACCGGACCTACCCGGGCCGCGTGAGCCGTTTACCGTGGCACACCTAGAGCGCTGGCCGATGGGCGCCGAGCGTACTGAACTGCTTGATGGACAGCTGTACTGGTCGGGTAACTTCGACGAGCGAGACGCGACGGTGGCACGCCGGGCGTTGCCTGGCAGCCAGATCCGAGTCGAGCCGGGAGTCGGCTTGACCGCCGGCCCAATGCTCGAAGACGAGCCGATGTCGCGAGAGTGGACCGACGAGGACGGCACCCGCTGGAGCGAGATGAACGGTCTAATTCTGTTCCAGCGGCCCGGTGAGCGGAACTGGACGATGCAGCCGCCCACGCCAGAAGAACGGCGACATAACACCGAGCAACTCGCCGCCTATCGCGCTGAGGGGTGGGCGGGCACCGTCGCCGCGTATGCGACGACTCCGACTGACGTGCTTGCAGCGTGGAGCTACCTGACCGCACATCCGATCTTCTGGTCCTACGTTGTGCCGAACGACCTCGCAGACGCCGATCCGCGTGAGGTCGACGAGGCCGCCTGGTCCCGGATCGAGGCTGAGGGGCGGCTCTCCGACAGCGATGGCCTCGCTCACCTAGACGTCAACCTTGACCGCTCAGGGGATCGGGCCGAAGTCAGGATGGAGCACGGGCCGGTGCTATGGCCACTGGACGTTCCGGCGCAGCGCAGGACGGGGCTCCGGGTTGGCGGCACTCCGTCGTACGACCCGAGCCTGGACGTGGCCAGGCCGACGTGGGAGGAGGCCATTGTGGCCCTAGCCGCGAAGGTGCGCGAGCGCTACGGCGACGACCGCGCGCGCGTGTCCAAGCCGTGGTGCAGCCACGACAACGCAGCGGGATGACCTGGCCAAGTGCCTACTCGCCAACGGGTGAATGAACCGCTTCGCGGATGGCGGGGTATAGGAGCATAGCCCGTCCAGATCCAATGCCGCTCCGACGGCGAAAGGGCCGCCCTCATCGTCGTATCCGACGGCTGGAGCGGATAGAATAACGATATGGACACCTATAGTCTCGCCGATGCCGCCCGGCGACTCGGGACTTCGCCTCCGCGTATACGGCGCGCGGTGGATCGCCTGGGCTTGCCCGTTGAGCAAGATACGTCAGGTGTCTTCCATCTAACCGAGGAGCAGGTTGGCGAACTGGCCGGCGAGCTAGGGGTCGTTCCGCTGATACCTGGTATGTCAAGAATGGATGCTCAGGTGCTCGCCGCCCTGTCGCGGTCCCCGCGCGGTATTTCCTCGGTGCGTGAAGCCGCCCGGCGGGCAGGAGTCAGTCCCACCGGCGCGGGACGCGCGTTGACGCGGCTAGTGGCCAAAGGCCTTGTCACGCGGACACCAATGATGATCGCCAGAGGACAGGCCAGCGAAGTGACGGTCTACCAAGTGCGGTTTGGATCGGACGAGTGGCTCGCGCTCGCCCCCGTCGTGGCGAAGGTCCAGTTGCCGGATCGCGCTGATGGATCACGTGCCAAACGGGTTCCCCCTCACCTGCTGCACCTGTTCTGGAACACAGCCCCCACTCAGCTCGATGTCGCGACCTCGGCGCCGTATATCGCCAGGCGTCTGATCACGACATTCGATCCGGACGGCCTAGCCTGGGGTACGGTCAACCTACCCGCCACCGCTTGGGAACACGCGGCAGCCACCCGCGGCCTTGAGCCGGCGCGGCGCGCGCTCGCGCACAACCTGGCCAGGTATGCGCATGCTGTCTGATCGAATCCTCGGTACCCTGCTGCCGAATACGGCTTTGACGTGGGAGACCATCGCCCGGATCGTCCCGCCCACTGCATATCTCGGCGGAGGCACGGCTATTGCCGTCCACCTCGAGCACCGGGTGAGCCGGGACCTGGATATCTTCTTTCACCATAACAGCGTCGATCTGGACGAGCTGGCCATCATGCTGTCCGCGGCCGGACCATTCGCAATCACGGAGCGCGCCCCCGGCACGCTCAACGGCGTGTTCTCCGCCACCAGGGTGCAGTTCCTGCACGCGGACGAGGTGCGCCCGCAGCGGCTGCTCGAAAGCCCCACGCAAGTCGACGGGCTCCGCATCGCGCAGATCAGCGACCTCATGGCGATGAAGCTCAAGGTGGTGGGCGACCGTGGCGAACTCCGCGACTACTTCGACCTTATGACCATCGAGGAGCAAGCGCGTCGCACGGTTGATGAAGGCCTAGCGCTGTTTATCGAACGCTTCCAGCCTGAATACCCCGATCAGGCCATCAATCACATCCTGCTCGGCCTCGGCTACTTCGACGACGTCGACCCCGACGAGACCCTCCCTGCTCCGCGCCAGCAGATCGTTGACTATTGGACACGCCGACAGCCCGAAATCATCGCCGCACGCAGCCGTTAACCGCACAAACTACGGTCCGGTCGGGCTGATGTCCGGGTTCAGGCGCGAATCTGGCATGAGGTGCGTGCTCAGAGCAATGACGTACACCATGACGTATCGCGGCTTGGGCTCAGCACTCCTCGCCCTGGGCCGGGAACTACGGTGATGACGTGGTTGCCCTGATCCTGGTCGCGGTGTCGCTTGGCCTGTCGAACTTCGCCGCCGCGATCGGCATCGGGATCTCCGGCACAGGCGCCCGGACCAGGCTGAAGGTGGGCATCATCTTCGGCCTGTTCGAGACCGGCATGCCGATCGCCGGGGTCGCGCTCGGCCACGGCCTAGCGCAGGCTCTTGGCCACTCCGCCCGCTGGATCAGCGCCGGACTGCTCATCGCCACCGGTGCCTGGACTGTCGCCCAGGCCGTCCGGGCCCGACGGCAGGCTTCGCCCGCGCTGGACGGGCAGCGCAGCGGGCGGCTGGTCATCACCGGGCTGGCGATTAGCGTCGACAACCTCGCCGTCGGGTTCGCGCTCGGCGCGTTCCACGTCAGCCTGGCCGTCGCCGCCGTCACCATCGGCGGCATCAGCGTCGCCCTGTCGCTGATTGGCCTGGAGCTGGGCGCGCAGATCGGCACGCGGGCCGGACAGCGGGGAGAACTTCTCGGCGGCCTGGTTCTGATCGCGGTCGGCGCGGCGATCGCAGCGGGCCTCATCTAGCGCCGCCCGGAGCGCCGCCGAAACGTTCGAAGCCGGGCTAGGGGAGGTGCCGGTCGAAGAGATCGGCTGACCGAGACACGCGGGCGGGTTGTTAGGCTCACTAATGAGCCCTGGCGGGCTAGGGATGTTGCCTCCGATCGAAGGGCCGTGCCGATGAAGCTGCCTCCTGTTGAGTACGAGGCGCCGACGACCGTTGCTGAAGCTATCGATTTGCTGGCTGAGTACTCTGACGAGGCGAGCGTGCTCGCCGGCGGTCAAAGCTTGATACCGCTGCTCGCGCTACGGCTGGCCCGCCCCGAGGTGCTCATCGACATCAACGGCATCGATGAGCTGTCCGGGGTGTCGGCGACAGACGGCTGGGTGGCGATCGGCGCGATGACGCGGGAGTATGTTGCCGAGGAATCCGAGATCGTCGCCGACGCCGTGCCGTTGCTGGCGGCCGCTCTACCGTTCATCGGTCATGAAGCGATCCGCAGCCGCGGCACGATAGGGGGCAGCCTGGCGCATGCCGACCCGGCCGCCGAGTTGCCGGCGGTCGCCCGGGCGCTCGATGCCGAGTTCGTGGTACGCGGCCCGTCGGGCGAGCGGGTGATCCCCGCGGCGCAGTGGTTCGAGGGTTATCTCACGACGTCACGCCGTCCTGACGAGTTGCTCCTAGAGGTGCGATTCCCGGCCGCAGGACAGGGCACGGGGGTTAGCTTCCAGGAGGTCGCCCGACGTCACGGTGACTTCGCCATGGTCGGCCTGGCGGTGTCGCTGGGATTGTCCGGCGGGATGATCAGCGATGCCCGGCTGGCGTTTGCCGGGGTTTCTGATGTGCCGGTCCGGGCTGCCGCCGCAGAGGATCTGCTGGTCGGCGAGAGGCCGTCGGCGGAGCTGTTCGAGGAGGCGGCCCGCCGCGCGACCGGCGATATCGACCCACCGGCCGACCTGCACGGATCGTCGGACTACCGGAAGACGGTCGCGGCCGCTATCGTGCGTCGCGGCCTACGAGCAGCTGCGGACAACGCAGCGAGAGGCAGTGACTGATGGCGGACATCTCTCTGACGGTCAACGGTGCGACGCACACGGGTTCGCCCGAGGTGCGCAAGACGCTGGCGGACTTCCTGCGGGATGACCTCAATCTGACCGGGACACACGTCGGCTGCGAGCACGGGGTCTGCGGTGCGTGTACGGTCATCGTCGACGGCCGGGCGGTGCGCTCGTGCCTGATGCTGGCGGTCCAGGCGGCCGGCAGCGAGGTAACGACGATCGAGGGGCTGGCCACTGACGGCGGGCTGGGCACACTGCAGCAAGCGATGTGGGATTCGCATAGCTTCCAGTGCGGTTTTTGCACGCCCGGGTTCGTCATGCAGGCGACCGCGCTGCTCAGCGACCACCCCGACGCCGACGAGCAGCAGATCCGCGAGGCGCTATCCGGCAACATCTGCCGGTGCACTGGCTACCAGAGCATCATCGATGGCGTCCTGCTGGCCGCCCAGCGCAATCGAACACTGCGCAACCGCGAACGCTGAGGCAGGAGACCATGGCAGAAATCGTGGCTGAGCGCTACACCGGCGCCAGCATCAAGCGTTCGGAGGACCCGCGCATCCTGACCGGCGCGGGCCGGTACGTCGACGACATCAAGCTGCCCGGGATGCTGCATGCTGCGTTCGTGCGCTCGCCGCTGGCTCACGGCCGCGTGCTCTCGGTCGATGTCTCGGCCGCGCGGGCGCTGCCCGGAGTGGTCGCGGTGCTCACCGGAGCCGATCTGGAAGCGATGACGGTGCAAGCGCCGGATCCGCTGCTGGCTCTTTTCACAACCGGGGGGCCCACCGCGGAGTTCACCCTGCTCGCGACAGATAAGGTGCGCTTCGTTGGCGATCCCGTGGCGGTCGTCATCGCCGAGAGTCGTTACCTCGCCGAGGACGGCTGCGAGCTGGCGGACGTCGAATATGACGAGCTGCCTCCGGTAATGAATGCCGCCTTCGCGCTCGACCCGAGCAGCCCGCCGCTGTTCGCCAACCTGGGTGACAACATTGCCCGCCCGCACTCGCGCAACGAGTTCGGCGACGTCGCCGGTACGTTCGCCGATGCCGATCGCGTCGTCGACTTCCACATCGACGTGCATCGGCACCAGAACGTGCCCATGGAGGGACGCGCTTGTGTCGCGAGCTGGGATGCCGACCTAGCTGCCATGACGGTCTACGCGGCAACGCAAAGCGTGCACATCACCAGGAATGGCGTGGCCACGCGCCTGGGCATCGAGGGTGACAAGATACGTGTCCTGGCCGGGGATATCGGCGGGTCGTTCGGCCTGAAGATCGGCGCATCACGCGAAGAACTCGCCGTCGCCGCCGCCTCGCGTCATCTCGGCCGGCCGGTCAAGTGGGTCGAGGACCGCGGCGAGAACCTCACCGCGTCGGGACAGGCGCGCGAGGAGAGCTTCGACGTCCGGGCCGCGGTCAGCAACGACGGCGACTTGCTCGGGCTGGACGTGAAAATGGTCATCGACACCGGCGCCTACCCTGGGATGGGCACGATGTTCCCGGACATCATGCAGGCGATGATCCCCGGTCCGTACAAGCTCGCGGCCCTGGGGTTCGAGTCAACCGCGGCGATCACGAACAAGGCGTCGTACGTCGCTTACCGCGGGCCGTGGGCGTCCGAGACGTTCGTGCGGGAACGCGTCCTGGACCTCATCGCGAAAGACCTCGGCCTCGATCCGGTTGGTATCCGGTTGCGCAACCTCGCCGCGCGCACCGATCCGCCGGCCTTGATGATTACCGGCCGACCACTGGTGGGAGTCACTTCAAAGGAATCGCTGGAACGGGTCGCCGAGATGGTGGACTACCCCGCGTTCCGGCGCCGGCAGGTCGAGGCGCGAGCGCAGGGCCGCTACCTCGGCATCGGGGTGGCGACGTTCATCGAAGCCGCTCCGGGCCCGCGGGGGCCCGACGGCGCCCTGGGCAGTGAGTCCATGCGCCTCCGGCTCGAGGAAGACGGCATCGTCGCCCTGTTCACCGGCCAGATGCCCCACGGCCAGAGCCACCAGACGACCCTGGCCCAGATCGCCGCCGACGAGTTCGGCGTGCCGTTCGAGCAGGTACGCGTGGTGGTCGGCGACAGCGACGTCGTCCCGTTCGGACTGACCGGCGGCAGCCGGTCGGCCACCATGACCGGAGGCGTGGCACTGCACGGCGCCCGGGAGCTCAAGGCCAAGGTGCTCGATTTCGCGGCCCATCTCATAGAGGTCAGCGCACAGGACCTGCTGATTACCGACGGCAATGTGTGGGTGCGCGGCGACCCCGCGAGCGCGATCGCCGTCAGCGAAGTCGCGCGGCGGGCGGCATCAGGGCAGTTCGGTGCCGAGGTGGATGCCGCGCTCGAGGTCGAGGCCACGTACGACGGTGGCCAAGGCGGCTGGTCCGGCGGCACTCATTGCGCGATCGTGGAAGTCGATGTCGAGACCGGCATCGTGAAGGTGGAGCGATACGCCGCCGTTGAAGACTGCGGCGCGCTTATCAATCCCGCCGTCGTCGAGGGCCAGATCCGAGGCGGCGTCGCGCAGGGCATCGGCGCTGTCCTGCTCGAACGGTCGGCGTACGGCGAGGACGGCAGCTTCCAGTCAGCCACGTTCATGGATTACCTGATGCCGACCACCTGTGACGTTCCGCGCATCGAGATCGAGCACCTGGAGACTGTGCCGCTCGACGCCGACGTCAACTTCCGTGGCGTGGGCGAAGGGGGCATGATCGTCGCACCGCCCACGGTAGTGAACGCGATCGAGGACGCACTGTCACCCTTCGGCGTGCGGATCTACGAGCAGCACCTGCCCCCGGCTCGCATCCTGGAACTTATCGCCGCAGCGGACTCGGGCCAGTAAACACTATTAGGGGATCGCCCTGGTGTGGATCGGCAATCGGACCGGTTTGTGGACCCTCGTGGAGGGGCTGGCCGCGATCGGCATCTTGGCGCTGCCGGTCAGCATCGGGTTCGGGATCCTTAGGTTCCGGCTGTACGACATCGACCGGATCATCAGCCGCACCCTCGCGTACGCGATCCTCACCGGGACACTTGTGGGGATCTACGCGGGACTGGTACTGCTGGCCACCCAGGTGTTCCGGTTTCATGCTCCGGTGGCGGTGGCCGCCGCGACGCTGGCCGCGGCGGCTTTGTTCAATCCGGTGCGGCGGCGGGTGCAGCGGGTGGTGGACCGACGGTTCAATCGAGCCCGGTACGACGCCGACCAGACCGTGGTGGCGTTCGCGGCCCGGCTGAAGGACGCCGTGGACCTGGACACGGTCCGAGATGACCTGGCCGGTGTCGTGCAGCAGGCCCTGGAACCCGCCCACCTATCGTTATGGATCAGCCGACCCGACTAAGCGGGCTTCCACCGCGGACAAGCCGCGACGGTAACCTTGGCCGGAAACCGGGGTGACTTTCATGCGGGGACTGGCGGCGGACGTGGATGCGGCTGAGGCGCTTGCCGCGGCCGCTGGCGTCGGGCCGTACTTCGCGCTCGAGCCCTGGGCCCAGGGGGTGGGCTGGCGGCAGGCGAGCCTGCTGGTATCTGATCCGGCGGCGCTGGCCAGCCGGGTGACTGGAGCCCGTGCCGTCATCGCCGGCCAGGCCGGCGTTGCGCCCGCGGAGGTGGCCGAACGGGTCGCCGCCTCG
Source organism: Actinomycetota bacterium (assembly GCA_003140115.1). The sequence goes on along the minus strand of PLIQ01000613.1, from coordinate 2,853 downwards.
ATCGTGTTCCTGGGGCTGGCCTCACGCCTGGTCTCGCCGTCGCTGGGCGCGGCGGTGCTCGGCGGCGTGGTCCCGTACCTGACGCTGGACAACCTGTGGTGGCGCCCGGTGGACAGCGGCCCGATGCCGCTGGCGGCCGGCCCGGTCACCGGGCGGGAGATCGGCGACGCGCCGGCCGGCCGAGAGCTCGACGACGCTGCCGTGCTGCTGTCGGAGCGCTGCGTGCAGGGCATGGCCAGCCCGGTAGCCGACGCGTTCCACAGCTTGTTCCGGCTTTCACCGCTGGTGCTGCGGGGCAACATCGCGTCCGCGCTGGCGGGTGCCGCTGGGATGCTGGCCAGGAGCTTTCCCGACCAGGCGGAAACCAGCGGGCAACTGACGGCCAGGATCCTCGCCCTCGGACCGCTGCGGGGCACCGGCGAATTCGTGCAGCCGGACGCCTCGCAGCCGCAGCGTTTCCTGGTCCGCCGCAGCTGCTGCTTGTACTACCGGGTGCCGGGCGGCGGGACATGCGGTGACTGCGTGCTGACCCCGGCGCATATCCGGCGCCAGCAGTGGCAGGCCGCCCTCCGCCACTGACCGGACGCCTCGGGCGCTAGACGCCGGGCCGGTTGCCTCCCGTCATACTGGCACCTCCGAAATCGCGCCCGCGGCCGGGTGTGTGACGGGCGGTCGGAGGCGTACCGTTCGGATATGAGGCGTGGTGTGGTTTTCGCGCCGCTGGCAGTGGCGGCCCTGCTCGTCTCGGCGTGTACCGGTAACGGTCAGCCGTCGGCGCGGCCTCAGCCGTCGACGGCGGGGGCGAGCGCTACCCGGGCGAACGCAGTCCAGGCGAGCACGGCTCAAGCAGCTGCGGTCACCTCGAACGGGTGTGCCGGGCAGCCGCCGGTCAGCCCACTGCCTGTCTGGGCCCGGTCCGGGTTCTCCCCGCCGGATCAGGCCATGCCGCACGTGATGGGCAAGGCAGGCAACATCGTGGCCATCCTGTGGGCCTCCCGCGACGCGCTGCACTCGCCGCCACTGCAAAGCAGGAACAACAAAATCTTGTGGGTATCCAGGGTTCCGCTCAACGTGCCGGATCCGCTGATCATCAAGGCCACACTTGCGGGTAGCACGCGCACGGCGACGGAGTACGTGCCGGGCGGGCCAGGACCATCGATCATCGACCTGCCGGCGCCGGGCTGCTGGACGCTCCACCTGAGCTGGTCTGGCCACACCGACGAACTCCAGCTGCGCTACCTAGCCTGATCGGGGCGTCAGCCGAAAGACGAAGAGCCGGTAACCAGGAGGGCGTCATTGCCTGTGGCGCGCGAACGGGAGTGGCCTACCTAGCGCAGCAGGCCCCTCTTACAACCTCGTACAGCGAGGCAGAAGCGATGTCGGACAAGATCCGAGAGCAGTTCGAGCAGTCCTGACGGCGGCCTCCGGCAAAATCTTTGAATCTCCGTGTTGACAGCTTCGGGCCGGTTTGTGAAGCTAATTTGGAGCGCTCCAAAATGGCACTGGAGGCGACCGGGACATGGGTACGGAGACCGGCACGGGCGCAGGGACGGCCGCGGATAAGGAGACCGGCACGCGGATGGGCACGGTGACCGGTCGGGCACGGTTGGCGCGGTACAACCTCGCCGGTCCGGAGAACCAGGCGGCGGCAGCGGCCGGCTTGGCTTGCGCGAGCTGGTTCCGCAGCGCGGTGCCGCGGCAGCGGATGAAGGAGCTGATGCGGCGCTCGGACTACCCCGCGGTGCGGGACACCGCGATCTAGCTCGCCCTGATCGGCCTGTTCGCCGGCCTCGGCATCGCGTTCTGGGGCAGCTCGCCGCCGCCGCCGCGCTGGCGATCGGGTTCGGTACCTGGCTGTACGGCGCGTGCCTGCTCCAGGTCTACGGCTTCACCCAGCAGCGCGCGGGCATGGGTGAGAACGTGCTCGATCACCGGCTCAACACCCGCACGGTCAAGCTGTGCGTGGTCAACCGGTTCCTGTACTGGAACTTGACATCCTCCCCCGCCTGAACTGAAGGCCGGGGATTCCAGCTACGACTCCGATTGGAGCAGCAGGTGAGGTTCGNNGCGTGCCCCGCCGCGATGTTCCTTGCCGCGTTCACGTCAGCGTTGCAGGCGAAACCGCAGGCAGTGCACCGGAACACGGCTTGGCTCTCACGCGAAGCCCGGTCCACCTGCCCGCACGCCGAGCACCGCTGGCTCGTGAACGCAGGTTTGATCTTCTCCACCCGGCCTGGGGCCTTGTCCGCCAGCCGGCGCACCAGCAGGCCCCACCCGGATCGCAGTATTTCCCGGTTCAGCCCGGCCTTGGCGCGGACGTTGCGGCCCGGGTTCTCCCGCGTGCCCCTCGCCGACCGGGTCATGTTACCGATCTTCAGGTCCTCGACCCGGATCACGTCGAACCGCCGCGCGATGTCTGTGGACACCTTCTCGGCCCAGTCCTTGCGCCGGTCGGTCTCGCGGGCCCGCAGCCGGGCAATCGCGTGCTTGACCCGGCCGCGGCGGTTCGATCCCCGGCTGGCGCGGGCCAGCGTGCGCTGCAGCCGCCGCAGCCTGGTCCGTTCCCGCGCGGTCAGGCCGGGGGCGTACAGCGGCTGTCCGGTGGACAGGGCCGCGGCGACCACTACCCCCCGGTCGATGCCCACCACCTGGCCGTTACCCGGTGCGGGAACCGGCCCGGGGATCACCGCGAAGGCGACATGCCACCGGCCCGCGCGGTCCATCGTGACCCGGTAGGACTTCACGGCCGGCGCCACGTCGCGGGACCAGCGGAATCGGACCCATCCGGCCTTGGGTACCCAGACCTGGCCGGTTTTCCGGCTGAGCCGACGCACGTCCCACTGCCGCCCGCGC
>PLIQ01000235.1 GCA_003140115.1 Actinomycetota bacterium | reverse complement strand
CATCACCCCGACATCGCCATCGCGTGGAACCGGGTCACGCTGACCCTGAGCACGCACTCGGCCGGCGGCCTGACCGCGGCCGACTTCGCCCTGGCCCGCCAGATCTCGGCGCTCAGCTCATAACGCGCCTGCCCGACGCGCCCGCCCGACACGCCCGTCAGGGCGGCGGCGCGGTCACGACGCGGGTAGCGGACAATGGACCGGTGGAATCCCAGCTGACCGCGGCACCTCGCGAGGTCGTGATCCTCGGTTCGACCGGCTCGATCGGCACCCAGGCCCTCGACATCATCCGGCGCAATCCCGGCCGCTTCCGGGTCGCGGCCCTGGCGGCGGGCGGCGACCACCTGGACCTGCTGGCCCGGCAGGCGGTCGAGTTCGGGGCGGCGGCCGTCGCCGTAGCCAGCCCGGCCGCCGCGGCGCAGCTACCGGCCGCACTCCGGTCTCTCCTTGATATGGACCGAACGCAGCGTGGTGCGTCCCCCGCGATCCCTCAGGTGCTGGCCGGGCCAGACGCGGTCTGCGAGGTCGCCAGGTGGCCGTGTGACGTGGTACTCAACGGGGTGACCGGGGCCGCCGGGCTGCAGGCCACGCTGGCCGCGCTGGAAGCCGGGCGGACGCTGGCCCTGGCCAACAAGGAGTCGCTGATCATCGGCGGGTCGCTGGTCACCAGCCGGGCCAAGCCCGGGCAGATCGTCCCGGTGGACTCCGAACACTCCACCATCGCCCAGTGCCTGCGGGCCGGGCGGGAATCCGAGGTGCGGCGGCTGGTGCTGACCGCCAGCGGCGGGCCCTTCCGCGGCTGGAGCCGGGACGCCCTGGCCGACGTCACGCCGGAGCAGGCCCTGGCCCACCCCACCTGGAAGATGGGGCCGCTGGTCACGGTCAACTCCGCCACCTTGGTGAACAAGGGCCTGGAGGTGATCGAGGCNNGGCCTCCCCGCCGGACATGCGGCTGCCGATCTCACTCAGCCTGGCCTGGCCCGACCGGGTGCCCGACGCCGCGCCCCGGCTGGACTGGTCGGCCGCGGCGACCTGGACCTTCGAGCCGCTGGACGATACCGCGTTCCCCGCGGTCGCGCTGGCCCGCGAGGCGGCCGCGGTCGGCGGCACCATGCCGGCCGTCTACAACGCCGCCAACGAGGCCTGTGTGGCCGCCTTCTTGTCCGGCCAGATCGGCTTCACACGGATCGTCGATACCGTGGCCCGGATAGTCTCAGAGCATGACGCGGCGCGCACGGCCGTTACCACTGTGGCGGACGTGCTCGCGGTTGACGCCTGGGCCCGGCGGCGGGCTGCGGAGCTTTTGACTTAACCAGGGGGAGGACGACCGGATGGACCTGATCGGCTGGGCCATCTTCATCGTCGCCCTGCTCGTCTCGGTCATGCTGCACGAGACCGGCCACTTCCTGGTGGCCAAGCGGTTCGGCATGAAGGTCACCCGCTACTTCGTGGGCTTCGGGCCGACGATCTGGTCCACCTGGCGCGGCGACACCGAGTACGGGATCAAGGCCCTGCCCCTCGGGGGGTTCGTCAAGATCGTCGGGATGCACTCGCTGGACGATCCCGATGACCCGGCCGACGAGCTCCAGGCCTTCCGCAGCCACCCGGCCTGGCAGCGGATCCTGGTCCTGTGCGCGGGCTCGGCCACGCACTTTCTGCTCGCCCTACTGCTGGTCTTCGGGCTGGCGCTCGGGGTCGGCATCGCCAACGACAACGTCACCCAGCTGGGCGAGATCAGCCCCTGCGTGCCGACCAGTCTCGCCGCCTACAACAACGGCACCTGCGGCTCGGATGCGCCGGCCTCGCCGGCCAAGCTGGCCGGGCTGCGGGCGGGCGACACGGTGACCGCCTTCGACGGTCATCCGGTGAGCACCTTCAACCAGCTTGGCGACGCGATCCGCGCCGTCCCGGCCGGCTCGCCGGTCACCCTCACCGTCCGCCGCGACGGGAAGCTGGTCACCCTGCACACCAAGCTGGCCAGCGTCAGCGGCCGCAGCGGCTCCTACCTGGGCATCGGGCCCGCGGTGCTGTTCCAGGTGGCCAGCCCGCTGGGAGCGATCGAGTACTCGGGCACGACCTTCGGCCAGGTGCTGGTCGGCTCGGCGCAGGCCGTCGGGTCGCTGCCCGGGGGGCTGTCCAAGCTGTTCGCCAAGAACCGGTCGAGCACGGAAGCGGGCCAGGTCACCAGCGTGGTCGGCGCGGCCGAGGCGACCGGCGCCGAGGTAGGCTCCAACGCGGGCTGGCAGTACAAGGTCAGCTTCGTGCTGCTGCTCATCGCCTCGCTGAACATCTTCGTGGGCGCCTTCAACATGCTCCCGCTGCTGCCTCTGGACGGCGGTCACATCGCCGCGATCGTCTACGAACGGATCCGGGCCTGGTTTGCCCGCCTGCGCGGCCGGCCCGACCCCGGCCTGGTCAACATGGCCAAGCTGGTACCGGTCAGCTTCAGCCTGTTCCTGGTGATCGTGGTGTTCAGCCTCGTCCTGGTCGCCGCCGACATCGTGAACCCGCTACAACTAACCGGCGGCTAACCGACGCACCCGTCAGCGTCGGTAACCTCCCGTTACCCAAGTGATGGTTCAATGGGGCACGTCGAGGGATTCGGGGATGCCTAACTAGTGGATGGGGCTCATGAGTATTGACCTCGGTATGCCGCAGGCGGCGCCCGCGCCGCTGGCCGAACGCCGGCTGTCCCGCCAGATCATGGTGGGCTCGGTGCCGGTGGGCGGGGGAGCGCCGGTAACCGTGCAGTCGATGACCACCACGCTGACCGCCGACGTGAACGCCACTCTGCAGCAGATCGCCGAACTGACCGCTTCCGGCTGCCAGATCGTCCGGGTCGCGGTCCCGTCCCAGGACGACGCCGACGCGCTGCCCGACATCGCGCGCAAGTCGCAGATTCCGGTCATCGCCGATATCCACTTCCAGCCCAAGTACGTGTTCGCGGCGATCGACGCCGGCTGCGCCGCGGTCCGGGTCAACCCGGGCAACATCAAGCAGTTCGACGACAAGGTGGCCGAGATCGCCAAGGCCGCGTCCGACGCCGGGATCCCGATCCGGATCGGCGTCAACGCGGGCTCGCTGGACAAGCGCCTGCTGGCCAAGTACGGCAAGGCCACCCCGGAGGCGCTGGTCGAGTCCGCGCTGTGGGAGTGCTCCCTGTTCGAGGAGCACGGCTTCCGCGACATCAAGATCTCGGTTAAGCACCACGACCCGGTGGTGATGATCAACGCCTACCGGCTGCTCGCGCGCAAGTGCGACTACCCGCTGCACCTGGGCGTGACCGAGGCCGGCCCGACCTTCCAGGGGACGGTCAAGTCCGCGGTGGCGTTCGGCGCCCTGCTGGCCGAAGGCATCGGCGACACCATCCGGGTCTCTCTGTCCGCGCCCCCCGTGGAAGAGGTCAAGGTCGGCATCTCGATCCTGGAGTCGCTCGGCATGCGCCAGCGCCGCCTGGAGATCGTGTCCTGCCCGTCCTGCGGCCGGGCCCAGGTCGACGTGTACAAGCTGGCCGAGGAGGTAACCGCCGGGCTGGACGGCCTGGAGGTGCCGCTGCGGGTCGCGGTCATGGGCTGCGTGGTCAACGGTCCCGGCGAGGCCCGCGAGGCGGACCTCGGTGTTGCTTCCGGCAACGGAAAGGGCCAGATCTTCGTCCGCGGCCAGGTCATCGCCACCGTCCCGGAGTCGCAGATCGTAGAAACCCTGATCGAGGAGGCCCTGCGCCTAGCCGAGCAGGCCTCTGCCGACCAGGACGGCGACGACCCCGCCCCCGGCAAGCCCGTCGTCACGGCCTACTGACCCCGGCCCCCGGGCCACGCCGTTGACACCTCGGAGTACTAGGCATAGGGTCCCTTGGTATGGAGCGTGAACGGCTCAAGGGAAACCTGGACCTGCTGTTGCTGTCGGTNNCGCTGCGCGACCGCAGCGGGGGCACGTTCGACCTGCCCGAGGGGACCATCTACCCCGCCCTGCACCGGCTGGAAGACGCCGGCCTGCTGGCCAGCACCTGGGCCCAGGCGGAGGGGCGGCGGCGCCGCGTCTACGGGCTGACCGACCAGGGGGTCGCCGCGCTCGCCGCCCAGCAGACCGAGTGGCGTAAGTTCGCCGGCGGGGTACACGCGGTGCTCGGCTGGGCGACCCAGGCCGTATGGCCGCCGGCCGCCGGCCCGGCCGCGACCGAGCCGGGGTGGTCGGCATGAGCGGGGCGGGCACCGACCTGATCGGCGGGTACCTGGCCGAGCTGCGCGCCGGGCTGTGGGTCCCGGCGGCCGAGGCGGAGCTCATCGTGGCCGAGGCCGAGGACCATCTGCGCGAGACCGCCGCGGTGGGGATGGAAATCGGGATGACCGAGCTGGAGGCCCATCAGGCCGCGATCTCCAGCTTCGGGCCGGTCCGCGCCGTGATCCGGGCGCACCGCCGGCGGACCATCACGGCCGGCGACGCGGTGTTGGCCGCGTGGAAGCTCATCGGGCTGTTGGGCGCGACCGTCGGTGCCGGCGGCCTGGCTGCGGTGTTCTTGCTGCACTCCCTCCCGGTCTGGGCGTGGCGCCCGCCGGTCCCGCCCGGCGGGCCGGGCTGCCAGTGCTCGGTCAGATTCACCTTCACCTTCAACTGGGCTGTGATGGCGATGCCCTACGCGGCCACGGCGGCGGGCGGCCTGGCTCTGCTGGCCACTCGCCAGCTGGCTAACCGCCGCCTGGCCCGGCGCGGCATCTCGGGCCGGGATGCGCTGTCCCCGGCGGTAACGGCAATCTTCTTCCTGCTGGTATCGGCGCTGCTGCTGGCGCTCAACATGAGCGGCGTGGGGGCGCTCACCGTCCAGGGAGCCAACTGGACCACCCCGATCTCATCGGGCTCCACGACCACGACCGTTCCCCTGGTACCGGGGGCCATCATCGCCGGGTGCCTGGCGGTGGCCCTCGCCTACTGTCTCCAGACGGCGGTCAGGCTGGCCCGGTGCCGGCCCGGATCAGGTGCGCCCGCTCTGCCGGGCCGGGATCCGCTGTCCCCGGCGGCCACGGCGAGCTTCTTCCTGCTGGTATCGGCGGTGCTGTTCGCGCTCAACGTGACCGGCGTGGGGTCGGTCACCAACCAGGTGGCGTGGGTCAGCGTCCCGCTCTCGTCGGGCTCTGTCACCACGGCCGTTCCCCTCGTACCGAGTGCCGTCGTCGGCGGGTGCCTGGCGGTGGCCGTTGCCTGCGGTGTCCAGGCGGCCCTCAGGCTGACCCGGCGCGGGCTCAAGGTGACCACGGCGGTATAGGCCGACGCTGCGGACCGGGGCGTTCGCCGGTGCCGTTGTGCCTGTCCCTGCTGAAGGAGACCAGATGCGCGACAAGATCCATCCAGCGCGGCTGACCCGCTCACGGCGAGCGCACCTGCTCGCCGTCGCACTGCCCCTCGGCGCGGTCTTGGTGGCAGGATGTACGGGAGGCTCAGGCCACCCGGCCCCGGCCACGCCGCGCGCGACTGCCCCGGCGTTGAGTGCGGCTACCGACTGCTTTGTCGCCCCGGCGGCCTGCTATACCCCGTCCCAGTTCCGGGTCGCGTACGGCATCCAGCCCTTGCTGGACAGCGGGATCGACGGCCGAGGCGAAACGATCACGGACCTTGAAACTGCTGTATCCCTCAACGCCCCGCCGGGATCCACCATCATCCAGGCGGGACCCACCAGCACCGCCACCACCCACGTGACCGTGGCCGGGCCCCCTGGCCAGCCCCCGGCTATCACCGATATCCGTCAGGATCTGGCCAGATTCGACAGCCTGTTCCGGCTGCCCGCCGCGCGGATCCAGGTCGTGACCAGCCTCGCCGGCTCAGCCTCGCGCTGGCAGGCGGCCAGCGGCGAGGTCGGGGACCTCGAGGAACTGCACATGGCCGCCCCCGCCGTGACCCTCCGGGTGGTCCTGATGCCTGCAGACATCCAGACCAGCGCCAAGGCCGCGACGGCGGGCCTGCTCGCCGGGTTGCGGCTCGCCGTCTCCGACACCGACGTGGTTTCGATCAGCTGGGATCTGGGAGAGCACTTCTTCACCAAGGCCCAGGCGGCCGAGCTGAATTCGATCCTGCAGGGAGCGGCCGCTGACCACGTCACGGTGGTCGCAAGCACCGGCGACAACGGCTCGTTCAGCGACATGCAGGCGTTTGCGAGCACGCCGACCGCGCCGGGCACGCCGGTCAAGGAGGTCAGCCTTCCGGCCTCCGACCCGTTCGTGCTGGCCGTCGGCGGCACCACGCTCACCGCGAATCCCGCGACCGGCGCCTACATCAGCGAGACCGCCTGGAACACCTCGGCCTCCTTTTCTCAGCCAGGCTCGGCATCGGGGGGCGGCTTCAGCCACCGGTACGCCCGTCCCGCCTATCAGGATGGCGTCCCCGGGATCGGGGCGATGAGGGGCGTGCCCGACGTGGCCGCTGACGCCGATGCGGCGGAAGGCGCCCCGATCGTCTATGCCGGCGGTAGCACGCCATGGATCACCCCGGCCTCCGGCACCGAGGCCGCCGCGCCGCTGTGGGCGGGACTCATCGCGCTGGCGGACCAGGACGCCCATCATGACCTCGGCTTCGTTAACCCCGCCATCTACCGCATCGCCCGCGGCTCCAGCTACCACCAAGCGTTCCACGACATTACTACCGGTAACAACATCATGACCATGCCGTATCCGATCGGCACGGTCGGTTACCAGGCCGCTCCCGGATGGGACCCGGCGACGGGCTGGGGAAGCCCCGACGCGCAGGTGCTCGTCCCGCTGCTGGCCGGCTCATGAGCTCCGGCCAGGCAACCTCGGCGCACGGCGCAGCTAACGCCGGGCCGCCGCCACAGGTCATGGTGGCGGCGGACGGTGTCAGCCGGACCTTCGGCAGCGGGCATCTGGCCGTTCAAGCTCTGCGCGGGGTCTCGCTCACGGTAGACCGTGGTCAGCTCGTGGCCTTGCGCGGGCGATCCGGCTCCGGCAAGACCACGCTGCTGAACATCATCGGTGGCCTGGACGACCCGACGGCGGGCCGGGTGTGGGTGGACGGCCGCGAGGTGAACCGGATGACCGAGCGGCAGCGGCTGACGCTACGGCGGGACACGGTCGCCTTCATCTTCCAGTCCTTCGGGCTCGTGCCGATGCTGTCCGCGGCGGAGAACGTCGGGATTCCGCTGCGCATCGAGGGCCTGCGGCCCAGCGAGCGCCGGGAGCGGGTCGCGGCCATGCTGGCGCTGACCGGGATGGCCAGCCACGCCGCCCACCGCCCGGGTGAGCTTTCCGGCGGCCAGCAGCAGCGGGTGGCCATCGCCCGCGCGCTGGCTGGCCGGCCGGGCCTGCTGATCGCGGACGAGCCAACCAGCCAGCTCGACCTGGAGACCGGCCGGCAGATCATGGAGCTCCTGCTCAGCGTGGTGCGTTCGGAGGGGATCACCGCCCTGGTCGCCACCCACGACGAGGCGCTGATCGACCTGGCCGACAAGGTCATCGCGCTGGAGGATGGGTCCGTCAGCACCGTCAGCAGCACCCCGGAAAGATAGGGGCAGCGCGTGGGTGGGCTGGGGGTGTCCTTCCTCTTCCGCCGGGCCAGGTCCTCGTCGTTGCTGCTGGCCTGCGTCGCGGTCACGGTCCTGCTGGCCACCGGGCTCGCGGCCGTGCTCTGGACCTTCGCCGGCGCGGTGATCCCGCTCGGAGCGCAGGACATCCTGGCCGGCGCCCAGGGCCGGGTGATCGGCCTGTCCGGTGAGGTCGACGCCGGCCAGGCCGCCACCGACTCGCAGCAGATCCGGGCCGCGCTGAGCAAGGCCTGGCCGGGGGTCGGTTTCCAGCTGGAAAGCGCGCTGTGGGCGGCCCCGCTCGAGCTCTCGTCGTCGGCCAAGAGCACGGTCACCAGTTATGTCCAGCCCGCGTCGCTAGAGGGGATCAGCGCCCAGGCGACACTGACCGCCGGGACGTGGCCAGGGCCGCCGCACCCTGGCGGTCCGGTGCCCGTGGCGCTGCCGGCCCCGGCGGCCAGTCAGCTGCACGTGACCCTGGGCTCGGTGCTGACGGGCACCCCCCGGTCCGGTGGGGCGCCGACCTCGCTGCAGGTCACCGGGCTGTTCCGGCCCACGAACCCGGCGTCGACGTACTGGGCGCTTGACCTGCTGCCCATCTCGGGGATCAACGACCAGATTTACACCATCGGGGGCCCAGGCCCAGGCCCAGGCAGCGTCCGGATTTCCTCCGATAGCTACGGTCCGGCGGTGGTGAACCCGGCTGCGTTCGGCGGGGTGCTCACCGTGAGCCAGGGCTCGTGGATGGTGTTGCCGCAAGCGCCGGCNNAGCACCATCGTGCTGACCCGGTCGCTGTTCACGATCGCCGCGCTGCTGTTGCTGCTGGTGGCCGGGGCCGGACTGGTGCTGGCCGCACGGCTGCTGGCCAGCATGCGCGAGGAGGAGTCCGCGCTGCTGCGGGCGCGCGGCGCCACCAGGTGGCAGGTGCTGCGGCCCGTGCTGGCCGAGGCGGTGGTGCTCGGCGCCGTGGCCGGCCTGGCGGGCGTGCTGGTCGGCACGCACCTGACCGGCGTCCTGGCCCGCCTGGCCGGCCTGCGCCTGGCTGGCTATACGGGCCGCGGCGTCACCTCGCTGGCCTGGCTGTCGGCCCTGGCCGTGCTGGTGGTGTGCGTCGCGGTGATGGCCTGGCCGGCGCTGCACACCCTGACCCCCGATGCGGCCAGGCTCCGCCGGGGCCGGCAGGCCCGGCTCGCGGGGATCGCCTGGGCGGGCGGCGATCTGGCCCTGCTGGCGCTGGCCGCGGTCGCGGTATGGGAACTGCGCGGCTATTCGGCGGTCGCGCATCCGGCCACGGGATCGCTCGGGATCGATCCCGTGATCGCCCTCGCCCCCGCACTCGCGCTGGCCGGGGTGGCGCTCATCCCGCTTCGCGGGCTGCCGCTGCTGGCCNNATCGCGACGGCGACCACCACGCTGGCCCTGGCCGGGTACCAAAGCTGGCGGCAGTCGGCCGCGGACCAGGCCGCCTTCGCGGTCGGCTCGGATGTGCAGGTGGACGCCGCGGGCCCGCTGCCGCCGGGCGCAACCGGGGCGATCACCGGGGCACCCGGCGTCACCGCCGCCACGGAGGCCAGTGTCGCCAGCATCGGCAACGAGGGCCAGCTGATCGCGCTGGACGCGAGAACGGCAGGTAAGGCGATCCTGCTCCGCCCCGATCTGTCGTCGCTTCCGCCGAGCGCGCTGTGGCAGCGCATCACGCCGCGGCGGCTGTCCGGGCTGGCGCTGCCCGGCCGGCCGGACCGGCTGGAGATCCTCGCGACCCTCGGGGCGGGCCCGGGCACCAGCGCCGCCGAGCTACGGAAGGGTCTTGGCTCAGTCTTCGTCACGGCCTGGATCCAGGACGCCGGCGGCGCCACCTACCAGGTACCGGCCGACGGGATCCTGTCCGCCGACGGCCAGCCGCACTCCCTGGTCTTCACCCTGTCAGGTCCGCGGCAGCCCGGCGGCCCGCTGCGACTGCTCGGGTTCACGCTGGGACCCTATACCCTGCCGCCGTACGACCCGGCGAACCCAACGTCGGCCCCAACCGCCCGCCTCACCATCGGTTCGCTCGCAGTGGCGGACACGGCCAGCGGCCCGTTCGGCAGGCCGTTCGCCCACGGTGACGCCCTGGCGGCGTGGCAGGGCACGGCACGGTCGGCACGCGTGCCGACCGGGGCACCCAACCCGTACGGGACGATGCCGCCATCGGACGGGACAGCGCCATCGATCCTGGGCTGGCATAGCGCCGCCGGGGGCGCCCGGCAGCTCACGTTCAACATCGGACACGCTCCGTCGGTACCGGTCGAGCTCAGCGTCAGCCTCGCGCCCGCGGCTGCCACCGGGCAGGTCACGATCCTGGCGCCGTTGCCTTCCCAGGTCGTCCCGGCGATCGCCACCAGCGGTTACCTGGCGGCCAACCACCTCGGCATCGGATCGGTCACCTCGGTTACGGTCGGCGGGTTCGCGGCCACGATCCAGATCGTGGCGTCGGTGGCCAACTTCCCGACCGTCTTCGGGCCGAACCAGGCGCTGATCATCGACCTCGCGGAGGTCAACGACCTGCTCGTCGCCAACGACCTACCGCAGATAGTGGGGCCCTTGCCGGTGACCCGCTGGTGGCTGCGCACCGCTGGCGGCCAGGTACCGCGCCTGCCGGCCGGCCTCGGCCTGTCCGTCACCAGCCGCGTCAACCAGCAGGCGGCCCTGCTCGACAACCCGCTGCTGACCGCCCCCCGGCAAGCCATGCTGGCCATCGGGGTGGCGGCGGTGCTGCTCGGCGTGCTCGGGTTCTCGGTCAGCGTCGCGGCTAGCCTGCGCTCACGGCGGACGCAGAGCGCGGTGTTCGCCGCGCTGGGGGTGGGGAAAAACGACCAGGCTGGTCAGCTATGCCTGGAGCAGGGCGCGCTCAGCCTTCCGGCCGCGGCCGCGGGCCTGCTGGCCGGGATCGGCCTGGCCGAGTTGATGGTGCCCGCGATCACCCTGACCGCGGATTCGACGGCACCGCTTCCGTGGGCCCTGGTGATAGTGCCACTCGGCCCGGCCGTGGCCCTGGCCCTGCTCACCGCGGCCGGGCCGGTCGCCGCCGCTGCCCTGTCGGTCCTGCGCCGACCCGACCCAGCGGCGCAGTTGCGGGCGGAGGGCGGCTGATGAGAACGCTGTGGCCGCGGCTGCGC
>PLIQ01000391.1 GCA_003140115.1 Actinomycetota bacterium | reverse complement strand
GCAGCAGGCCGGCCGGGTTGGCCAGGGCGGCTTGCAGGGCCTGGCTGGCGTTGGCCGGGCCGTTCTGTGAGCCGGCCACCCCGAGCCATAGGGTGCGGCCGGCCGCCGGGACGGCCAGATTCCAGGTCAGCTGGCCGCCTTCGCCCTTGGTGCCGAACGTGGCCTGGTCGCTGGCCGAGGTGGGCCCCCAGTAACCGGATCCGGTGGCGGTGCTGGACGGCGCGGTGGCCGACGCTACGTCGGCGTACCACGGGGTCTGCTCCTGGTTGAACTGGATGACGCCGTTGGCGGCGGAGACCGTGTTCTGGTGGTTGAACTGGTCCCAGGTGGGCGTGGTCGAGGACCAGGGATAGGTCGCGCTCACCTCGCTGTGCGCGTCGGCGGTCACGGCCACGGTGGCGGCACTGCCGTTCACCGGGACCAGGGTGAGGCCGAACAGCACCGTCGGCAGCCCGTCGGGCGCGAATTCGGTGAGGGTCGGCTGCAGGCCGTCGGTCACCGGGAAGGTGAGCCGGACGAAACCGGGCCCGCTGGTGTAGGAGGTGGCCGAATCCAGCCAGCTTCCCGACAGCCCGAACCACAGGCCGTCGAGCAGCTTGACCGGCGGGGTGAACACGCCGCCCATCTGGCCGGTGGTGTGCCAGCCGATCGGCGGGAACGTGCCATCCTCCACGCCGACCACGTAGGCGTCGGTGCCCGCGGCCACGAACCGGCGTTCGGACAGCTGGGAGGTGGCGCTGATGGTCGGGGCCGCGTTCGCCCCGGGGACGCCTGATGGCGCGTCGGTCAGGGTGGCGGCCGCTGACCGCTGGGCGCGGCCCGCGGTCTGCACCGTCTGCGCGCCTGCGCTCGCCGTACCCGCCGCCAGCAGGCCGACCGCGGCCGAAGCCGTAACCGCCAGGAAGGTGCGCATCGACCGTCTGATCATGACGTTCCCTCTCCACTGCGCCGCGACCGCCGCGCCGGCGCCGCCCGTGCGGGCGGGACCGCCGACACGGCGGTGTCAACTACCCGGGCGACCCGGCTTTAAACACACGTCCCAACAGAAATGCACATGGAACCGCGGGGGACCGGCCGGGGGTGAGTGATGACCGGCGGCGGGAACGGGCCGAGGCGGTGGCTGGGCACCGCGTGGATGTGGCACCGTGACGGGTCTATCCGTCACAAAGTGGCATCCATGCGGTTGGATTCCGTGGCGGGCTGGGACGCGATGGGCTGGATGTGGTTGGCGTGGCTGGTGAGGTTGAGGCACGGGCCGTTCGGATTCATGAAGGGCCGGTGAGGGGAACCAGGGCCGTTCGGGGGAAAAGATTTTCAACTGGTCCGAACGGGCCGTGGTGTTACGGTCTGAGGCGGCGCGGGCAGGGGGTGGCTGGAGAGCAGGGTGGCGACGGCGATCGCGGCGAGGATCGCGGCGCCGGCGGCGTACAGGAGGCCGGCGTGGATGCCGTCGACGAATGCGGTGCGGGCGTGGGTGCCGACCGGGCCGCCGGCGTGGATGGCGATGGCGAAGGACTGCTGGGCCTGGCGCGCCAGGGGGGCGGGGACGCCGGGGAGGCGCAGGCTGGAGCGGTAGACGGCGGTGACGATGCTGCCCAGGACCGCCGTGCCCAGGGCGCCGCCGACCTCGCGGGACAGGTCGTTCAGCGCGGAGCCCACGCCTTGGCGGGCCTGCGGCAGCGCCTCGGTGATCGCCGCGGTGGCGGGGGTCATGGCGGCTCCCATGCCGATGCCGAGCGGGATCAGGCCAGCCAGCAGCAGCCAGTAGGGCGTGCCGGTGCCGACGCGGGAGATGATCGCGAGGCCGGCCGCGACCAGGAGGAGTCCGGTGACGCAGACGGCGCGGGCGCCGAACCGGGACACCAGGGCTGAGGTGCCGCGCGAGGCGGGCATCATCGCCGCGGTCAGCGGGAGGACCGCGAGCGCGGCGAGCAGCGGGCTGTAGCCGCGGACGCCCTGCAGGTACTGCAGGGAGACGAAGGTGAACCCGAAGAAGGCGAAGAACTGGATGAGGATCGACACGGTGCCGGCGGCGAGCTTGCGGTTGGAGAACAGCCGCGGGTCCAGCAGGGGGTGGCGCTGGCGGCGCTCGAACAGGGCGAAGCCGGCCAGCGCGGCCAGGCCCGCCGCCACGCCGCCGAGGGTGCGAGCGGCCAGCCAGCCGGCGTCGGGGGCCTCGATGATGCTGAACACCAGGGCGACCAGTCCGACGGTGGCCAGCAGCGCCCCGCCCGTGTCGACCCGCGGCGCGCCGGGCTGGGAGGATTCGGGGACGAAGCGGATCGTGCCGGCGATCGCGGCGACGGCCAGGACGACGTTGACCGCGAAGGCGGCCCGCCAGGAGAACCACTCCAGCAGGATCCCGGTACACAGCAGGCCGAGCACGGAGCTGCCCCCGGCCACGCCGGCCCAGATGCCGACCGCCCGGGTGCGCTCGGCGGGCGGGAACGTGCCGGTGATCGTGGACAGCGTGGCCGGCATCACCAGCGCGGCGCCCAGGCCGATCAGGCCGCGCAGGACGATGAGGTCGTTCGCGGAGGAGACCGCCATCGCCGCCGCCGAGGCGGTGCCGAACACGACCAGCCCGGCGATGAGCGCTTTGCGGCGGCCGTAGCGGTCGCCGAGAGCGCCGGCCGGGAGCAGCAGGACGGCGAAGACCAGCAGGTAGGCGTCGATGATCCATTCGAGCTGGGTCTGGCTGGCGTGGGTGCTGCGGACCAGGCCGGGGATCGCGACGTTCAGCGACGCCATCGCGGCCGCGACCGCCCCGAGGGCGACACAGACGACCACGGTGACGATCGTGTGACTGGCGTTTCGGCGGGTGGAGCTTGCGCGGGTGGTGCTTGCGAGGGTGGTGCTTGCGCGGGTGGTGCTTGCCT
>PLIQ01000326.1:10812-12904 GCA_003140115.1 Actinomycetota bacterium | reverse complement strand
GAGGTTGAGCACGCTGAGAACGACCTTCTGGCTGTTGAACCTGCGCCATGCTGCCCAGAACGGGACGGGTACAGCGCGCCAGGTCCAGTACCGGTTCAGCAGATAGCTCAGCTGAACCGAGACAACCCCTTGAATCAGGAAGGAGGTGATCGCATTGAGGTGCCACCCGCCGGTGAGCAAGACCTGCAGCCCGATGCCGAACCAGAACAGTGAAGCACCGATGATGGCGAAGGCGGTGAACCGGGCTCGATGGCTGGTCGGCTTGGTGAGGGTGATCTCCGGGACAGACTTTTCTCGCTCCCGTTTCCGCAGTCCGGACGCCCTTCGTCCGGTAGTTTCCACGGTGTCCGTGCACCAGCCTGGTCACCATACGTGACCGCCCACAGGAGACCCACAGGATAGTGCAGTGGGCCCGGTTACTGCTCCTTTGTGCCACGCCATCGCGGGATGGCGAGAGTCGCTTGCCAGAACTGCGCCGCCCTGGCACGGTTGTGGGGTTACTCGAGAAAGGCGGTGATGGGTTTTGGCAATTGCTACGCCCTTGTCGACGAGCGGCCGGTTCATCGTCGACGCGCACGGGAAGCGGGTCCGCCTGGCCGGGGTGAACTGGTACGGCGCCAGCGAGGATATGGGGGTGCCGGTCGGGCTGGATTCGACGAACCTCAATTCTCTGGCCCAGCTCATCGCCGCGCAGGGGTTCAACTGCGTGCGGTTCCCGTTCAGCCTGTGGATGCTCGAGCAGACCACGCCGGTCGCCGAGGAGTACCTGCTGGCCAACCCCGAGCTGCAGGGGTCGACACCGCTCCAGGTCTACGACGCCTGCGTCAAGGCGCTCACCGACCAGGGCCTGATCGTCATCCCCAACTGCCACCTGCTGGACTACGGGTGGTGCTGCGCCAACGACGACACCAACGGCCTGTGGTTCAATGACCGCTGGCAGGCCACGCAGTTCACCGCGGCCTGGCAGAACATCACCAGGCGATACGCTTCGAACCCGCTGGTCGCCGCGATGGACATCAAGAACGAGCCGCGCCACGCGACGGTCGGCCAGACTGCTCTGGGCCCGGCGTGGGGGACGGCGGTGCAGACCGATTTCGCCGCCATGTACACGACGGTGGGGAATCTGATCCACCAGATCAACCCGCAGCCGCTGATCATCTGCGAGGGACTCAACTACGCCGGCGACCTGACCGGCGTGGCCGGCCACCGGATCCAGCTCACGCAGCCGGACAAGGTCGTCTACAGCATGCACGACTACTCCTGGTCCGACCACCCCGCTAATCAGTCCCAGGCCGCCTATATCGAGCAGATGACCACCAACGGGGGGTACCTCCTCAACCAGGGGATCGCCCCGGTATGGATCGGCGAGTTCGGCGACAACGCCAGCGCGCTGTCATCCCCCGGCGGTGGCGGCAACTGGTGGGCGAATATCCAGGCCTGGATCAAAGAGGCCGACGTCGACTGGTGCTGGTGGGCCCTCAACCCGACCCACGGCCAGAGCTGCACCCCGGGGACCACCCACATCCAGAACAACTGGGGCGCTGCGGAGCCGTACGGCCTGCTGACCCTGGACTGGACCGCGGTTGGCTACCCCGCCGTGGTGACCATGCTGCAGGCGATGATGGCCCCGCGCACCGGCCCGGGTATCGGCTGATCGAGATGCCGGTGGCCGCGCCGCTGTCGGCGAGCGGCCGGTTCGTCGTGGACGCGACCGGGAATCGGGTCCGCCTGGCCGGGGTGAACTGGTACGTCGCCAGCGAGGATCTCGGCGTCCCGGCCGGGCTGGACCGTACCCACCGTAGGACGCTGGCCAGGAACATCGCCCGGCATGGCTTTAACAGCGTGCGGTTCCCGTTCAGCGTGTGGATGACCGGGCAGACCGCGCCGGTCCCGGACCAGTACCTGGCCGCCAACCGCGATCTGCGCGGGTCGACGCCGGTGCAGGTCTACGACGCGTGCGTCCGAGCCCTGACCGACGAGGACCTGATCGTCATCCCCAACTGTCACCTGCTCGACTTCGGCTGGTGTTGCTCGAACACTGACGAGAACGGCCTGTGGTTCAACGATCGCTGGTCAAAGGCGCAGTTCATCG
>PLIQ01000326.1:0-10766 GCA_003140115.1 Actinomycetota bacterium | reverse complement strand
CATCCGGTCCGGCTCGAGCGGCCGGGCAAGGTCGTGTACAGCATGCACGACTACCCGTGGTTCCACGCCGACGGCCAGTCCCAGGCGGCGTATATCGCCGACATGACCAAGGCCGGCGGGTACCTGGTCGCCGACGGCCTGGCCCCGTTGTGGATCGGCGAGTTCGGCAACGACACCGGCTCCCTGGCCAACTTCGGCCTGGACCCGACCTCGCAGGTCGGCAACGCGAACAACGGCGTGTGGTGGACCAACATCTCGGCCTGGCTGACCGAAGCCGACCTTGACTGGTGCTGGTGGGCCCTCAACCCGACCCACGCCAAGGGCTCCACCCCGGGCACCGGTCAGCTGCAGTACAACTGGGGCGACCGCGAGCCCTACGGCCTGCTCACCTCGGACTGGCGCGACGCCGGGAACCCGGTCGTTATGAAGATGCTGAAGTCCATGACCCGGCCGCGCACCGGCCCGGGAGTTACGGCCTTAGCCGAGCTTGGGGATGACGGCGGCGGCGAGCTGCTCCATCTGCTCGGCCTGGTCGAACAGGGCGGTGCACAGGATCAGCTCGGCCCCGGCCGCGGCGACCTGGGCCAGCTCGCGGACGCAGTCGGCGGCCGTGCCCACGACCGCGGCGGCCTCGGCAGCCTCCACCCGGTGTCCGTAGACCTCCGTCAGTGCGGCGTTCATCCGCGCTCGGGCCCGCTCGGCGTGGTCGTCGATCGCGACGTACACGCGTTTGGCGATGGGGAAGCTCTCGGCTGACCGTCCCGCCTCCGCGAGCGCCGCCCGCACCACCGTGACCTGCTCGGCGAACCTCGCGGTGGGGCTCGACCCCGCGCCGAAGAAACCGTCGCCCAGGCGTACCGCGCGCCGTAGCGCGGGCTCGCTGGCCGCGCCGAACCAGAGCGGCGGGTGCGGCTTGCAGAACGGCTTGGGCTCCACCGTCGCGTCCTGGAGCTGCCAGAACTCCCCGTCGAAGGTGACGCGGGGCTGCGTCCACAGGGCCTTCATCAGCGCGATCCCCTCGGTGAACCGCGCGACGTACCGTCCAGGCTCCACGCCGAAGGCGGCGAACGGTTGGCGCGGGCCCCCGGTGCCCAGTCCGATCTCGATCCGGCCCCGGCTGAGCTGGTCCAGACTGCTCACGCTCTGGGCTAGGTGCACCGGGCTGTGCAGCGTGGACACGAACACCGCGCAGCCCAGTCGCAACCGCTCGGTGCACGCGGCCGCGTAGGTCATCGTCTCGATCGGCGCGAGCTGGTGCCACGACCCGAGCAGTTGCTCCTGCGCCCACGCGCTGTCGAAGCCGAGCTCCTCGGCCCGGGTCAGGTAGGCCCGGAAGGCCGCGGGATCGAACTCGCCGTCGGAGTAAAACTGCGGGATACCAATCGCGAATCTCATGGGCCACAGCGTAACGTCGGGGTCTGGCGCCGGCGACCGGAGCGGAGGCAGGAAATGACGGCTGACCTGGCCGAGCACATGCGCACGATCTGCCTGTCCCTGCCCGAGGTCACCGAACGGCCGAGCCACGGCGCGCCCACCTGGTTCGTCCGGGGCAAGAGCGCCTTCGTCACCTTGTGGGCGGACGGCCACCACGAGAACCAGTTCCCGCACCTGTGGTGTGCCGCGGCGCCCGGCGCGCAGGACGAGCTCACTGCGTCCGCGCCCGACCGGTTCTTCCGCCCGCCCTACGTCGGCGGCCGCGGCTGGATCGGCGTGCGGCTCGACCGTGACCCGGACTGGACCGAGATCGCCGAGCTATGCCAGGACGCCTACCGGGTCATCGCCCCGGCCCGCCTGGCCGCTCAGCTCGACCGCTAGACCTACAAGGCGCTCTGGATGGCGATCTGGGTAAGTTCCGGCAGCTTCTGCTCGGCGGTGATGGCGGCGCCCCGCACGCCGGCCCAGGCCAGCGCGAGGCCGTACACGGCGCCGCCCGCCACGAGCACCGGCATCCAGATCGCCGCCGGATCCGTGCGGGTGAACACCGCGGCGAGGATCACCGGCGTGACCGCCAGCCCCACGGCGAGCAGGGTGAGGAGCTGCGACCCGGCCGCCTGGCCATTGTGTCCGCTGGCCGCCCTGGGCACGGGGGTACCGCCTCGCTTTTCCATCGGGTAAGCCGACGCGACGGTGAACAGGTTGGCCAGGGCCAGGCCCGCGCCGATCGCGGCCAGGCCAACCGCCGTGGCCACGAAACCTTCCATCGGATGCTTGGCTATAGCCGCCAGGCCGAAGGAGATCGCCGTGACCAGCGGCACCGCGATCGCGCCGACCGCGATGTTCTGCCCGGAGAAGTAGGCGCGCAGCGCGCGCCGGTCGCTCAGCGCCGCCGCCTCCAGGCCGAACCCGGGTCCGGACATCCCGATCGCGTTGGTGTGGAACGCGCCGACGAACGCGCCCCCGGCGACCCCGCAGGCGAGCAGGCCACCAAACCAATCCGGGGTCAGAACGGTCCTGATGGCCACGACCACCATGATGACCGCGGTGATGCCCCAGTACAGCAGCGCGAAGGGCTCGCGGCGCTGGTAGAGCCAGAACCGGGCGGCCACCGTGCCGCGCAGGCCGTACCGCGCGAACGGGAGCGCCGAACCGCGTACCGCCGACTGCGTGGAGGTGTCGGTCGTCACCATGGCGCGCTGCAGCGACCGGATCCACGCCAGGCCGAGCACCACGATGATGCCGGCCAGCAGCACCAGCCGCAGCAACGCGGTGCCGGGGTGCCCCGTGGAGGCGTCCCGGATCGCGTGCACGGCCAGGCCCGGCGGTGTCCAGCGCAGCCAATGGTCCACGCCGCCGAAGCTCGCCGCGGTCAGCGCGCCTTCGCCGGTCAGCTTCGGCACGATCTGGATGAAGCCCTCGTACGCCGCGAAGATCGGGATGATCAGCAGGGCCGCGAAGTCCTTGCCGCGGCGCGAGCGCAGCATCCCGGCCAGTGCGGTGGTCACGAACCGGGCCAGCGTGATGCAGAACAGCACCTGCAGCAGCACCGCGAGCAGTGCGATGAGCACGCCGAGCGCGCCGCGGGCCAGCCCGATGGTCACCCCGAGCAGGCCGATCAGGGTGGCGGCCGGCCAGGCGCCGGTGGCCGAGGCGGCCAGCAGGCCGACCGCGAGCGGGCGGGTGCGGAGCGGGTACAGGGCCAGCGTGGCGGGGTCCAGGGTGCTGTCGAGGCCGAAGACGATCAGCGGCAGGATCAGCCACGCGAGCCCGAACACACAGAAGATTGCCGTGGTCAGGTCCGCCGCCGCGATGCCGCCGCCCAGGATGGACAGGAGGTAGAAGACGCCGCCCGCGACCAGAGCCGCGCAGATCGTGCTGAGGACGAAGGCGACCTTGGCCCCGGTCGACGCGCGCAGCGCGTTGAACAGCAGGCGGAGCTTCAGCTGGACGAGGAGCCGAGCCATGACAGCACCTCCTCGTCGTTGGCCCTGGAACCGACCAGGTCGATGAACGCCTGCTGCAGGGTCTTGCCCCCACGGACCTCATCGGTCGTGCCGGTGGCCACGATCCGGCCCTTGTCGATGATGGAGACGTGGTCGCAGACCTGCTCGACGAGCTCCATGACGTGGCTGGAGAACAGCACGGTCGAGCCCGAGCCGACGAAGCGGGTCAGCAGCCGCCGGATGACGTCGGCGGAGATCGGATCGACGCCCTCGAGCGGCTCGTCCAGGAACAGCACCGCAGGATTGTGGATCAGGGCGCAGCCGAGCATGGCCTTCTTGCGCATGCCGGTGGAGTAGTCGGCGACCAGCCGCTTGGCGTCCTCGGCCAGGTCGAGCACGTCCAGCAGCTGCGCCGCCCGGGAGCGGGCCTCGCCAGCCGCCATGCCGCGCAGCCGCCCGGCGTATTCCAGCAGCTCCTCACCACTCAGCCGCTCGAACACCCTGGCCTCGGCCGGCACCACCCCGATGATCGCCTTGGCCGCGGGCGGGTCGGCCCACAGATCCAGCCCGTTGATCAGGACCCGGCCGCCGTCCGGCCGCAGCAGGCCGGTCATCATCGACAGCGACGTGGTCTTCCCTGCCCCGTTCGGCCCGACCAGCCCGGCCAGCGAACCGGCCGCGATGTCCAGATCGATGCCCGCCACCGCCTCCTTCGGACCGAAACTTTTGCGCAGCCCCGTCACTGCGATCGCCGGTTCGCCCATATCTGCCTCCGTCGCTTATCCGGGTAGCATCAGCTTATCATTGTGATATCAAATTTCAAGAGCTGCCTGCGGCCGACCCGAACCTCTAGCAAGCGTTACACGGGTGCGGGACCGAGGATCTCAGCGGCGATCTCGGCCGCGCAGCCCCAGGACAGGGAGATACCGGCTCCACCGTGCCCGTAGTTGTGCCACAGCACGCTGCCGTCGAGCCGCTCGGATTCCAGCCGTACCTCGGGCCGGTACGGCCGCAGGCCCACTCGGTGCCCGAGGATCGTTACCCCGCGCAGGCGAGGATCGACGGCGGCGCACTGAGCCACGATTCGTTCGGCTATCGACGGTTTTGGCTCTTGATCCCAGCTACCTTCCTCGTTCGTGCCGCCGAGCAGGATGGTCTCGCCGTGCGGGAACATGTACACGATCCAGGGTGGTTCCTCGTCCCGGTTGATGTAGAACTCCTCGATGCCGGGGTTGGCGGCGATCACCACCTGGCCGCGGACCGGCATCACAGCGGGGTCTGGTACCAGGTCGCGGGCGCCGACGCCGGAGCAGTTCACCACCACCGGTGCCAGCCCGGCCAGCCCGGCCAGCGACGGAACGGCCGCTATCTGGATCGTGCCGCTGGCCCGCTCGAACCTGGCCCGCAGGTAATCCAGGTAGACCGGCATGGTGGCGAGCGGGGCGGTGTAGTGCCAGCCGTGGGTGAAGCCGTCGGGTAGTTCGGACGGCTCGCACAGCCGCAGACCGGGCAGCAGCTGGGTCCAGTAGTAGGGCTCGAGCGGGGACCGGCTGACCTCCTTGCCGCTGGCTATCCGCACTCCGGTCCCCGGCTCGGTGGCGAGCTTGGACAGGACCTCCAGCCCGATCCGGCCCCAGCCCAGGACTCGCTCCGGCGGCCCGACCCGGACCGCCCCCCAAAGCGCCCCGGCCGCCACCGACGTCGTCCGCTCCGGCGGGGCGGCCGCCCTGATCGTCACGCTGAGACCGGCCTCGGCCAGGCAGATCGCTGTCGTCAGGCCGCAGACTCCGGCCCCGATCACCAGAACGTCCATTCCCCGACCGTATCCTTTGCCCGGAACGATCCGAGCGGAGGTAGCCAGTGGCCGAGTTGACCGACGCGCAATCCCGGCTGATCGACCAGGCGGCCGCTGCGCCGGCGGGGCCCGCGAGCCTGAGCGACATCCAGCACGTGGTGATCTTGATGCAGGAGAACCGGTCCTTCGACCACTACTTCGGCACGCTGTCCGGCGTGCGCGGCTTCTCCGACCCCGATGCCCTCCGCGGGGTGTTTGGCCAGTCCGGATACCAGCCCGGGAGGGGCCCCAGCCTGGCCGGCTACCTGGAGCCGTTCCGGTTGTCCAGCGACCCGCCGCTGCGGGACGGCCAGACCACCAACGACATCTCGCACACCTGGCCGACCCAGCACGACAGCTGGAACGGCGGCGCGCTGGACAAGTTCGTGGCCACCCATGTCAGCGTCGACGGCGCCGCGCACGGGCCGGTCACCATGGGCTACTACACCCGCGCCGACCTGCCCTTCTACTACGCGCTCGCGGACGCGTTCACCGTCTGCGACGCCTACTTCAGCTCGGTGCTCGGCCCGACCGACTCGAACCGGCTGATGGGCGTGTCGGCCACCATCGACCCGGCCGGGGCGGCCGGCGGCCCGGTGGTCGAGACCTTCGGCGACCGGATCGCGAAGTACGGCAAGCTGAGCTGGGAGACGATGCCGGAACGGCTGCAGGCCGCCGGGGTGAGCTGGAAGGTCTACAACGACCGGCTCAGCGAGCTCGCGCTGAGCCCGCTGCCCTACTTCAAGGCCTTCACCGACCCGTTCTCGGTTACCGGCGCCGAACTGGTCGGCCGCGGCCTGACCCCGAGCTACCCGGACGATTTCGCCGCGGACGTGCGGGGGAACAAGCTGCCCGCGGTGTCGTGGATCATGCCGCCGCTGGCGCAGTGCGAGCACCCGGCCGCGCCGCCCGGGTACGGCGAGGACCTGATCCACAGCGTGCTGTCCACCCTGGTGTCCGACCCGGCGGTGTGGGCGCAGACCGTACTGTTCGTGACGCACGACGAGAACGGCGGGTTCTTCGACCACGTGCCGCCGCTGACCCCGCCGCCCGGGACCGAGGGGGAGTGGCTCACCGGGAACCTGCCCGCCGCCGCGGGCGGGATCAACGGTCCGGTCGGCTTCGGCTTCCGTGTCCCCGCCCTGGTCATCTCGCCGTTCAGCCGGGGCGGCTACGTGTGCTCGCAGTTGTTCGACCACACCTCGCTGCTGCGCTTCATCGAGACCAGGTTCGGTGTCGAGGTGCCCAACCTGTCGCCCTGGCGGCGCAGCGTGACCGGCGACATGACCGCGGCGCTCGCGCTGTCCAAGCCGCCGGACCCCAGCCTCCCCGCGCTGCCCCCGACCTCGCTCGGCCCGACCAGCCTCGCCGAGCAGGCGGTGCTCAACTCGCTGGCCGGCACGCTGGACCAGGGCATCGACTATCCGCTGCCCACCGCCAACTCGATGCCGTCGCAGGAGACTAGCCCGCAGCGCCCGCCCGTGCCCTAAGACCCGTGCCCTAAGCCCCGTGCCCTAAGCAGAGCGCGGCCGGACCAAGGTGAAGGTCTCGAACTCGGTGTAGTCGGGGGTCGGCACGCCCTTGGCGCCGGTCGTCGGGTTGACCGGGTCCACGCCCACCGCGTGGTAGTGGGTGACGGTGATGCTGGTGTGGCCGCCGAAGTCCTCGGGGTCCGGGTTGACGTCGAACACCGCGATTCCGTAGCCGGTCGAGGTGTCGCGCTTGGCCGACCAGATCGCGTCCTCGACCGCGTCGGCCACCGCCCGGTCGTAAACGTCCCCCGTGGAGGTCAGCGCCGGGCGGTTGGCGTGCGTAAACACCTTGGCCTGGCGCTCCCCAACGGCCGGATCCACCCCGTAGTCGTCCAGGTTGGCGTCGGTGCCGCCGCAGCCCAGGATCAGGTGCACGGTGCCCTGGCTGGTGTCGAACACCCCGTTGTCGGTGGTCGTGACCGGGTGCGGCCGCAAGGTATTGACCACCGCGCCGCTGGCCACCTCATGGCCGGCGTCGGCATCGGCGCCGCGGACCGGGAAGGACCGCTCGTAGT
Organism: Actinomycetota bacterium; assembly: GCA_003140115.1. Next base: position 3,505 of record PLIQ01000326.1, on the reverse strand, counting down.
CGTGGTCATGCCCGTTGAGCACCAAGTCCACCTGGTACTGGTCGAACAGCGGCAGCCATTGCTGGCGGATGCCGAGGTCGGAGCCGTTGCCGGTGGCCGAGGAGGAGCAGGCGCACTGGTGCATCTGCACGATGATCCAGTCGATCGAGTCATCCCGGCGGGCGGCCGCCAGCGTCCGTTCCAGCCACGCCGTCTGCGCACCGCCCGAGTAACCCTTGACGTAGAACGACGTGCCGGGCTCGATCGCCGGGTTGCCCGTACTGGCCGCCGGGGTCAGCGCCGCGGGGCCGGCCACGAACGCGCCCGCGTCCTGATACACCACGTCGTCGGCGTCGAGGGAGACGAACAGGACCGACCCGACCCGGAAGCTGTACCAGCGGCCGTCGAAGCCGGGCATCTGGTTGTCCGGCAGCGTGTAGCGGGTCAGGTACGAGGTGAATCCCTGCGCGCCGTTGCCGAACTCCACCTCGTGGTTGCCCAGGCACGGCATCCAGGGCCGGTTGGCCGCCGAAGTCTGGTTGTTGTTGCCGAAGTCGCGCCACACCTCGGGCTGGACGGCGGGGTTCAGGTCCGCGTAGCACAGGTCGCCGTTCAGCAGGTGGAACAGCGGCTGGAAGGACTCGACGGCGTCGACCGCGTAGGCGCTCTGGCCGTAGGAGAGCACCCAGGCGGTGTTCGGCGTGGCCAGGTCGCCGAAGCTCGTGAAGCGGAACGCCGTCCGGCCGTGCGGGGCGGTACGGAAGGTGGCGGTGAACGGATCCGCGGCGTTGCTGTCGTTGTCGGCGGTCACCACGTACGCGTAGGTGGCACCGGGCCGCAGCCCGTCGACCCGCGAGTGGTACGTCCACACCGTCTCGCCGTTGATCCCGTCGCTGTAGTGGCGGGGCTGGCCCGGGATGACCCGCTGCCCGATCCGCACCCGGGGCCGGGTCGCCGGCTCGGGTGAGGCCCAGGAGACCACGACGCTGGTGGCGGGATTCTCACCCCAGGTGAGATGGATCTGCTCAGGAGTACCGTCGCCGCCCGCCGCACGGGCCTTGCGGATCCGCGCCGCGGCCCTGGTGGCGCTCGCGGTAGCGGCGAGCAGCCCCGTTCCGCCTACGGCGAGCACCTGGCGCCGTGACACGGGGGACCGCGATGGTCGTGCGTCACCTGGGTTGGCCGGCATAACGGAAAGGTAAAGCAGGTGAGTAAACGCCAGATGGCGACGCGGAATGACAGGGCAACACATTCCGGTGAACAATGTGACCCGAGGGACGACCGTCGGCCTACAGACGCGCCCAGGCCTCGGTGAGCACCGCGCGCAGGATTCCCTCCATCTCGTCGAAGTGCTCCTGGCCGCAGATGAGCGGCGGGGCCAGCTGGATGACCGGGTCGCCACGGTCGTCGGCGCGGCACACCAGCCCGGCGTCGAACAGCGCGTGGGACAAGAACCCGCGCAGCAGCCGTTCGGACTCCTCGTCGTTGAACGTCTCCCGGGTGACCTTGTCCTTGACCAGCTCGATGCCGTAGAAGTAGCCGGCCCCGCGGACCTCGCCGACGATCGGCAGGTCAGTGAGCTTGTCCAAGGTGGCGCGGAACCGTGATTCGTTCGTCTGGACGTTCCCCAGCAGGTCTTCCTTCTCGAAGATGTCCAGGTTGGCCAGCGCCACTGCGGTGGACACGGGGTGGCCGGCGAACGTGATGCCGTGCAGGAACGTGGCCGTGCCCGAGGTGAACGGCTCCATCAGCGCATCGCTGACCAGCATCCCGCCCAGCGGCGCGTAGCCGGACGTGACCCCCTTGGCGAACGTGATGATGTCCGGCTGGTACCCGTAGCGCTGGGCGCCGAAGTAGTAGCCGAGCCGGCCGAACGCGCAGATCACCTCGTCGGAGACCAGCAGCACGCCGTACCGGTCGCAGATCTCCCGGACCCGCTGGAAGTAACCGGGAGGCGGCGGGAAGCAGCCGCCGGAGTTCTGCACGGGCTCTACGTAGACCGCCGCGACCGACTTGGGTCCCTCACGGAGGATGGCCCGTTCGATCTCGTCCGCGGCCCAGATGCCGAACGCCTCCAGGTCCTCGTTCACGAACGCGGGTGCCCGGTAGAAGTTGGTGTTCGGGACCCGGACGCCGCCCGGTGGCAGCGGCTCGAACGGGTACTTGATGTCGGGCACGCCGGTAATGGCCAACGCGCCCATGGAGGTCCCGTGGTAGGCGATCTCACGGCTGATCACCTTGTACCGTTCGGGCTGACCGATGAGCTTGAAGTACTGCTTGGCGAGTTTCCACGCCGACTCGACGGCTTCGGAGCCGCTGGTGGTGAAGAACACCCGGTTCAGGTCGCCCGGGGCTAGGTCGGCCAGCCGTTGGGCCAGCTCGATGGCCTTGGGGTGGGCGTAGGACCACAGCGGGAAGTACGCAAGCTCGGAGGCCTGCCGAGCACCCGCCTCGGCGATCTCCTGTCGGCCGTGGCCGACCTGGACCACGAACAGGCCCGACAGCCCGTCCAGGTAACGCCGCCCGTGCTGGTCGAAGACGTAGGCGCCCGAGCCGCGCACGATCACGGGGACTTCCTGGTCGGCGTAGGTGGACATCCGGGTGAAGTGCAGCCACAAGTTGCGCTTGGCGGCTTCCTGTTCGGCGGCGATGGCGTCGAGGGAGGAGGTCATCTTGTTCCCCAGGAGTAGGTCTGCTTACGGAGTTTTAGGTATACGAAGGTTTCTGTGCTGGTGACGAACGGGACCGCGCGGACCCGGCTCAGGATCTCCAGCAGGTGGTCGTCGTCCTCGCAGACGACCTCGGCCAGCACGTCGAATGAGCCGGCCGAGATGACCACGTAGTCGATCTCGTCCATCTCGGCCAGCTGGTCGGCCACCTTTTCCAGGTCGCCGTCGGTCTTGATGGCGATCATGGCCTGACGGTGGAAGCCCAGCGTCAGCGGGTCGGTAACCGCGACGATCTGTATGACGCCGGAATCCTGGAGACGCTGGACTCGCTGCCGGACAGCGGCCTCGGACAGCCCGATCGCCTTGCCGATCGCGGCGTAGGACCGTCTGCCGTCTTCCTGCAGCTGCTCGATGATCTGCTTGGAGATATCGTCGGGCACGAGACCGCCGGGGCCTTGGGTCAGGAGCGTCCTCGGGCTGTGCGCCATGCGGCCGCCCCCTCCTCCCGGACACGGTGTCCCACCGGCATCATGTCCGCCTATAGCCCAACTGATTTCGTCGCTATATATAAAGATAGCAACTGATTCACTTGTGGAGATAGTCCGCCTCTGCGAAGCTCGTCATTAATATTGCGGAGAACCGTGAAAGGCCGCAGGCGAAGACGTCGCGCCGGATGGAGGGCTCGAGATGACCGACCGCACGCTGCAGAACTTCGTGAACGGCAAGTTCACCGACGCCAGCGATGGCCGCACCAGCGACGTGATCGACCCCAGTACCGGCGACGTCTACGCGCACGCGCCGGTCTCCAGCCGCCAGGACGTGGATGTCGCCATGCAGGCCGCGGCGAACGCGTTCGA
>PLIQ01000579.1 GCA_003140115.1 Actinomycetota bacterium | reverse complement strand
CAGGGTGTTCGTATCGAACCTGTGTCAGTAGCAGGCTACCGAGGCCAAGAACTCCGAGCGCTTTGGTTGGTCACGCGGCACCGGGCCGCGGAGTCATGAACCCGGCGGCGCTGCCCACAACGTACTTGGTGTAGGTATGCAGCAGAATGCCAACCCGTCCTGCGATGATGCGGCTCGGGATCAGGTAAATGGTGAGCTCGCCGTCCATGATGAAGAACCAGTCGATCAGTTCTGGATCATAGGGAACCCGCCGCTCGCGATTGCCAATCGAATAGGGTCTTCGGCCAACCACTACCGTCCAGCCATCCTTGCTGAAGCACGTCGTCGTCTTAACCTGGACTCGCTTGATTCCCTCCGGCGTCGATACCAGCAGGTCATACGGCGCAGGCTCCAGAGGCAGCGCCACTTTGAACCCGCACAGCGAGAACCAGGACGCGGCAATGGACGGGGCCGCATCGCGCAGATACCGAAGGTCCGGCTTTACGTCAGCAGCCCCCGGAGAGTTCACGACGGGGCTCTCCAGATGCGCGATGTCTAGTCCCAGGCGCATGGCATGGGCTTTAACCCGTATCCGCCCGTCCCGGCTACGAAGCGTGAGGCCGAGCGTCGTCAGCAGTTCGTCCCAGGATTGTGCATGGATGACCGCCTGCCGCAGTTGAGCGTCGGACCAATTCCGCTTTCCCCGGAAATGGGACGTCTCCAATCCAAGGTGGGCAACGTGTCGCTTCACGATCCGGATTGTCCCTGCGGAGTTGGCGTGCAGTCCCAGTGCGCGCATCACATCACGCCAGTTCGTGGCCGTCGCGACGGCGTCTTTGAGCTGGGCATCAGACCATCTGCGTTCCGATTTGGAAAGTTGATCCATACCAGAACGCTAACCGGTAGCAGTGACATTTCTGTCACCATATTCGAACTTCAAGTTGTCGGGACGAGGAGATTTGAACTCCTGCTCTCCTGACCCCCAGTCAGGCGCCTTAACCAAGCTGGGCCACGTCCCGCCGCGCCACCGTACCGCTTGTGGTGGTGCACGCCCGCCGTACTCTGGCAGGCTCGGTCAGCTTAGCGCAACCGCGGCGCCCTCCGGAACGAACCCCGCACCGCCGCACCGTCAGGCATACGTGCTTGAGGTTGGGTAGATAGCTACGATGTCCCGGGCATGGCCAGGGTGGCCCGCTCGTTAAAGACACAGGGAGCCGCATGCGGACGGACGGAGGCACTGGGCCGTTGAGGGTACTTGGCGCTCGCCGCTCAGCCTCCGATGATGGCGGCGAAGACGTCGGCTACGGGCCAACCCGTCCGCTCCCCAGGCGGAACAGGCGCAGCTGGCAGCTCCGGCTCGCCCTCACGATCATCAAGGTGTTCCTCGTCGTGATCACCGTCTTCGCGGCCGCGGTGGCCCTGCTGTACGCGTTCACCCCCTCGGCCGGCCAGGCCACATCCCTGGCCGCGGCGCAGGCCGCCGGCCACCACATCGCCTACCCCGGCCCGCCAGTGCCGCAGTACTTCGCGGAGGCCCTGGTCGCGACCGAAGACCACCGCTTCTACGCCGACCCGGGCGTGGACCCGCTCGCGCTAGTCCGGGTGGCGTCCTCCTGGATCACCGGGCACACCGACGGGGGCGGCAGCACCATCGACCAGCAGCTGGCCAAGAACCTGTACACCTCGGGTAACAGCAGCTTCCCGCAGATCGTCGAGCAGGTCGTGCTGGCGGTCAAGATCAACCGGGCCTACAGCCGGTCCGAGATCCTGCGCATGTACGCGGAGATCGCGTACTACGGCCACGGCTACTACGGCCTGCAGGCCGCCAGCTGCGGTTACTTCGGGCGGGCCCCCGATCAGCTGACCGTCGTGCAGGCCGCCATGCTGGCCGGCGCGGTGAACGCGCCGAGCTACGACGACCCGCTGGTCTACCCGGCGCACGCCCGGGCCCGGCTAGTGCACGTCATCGACCGGATGGCCGCCGTGGGGTACCTGACCGAGGCCCAGCAGGACGCCGCGCTCAAGGCGCCCCTGGACCTGTCCGCCGTCCGCGGCTGCCAGTGAGCCAGCAAGCCCGTAAGCGGTAACGTTCCCGGAACGCTCCGGGCGTAGCGTAAGCGCCGTGCACGAGGCGCAACCAGCGAGCCGACCGCCAAGGGCTCACGCGCTGGCCTCACCCGCGACCGCGACGGCCCTCGGTGTCCTGGCGCTGATCCTGCTCGGAGCCACCGCGGCGCTGAGCACACTCGCCCACCAGGCGACGTTCCTCAACATCGCGACCGGGATTCCCATCCCCCTGGTCTACGCCGGCGTCGGTGTCATCGTGGCGCGGCACCAGCCGCGGAACCCGGTGGGCTGGATCCTGATCCTGTTCGTCGTGCTGTTCCTGATCCCGGTCGACGCAGGGTTCTACGCGGTGCTCCGCTACCGCCTGGGTTACCACGGGCTCCCGCTCGGCCCGGCCGCCGTCACGGTCACCTCGCTGTGGCCGCTCGCGTTCGCTCTGTTCCCCCTGGTGATCCTGCTGTTTCCGGACGGTCAGCTAACGTCGCGGCGCTGGTGGTGGGTGCTGTGCGGCTACACGGTGGCCGTCGGCTACGTCGTGGCCGTCAACTTGGTCCCGGCGCTGGCCGCCGAAGCCGCTAACAGCATCCAGGTCAACTCCTCCGGCGACCTCACGTACACCTACCACTTGGCACCCGCGCTGGGGGCGCTTAACACCGTCGCCTACCTGTCGATCGGGGTGATTTGGCTGTCGTTCGTGGGCCACCAGGTCCTTAGCTGGCGCCGCGCCACCGGAGAGCGCCGCCAGCAGCTCAAGTGGCTCGCCTGCGGCGCCGCGATCACCTTGTGCGTCGGCCTGCTGGGCAGCGCGCTCAGCTCGGTCCTGGCCGCCTCGCGCCTGCTGGAGCTCTGTGTGATCGCCATGCCGATCGCCATCGGCGTGGGGATCTTGAAGTACCGGCTGTACGACATCGACCGGGTCNNCCGGCTGTACGACATCGACCGGATCATCAGCCGCACCTTGGCCTACGCGATCGTGACCGGCCTGCTGGTCGGCGTCTACGCCGGGCTGGTCTTGCTGGCCACGCAGGTCCTCACCATCAAGTCGCCGGTGGCGGTGGCCATCTCCACCCTGGCCGCGGCGGCCCTGTTCGCACCCGTACGAAGGCGGGTCCAGCGGGCCGTGGACCGCCGGTTCAACCGGGCCCGCTACGACGCCGACCAGACCGTGGCCGCGTTCGCTCTCCGGCTGAAGGACGCAGTGGACCTGGAGGCCGTCCAGCACGACCTGGCCGGCGTCGTCCAAAAAGCGCTGGAACCCGCCCACGTCTCGGTGTGGATCAGCGAAAGCCGGTAACCGCGAAGCTCAGGTGTCTGAGGTCTCCGGCTCCAGTTGCTCCGCGGCGGGCGCTTGCCCCTCGGCGTAGAGGAACACCCAGCGGCGATAGCAGTACAGCCGGAACAGCGTGGCCACGCCGACGCCGATGATGTTCGCCACGTTGAGGGAGAGGTTGTCGGTGCGCCCGAGCCCGTGCTGCGCTATCGCGACGACCCCGTCGGTGATGAGGATCCCGACGCCGTTGAAGACGAAGAACAGGATGGTCTCGCGGCCCCAGTGGCTGCCCTTGCGGTGCCGGAACGCCCAGAACTTGTTGCCGACGAACGCGAACACCGTGGCCACCGCGTTGGCCAGCGTCGTCGCGAGAATCGCGTCAAGCCCGGCACCGGAGTGGAACGCGTTGAACAAGATGACGGTGAGGACGAACGCGAGGCTGCCGACGACGCCGAACTTGGCGACCTCGTGGATCAGCACCCGGAAACGCGTATAGAGATCGCGGAGGAGATTCACCGTGATTTCGTCCCTTGACTTGGGCCATCCCGTATATACCCGACACTATCGTGTCCCCTGGTGTGGTAGCGGGAGGGCGGCAAAACCGTTCGGGGAATGTCATAACCCCCGGCTAACCTGGATCAGGTGCTGGAACGATCCGAACCCGAGGTACTCGTCCGGGCACGCGGCCTGACCAAGACGTTCGGCAGCTTCACGGCGGTCGACGGGATCGACTTCGACCTGTACCGCGGCGAGGCCTTCGGTTTCCTCGGCCCGAACNNCGCTCGATGTACCGGATCCTGGCCGAGGACGACCCCACCGGGACGGCCGCGACCGACACGGCCGCGACCGACACGGCCGACGACACCGTCACCGACACGCCGGCCGTCGACGACACGCCCGAGTCCGGGGCGTGAGCGAGCCCGTCGTCCAGGTCACCGACCTGGTCAAGCGGTACGGCGAGATCGAGGCGGTGCGCGGCATCAATTTCGCCGTGACGGCCGGGGAGACCTTCGGTTTCCTCGGCCCGAACGGCGCGGGCAAGTCCTCCACCATGCGGATGATCGGCTGCGTCTCACCGCCGACCAGCGGGGAGCTGAGCATTCTCGGCCGCGATCCGGTCCGGGACGGCTCGGCAATCCGGGCCCGGCTCGGCGTGGTGCCGCAGGACGACACCCTCGATATGGAGCTGACCGTCCGGGAGAACCTGCTCGTCTACGGCCGGTACTTCGGGCTGCCCCGGCGCGTCATCCGGGAGCGGACCGCCGAACTGCTCGAGTTCGTGCAGCTCGCGGACCGCGCCAACAGTAAGGTCGACCCTCTGTCCGGCGGCCTGAAGCGCCGCCTGACCATCGCCCGCTCGCTCATCAACGAGCCGGAGATCCTGATCCTCGACGAGCCCACCACCGGCCTGGACCCGCAGGCCCGGCACGTCGTGTGGGACCGGCTGTTCCGGCTCAAGCAGCGCGGCGTCACGCTGATCCTGACCACGCACTACATGGACGAGGCCGAGCAACTGTGCGACCGGCTGGTGGTGATGGACCACGGCCGGTTCGCCGCGGAGGGTTCGCCCCGGAGCCTGATCGCCCGCTACTGCTCTCCGGAAGTCCTTGAGCTTCGCTTCGACCCCCAACTGCACGAGGCGGCCGCCGACAAACTCAAAGACTTTCCTGCCGAACGGTCCGAGGTGCTTGCGGACCGGATCCTGCTCTACGTCGCCGATGGAGACGAGGCCCTGGCCGCGGTGCACGCCAGCGGGCTGGAGCCGCTCACCTCGCTGGTCCGCCGGGGCACGCTCGAGGACGTCTTCCTGCGCCTGACCGGGCGGAGGCTGGAGGATTAATGGCGCCCGTCAGCCTGGCCGTTCCTTCCAGCGCGCAGCAGTGGTCCATGTCCGTGCGCGCGTTCCGGTGCTGGCTGACCGTCTACCGGCGGATCTGGCGCTCCAGCATCTGGTCCAGCGTGCTCGGCCCGGTGTGCTACCTCGGCGCGCTGGGCTTCGGGCTCGGCACGCTGGTCGACAAGCACAGCACGGCTAGCCTGGGCGGGGTCAGCTACCTGGCCTTCGTGGCGCCTGCCATCCTGGCCTCGGGCGCGATGAACACGGCCATGAGCGAGGCGAGCTTCCCGGTATTCGGGTCCCTCAAATGGAACCGGATCTACTTCGGAGCGCAGGCCTCCCCGCTGCGGCCCGCGGACATCTTCCGCGGCCACCTGATGTTCATGGCCATGCGGATCGCGATGAACTGCGCGTTCGTGCTGCTGGTCATGTGGGCGTTCGGCGCGATCAGGTCCGCCTGGGTGGTGCTGGCCTACCCGGCCGCGGTGCTCACCGGGCTGGCCTTCGCCGCCCCGATCGCGGCCTGGGCGGTCACGGTGAAGATGGAGAGCTCCTTCACGTACGTGTTCAGGTTCGGCCTGACCCCGCTGATGCTGTTCTCCGGCACATTCTTCCCGCTGTCCCAGCTGCCCGCCGGGCTGCGCGTGCTGGCCTACGCCACGCCGCTGTGGCACGGCGTGGCGCTGTGCCGGGCGTTCAGCCTCGGTACCGCGGTCCGCGACCCGGCCGGGATGCTGGGCCACGTCGCCTACCTGGCCGCGCTGGCCGTCGTGGGGACCTGGGCCGGGGCCCGCACCTACCGCAGGCGCCTCTATGTCTGAAACCGTCGCGCTCCGGATGCTCCCGCCGGCCGGGCTGCTGGCCCGGCTCCGCCGGGCGGGCACCGACACCGGCAGCCTGCGGCTGATCGAGCGGCACGCCCGGGCCTACCGGCGCGCCTGGCTGGTCTTCATCTCCGGGATCTTCGAGCCGCTGTTCTACCTGCTGTCCGTGGGGCTTGGCCTGGGCGTCCTGGTGGGGAAGGTAGCCGGTCCCGGCGGGCAGCTCATCCCGTACCGGGAGTTCGTCGCGCCGGGCCTGCTCGCCGTGTCCTCGATGAACGGCGCCATGTACGACTCGACGTTCAACGTGTTCTTCCGGCTCAAGTACGCCAAGCTGTACGACGCCGTGCTGGCCACCCCGATGCGGCCCGCCCAGGTCGCGCTGGGCGAGATCGGCTGGGCTCTGCTCCGCGGCACCATCTACGCGATCGCGTTCACGCTGGTCATGGTCGTGCTGGGCCTGGCGCACTCGCCGTGGGTGGTGCTGAGCGTCCCGGTGGCGGTACTGATCGGCTTCGCCTTCGCCGCCATCGGCATGACCGGGACCACCTACATGAGGAGCTGGCAGGACTTCGACTACGTAATCCTGGCCAGCATGCCGCTGTTCCTGTTCTCCGCCACGTTCTTCCCGCTCAGCGTCTACCCGCGGGCGGCCCAGATCGTGATTGAGTGCACGCCCCTGTACCAGGGGGTCGTGCTGCTGCGCGATCTGACCGTCGGCGTGGTCGGTCCCGGCCTGCTGTGGCGGGCGGCCTACCTGGCCGCGCTGGGCGTCGCGGGCCTGTACGCCTCCGGCCGCCGGATCGGAAAACTCCTGCTCGTGTGATCCCCGGGAGTGGCGGATCTTCGACCTGGCCCGGAACGGGTATCCTGCGCGCGATGCCGGAGGAGCGATCAGTGCCGTCCGGTGCCGAACCGGCCCTACGGGAACCGGAGGCGCCGTCGGCCGTGGCGCCGCAGAGGGCGGTGCCGCGGCCCTCTGTGGTGCAACGAGTCCCGCGGCCCTCTGTGGTGCNNGGCCCTCTGTGGTGCGGCGAGTCCTGCGGCGGGCTCGGCGCGCGCGGTCTGGCGCCTACACCGATCCGTTCACCTGGGCCACGGCGGTCGTCGTGTTCGGCGCGTACGCCGCTATCTCGCTGTTCCGGCTGCTGGAGCTCAACCCGTCCTCGTGGGACCTGAGCATCTACACCGAATATGTGAAGCAGCTCGCCGATCTGCGCGCGCCGATCGTGGACATCAGGGCACCCGGCTTCAACCTGCTCGGTGATCACTTCCAGCCGATCGTCGCGCTGCTGGCCCCGTTCTTCAGGGTCTTTCCCTCCTCGGCCACGCTGGTCGTCGGTCAGGCGCTGCTGATTGCGGTGTCGGTCTTCCCGGTCAGCCAGCTCGCCCGCGAGAAGCTGGGCGTGGGTCCGGCCCGGGCGATCGCGGTCGCGTACGGGTTTTCCTGGGGTCTGCAGCAGCTGCCCCAGTTCGACTTCCACGAGATCGCGTTCGCGGTGCCGTTGCTGGCCTTCTCACTGTCCGCGCTGGCCCGCGGGCAGACCAAAGCCGCGGTGTGGTGGGCACTGCCCCTGGTTTTCGTCAAAGAGGACCAGGGCTTCACCGTGGCGGCGATCGGGATCTACCTGATCGTGGCCGGCCTGCGCGCGAAGGTCCCCGACCCGTGGGACCCGGCGGACGCGGACGGCCGCGGCCGGATGACGGCCGGGCTGCTCCTCCTGATCTGGGGCTTCGCGTGGTCGTTGGTGGCCATCGGGGTGATCATCCCGCACTTCAACCCCGCGCATGTCTACCAGTACTGGAGCGACGGCGGGATCCTGGCCCCCGGCGGGCACCCGTCGGTTCTCGGCTTGATCCGCCAGCTCCTGCACGCCTGGCCGGACAAGCTGCAGACGCTCGTGATGCTCCTGCTGCCGACCGCGTTCATCGCGCTCCGCTCGCCGATCACCCTGATCGTCATCCCGAGCCTGCTGCTGCGCTTCATCTCTACCAACAGCGCCTTCTGGGGGACGTACTGGCACTACAACGCCACCGTGATGCCGATCTTGTTCATCGCCGCCATCGACGCGCTGGCCAGGATCGGGGCCGCGATGGACATCGATCCCGCCACCGGCGGTCCGGCGGGCTGGGCCAGCGGCCGTCAGGGACCCTGGCCCGCGGCGCTGGCCGGAGCCCGGCGCTACGGTGCCGCGATGATGGTCGCGATCGCGGTCCCGCTCGCCTTCCAGTTCCCGCTCAGCCAGCTCTGGAACGCCCAGACCTACCGGATCAGCCCGCACGTCGCCGCGGCGCAGGCGGCCATGGCCCGGGTGCCCGACGGCGCCACCGTGTTGACCACGCTGGACCTCCTAGCGCCGCTGGCCGCCCGGGCCGACACCTACTGGATCGGCAACAGCGGCAATCCGCGGACCCAGTACATCGTGTTCGACGGCCTCGACAGCGACTACAGCCCCGCGATCAAGGACGTCCCCGCCTTCATCTCGAGCTTGTACCCCCTCCACACCTATACCGAGATCTTCTCCTCCGGCGACGTCTACGTCTTCCGCCTCACCCACCCCCACAGCCCCTAACAGCCCGGTAGGCGCGGACGCTGCCGCTCCGCACACCCGGCCGAGGGCATGTCGGCACTGGTAGAGCGGGACATGCCAACCCTGGCACGACCGGGCCTGTTCGGCGGCTGGTCATCGAGGCCGCGG
>PLIQ01000034.1:3894-6608 GCA_003140115.1 Actinomycetota bacterium | reverse complement strand
GCGACGGCGACGGCGACGGCCGACGGCTCAGGTTCAGAGACGCCCTCCGGTGGCCCCGGCTCCGTTTCGGGTTCCGGGGCGGGCGCCGGCTCAGGCGATGTGTCATCGACCGTTTCCGCAACTGACGCTGCCGGGTCTGGAAGCCCTTCGTGGACGGCTGCCGCAGGTGGCTCTTCGGCGGGCGGCGGCGCGAGTTCAGATAGGCCTTCCGGGGTTTCCGGCACTAGCTCTGGCTTGGAACCAGGCGCCGCCCCTGGCGCCGGCTCATCGGCGGTTACGGCAGCTGGCACCGCCGGGGGCGGCTCCTCTGCGGCCGGGGGGGCGGGTGGTTCCCCGGCGGGCGTTGCTTCGGCTGCGGCGCCGACCGGCGGCCCGGGCTCGGAGACGTCCTCCGGTGTCCCCGCCTCCGGTTCAGGTTCTGGCGCGGGTGCTGGCTCGGACGCCAGGTCGTCGACCGCTTCGGCAGGCGGCGCCGTCAGGGACGGCTCCTCAGCGGCGGGAGCGGCGGGCGGCTCCCCGACGGGCGGCGCTTCGGCTACGGCGGCCGGCGGCCCGGGTTCAGAGACGTCCTCCGGTGTCCCCGCCTCCAGTTCAGGTTCTGAGGCGGGCACCGGCTCGGACGCCAGGTCCTCGACCGCTTCGGCAGCTGGAACCGCCAGGGGCGGCTCCTCAGCGGCCGGAGCGGCGGGTGGCTCCGGGACGGGATCGGGGAGCGCATCAGCGGCCGGCTGAGCGGGCCGGGGTATCTCGTCTATCCAGTCCGTCTCCCGCTGCGCCGCCATCCGGCGGCGGACGCGCCACCGCCGCCGGGCCGGGCGATCGGGAGACGGAGCAGGCGGCTCGGCTACAAGAACCCCATGCGGCCCGGTTACCGGAACCGCCGACGGCTCCGGAGCGGACGGTGCTTCGGCTACGACGGCGGTCGACGGCCCGGATTCAGAGACGTCTTCCGGTGTCTCCGCCCCCAGTCCATGTTCTGGGGCCGACTCTCCGACGGTCTCGGCAGCTGGCGCCGCCGTGTACCGCTCCTCAGCGGACGGAGCGGCAGGCGGCCCCTCGACGGGCAGGGCTTCGGCTACGGCGGCGTCCGGCGGCTCAGGTTCAGAGAAGTCTTCCGGTGTCCCCGCCTCCGGTTCGGACTCTAGGGCGGGCGCTGGCTCAGGCGCCACGTCGTCGGTCGTTTCGGCAGCTGGCGCCACCTGGGGAGGCGCTTCGACGGGCGGCGCTTCGGCTACGGCGGCGGCCGACGGCTCAGGTTCAGAGACGCCTTCCGGTGCCTCCGGCTCCGGTTCGGGTTCCGAGGTGAGCACTGGCTCAGGCGCCGGATCATCGGTCGTTTCGGCAGCTGGCGCCACCTGGGGAGGCGCTTCGTCGACGGCCGCCGCAGGTGGCTCTTCGGCGGCCGACGTGGCGGGCGGCTCCGGAACGGGATCGGGGGGCGCGTCAGCGGACGGCGGGGCGGCCGGGGGTGCCTCGCCGATCAAGTCCGTCTCCTCCTCCGAGGCCACCCTGCGGCGGATGCGCCACCGCCGACGGGCCGGGCGAACGCGGGACGGCGCGGGCGGTTCGGCTAGGAGAACCGCATGCGGTCCTGTTACTGGAGCCGCGCGCGGCTCCTCGGCGGCCGGCGCTTCGGTCAGGGCGGCGGCCGATAGCCCGGATTCAGAGACACCTTCGGGTATCCCCGCCTCCAGTTCGGGTTCCGGGGCGGGCCCTGGCTCGTCGGCCGTTTCGGCAGCTGGCGCCGCCGCGGGCGGCTCCTCGGNNCGCGGGCGGCTCCTCGGCGGGCGGCGCTTCGGCTACGGCGGCGGCCGGCGGCTCGGATTCAGAGACACCTTCCGGTGTCCCCGATTCAGGTTCGGGGGCGGGCGCTGGCTCAGGCGCCGGGTCATCGGCCGTTTCCGCAGCTGACGCCTGGCGCGGCCCTTCGTAGACGGCCGCCGCAGGCGGATCTTCCGCGGGCGGCGGGGCCAGCTCGGATAGGCCTTCCGGAGCTTCCGGCTCTGGCTCCGGCTTGGAAACAGGCGCCGGCCCGGGCGCCGGGTCATCAGCCGTTTCGCCAGCTGGCGCCGGGGGCGGCTCCTCGGCGGACGGAGCGGCAGGCGGCTCCTCGACGGGCGGCGCTTCGGCCACACCGGCGGCCGGCGGCTCGGATTCAGAGACACCTTCCGGTATCCCCGACTCCGGTCCGGGTTCCGGGGCGGGCGCCGGCTCAGGCGATGCGTCGTCGTCCATTTCCGCAACTGACGCTGCTGGCTCGGGAAGCCCTTCGTGGACAGTCGCCGAAGGTCGCTTTTCGGCGGGCGGCGAGGCGAGCTCGGACAGACCTTCCGGGGATTCGGACTCTAGCTCTGGTTTGGAAACAGTCGCCGACTCGAACGCCGGGGCGTCGATCGTTTCGGCAACTGGCGCCGACAGAGGTGGAGCGGGGGGCGGCTCCGGGACGGGATCGGGGGCCGCATCGGCGGTCGGCGGGGCGGGCCGGGATGTCTCATCGATCGAGTCCGTCTTCGGCTGCGCGGCCACCCGGCGGCGGACACCCCACCAGCGCCGGGCTGGGCGATCGCGGGACGGCGCAGGCGGTTCGGCTAGCAGAACCGTATGCGGCCCGGCTACGGGATCCGCGGACGGCTTCTCGGGCGGCGGAGCGGCGGACGGCTCCTCGGCAGGCGGCGCTTCGGCTACGGCGGCGGCCGGCGGCCCGGGTTCAGAGA
>PLIQ01000034.1:0-3806 GCA_003140115.1 Actinomycetota bacterium | reverse complement strand
GCCGGGAGCGGCTCCTCAGCAGGCGGCTCTTCGGCAGGCGGCTTCTCGGCAGGCGGCGCTTCGGTTACAGCGGCGGGCAGCGGCTCGGGTTCAGAGACTTCTTCCGGTGTCCCCGGCTCCGGTTCAGGTTCTGGGGCGGGCGCCGGGTCGTCGACCGTTTCGGCAGCTGGCGCCGCCTGGGGCGGCTCCTCATCGGTCGGAGCGGCGGGCGGCTCCGGGACGGGATCGGGGGGCGCATCAGCGGCCGGCGGCGCAGGCGGAGGTGTCTTGTCGACCCAGTCCGTCTTCAGTCCTAGGGCGGCTAGGTCGAGCCGGACCGTCTTCTCGGCGGCTAGGTCGAGCCGGATCGTCTTCGGCTCCTCGGCGGTCGGGTCGGGCCGGACTGGCTTCGGCTCGTCGGCGGTCAGGTTGCCCGGGGCGGCGTCGACGTCCGGTTGGCCTGCGCCTAGGACCAGTTCCCGTCCGTCCAGGGTCTGCTCGAACAGCGGGATCGCCTCGGCGATCCGGCCCGCCGCCCGGTAGGCGGCCGCTAGGTTGCCGCGGGACTTCAAGGTGCTGGGATCGTCGGCGCCGAGCAGCCCCTCGCGGGCGGCCAGGGTCAGCTTGAACAGCAAGATCGCCTCGGCGAAACGGCCCACGTCGCGGTAGGCGCCAGCCAGGTTGCTCTGTGAGTTCAGGGTGTCCGGATGTTTCGGGCCGAGGACGCGTTGCTGGGCAACCAGGATGTGCTCGAGCAGCGGGATCGCATCGGCGGCCCGGCCCGCGGCCTGATAGGCGCCGGCCAGGCTGTCCTGTGCGCTGAGCCGGTCAGGATGATCGGGCCCCAGCACCCGCTCGAGGTCCGCGATCAGCTCCTCGCCGATCGCGATGGCGTGCGGCATGCTGTCGCCTAGCTCTATCTGGTGATGCAGCGCGACGGACCGAAGCCGCAGCAGCATCCTGGCTAGGTCGGCGTCATCCGGGTGCGCGTCCGCGTTTTCCAGCAGCGCCGTGACCTGGCCGAGTAGCTCCCTGACCGCCACGCGATCCCGGGGGTTCAGGATTGTTTCAGCGTAAATTTCCAACGCTGAGGCGGCTGCCCCGCACGCCGCCGCGAGGCGTCCCCGTCGGGCCAGCGCCCCGCGGACCACTCGCGCTACCAGGCAGTGCACCGCAACGGCTTGGCCATCAAGGCCGAAACACAGCAGCGACCGTTCGTTCAGCTGCTCTAGCGCTTGGTCTACCATGGCCGCGGCGATCCGGCGCCCGCGGCCGAGCAGCGCGCCCGCCTGGCCAGCGGCACGCAGCAGGTCGCGGCGGGCCACGGCCGGCGACAGCACGGCCACGGTCTCCATCACTCCAGCGCACACGCCGATCGGGTCGGCAGCCCAGGCGGCCTCCAGGGACAGCAGCACCGCTTCGGCCACCCCCGGCGGGTACGGCTGCTCCTCCGCGTCCTCGCCCCGGACCAGGTAATCTCCGACCGGCAGCGCCTGCAGCTGGGCTAGGTATTCCGCGTACCCTAGGTGTTGCCCGGCGATCACGGCCGCAGCCTGGTCCAGTGCCAGCGGCAGATACCCCAGTTCGGCAGCCACCGCGGAGGCGCCGGCTTCATCGGCCAGGCCGGTCCGCCCGGCCAGCAAGGCCTGTGCCTCGTCGGCGCTGAACACCTGTACCTGGATGGTTTCCCCCAGCTCCGGGACCGCCTCCAGGGCCATGCTGATCAGTACCTGGGCCGCGCCAGCCAACGGAAGGAATGGCTCGAGCAGACCGGGATCCTCGACGTCATCGAACACCAGCAGGCAGCGGCGTCCGTCAGCCTCCAGCCAGCGCCGGACCGCTTGGCCCGGATCAACCGTGCCTTGCCCGGAACCGCCATAAGACAGTCCCGCGGCTTCGGCCACCGCGGCCAACCCCGCCAGCAGACTCTCGCTGTCCCGGGCGTTGACCCATGCGATCAGCCGCCAGCCGCCAGCCAGCCTGGCCCGCGCGTACTCGGCCGCCAGCTGAGTCTTGCCCACTCCCCAGGTACCCGTGAGCACTACCGCCGGCGGCCCCTCACGGCGCCGGCTCAGTCGCGTCAGCAGCACGGGCCGGGGCTGGAAACCGGTCCGATGCCCCGCGATCTCACCGACGACGACCTGGTCACTGGGCATCGCCGGGACAGGCGGTTCCGTGCTGTCAGCCGCAGCCTGGTGAATAACCCTCGGATCCACTGTCAGACCCCTATGAGGATTCCAGGCCCGGCACAGCTATCCGCCGTGAGACCGCGGTTCCGGACATCTACATACCCACCCCAGTAACGCTAGACGGTGCATCCTTTCCTATAGGGGTCCATCATGACAGCGGTTCCAGGAGACCACTGTCCGTGCCGGTAGAATTTCAGCGCGCGAATCGTCTTGACGTGCTCACACATGGATCGCTGTGGGAGGAGGTGGGGAGGTGCTGAGGGAGAGCCTGCTCGCACTCGCGGCGCTGGCCGGCCAGATGGTGGTCGACGCTGCGGCCACCGACGGATGGGCGACGGCCGAACACGGGTACGCCCAGTTGCTGGGCCGCGGCGACGCCGAGCAGACCAAGCAGGTCGAGAAGTGGCTAGAGGAGACACGCGAGCAGCTCGCTGGTGCCGCCGGAGCCGACAGCGAGTTGATCCGCACGGCCCTAGCCGGGCGGTGGGCCGGACGCTGGGCGGACTTGCTCGAGGAGAACCCGGATGCCGAGGCTGAGCTGCGGGCCCTGGTTCAGCAGAGCCAGGCGGCGTTGCCTGCCGAAACACCCTCTGCCTTCAGCCATGCGGCCAGCGCCAACGGCGATGCGAGCGCGTACGCGGCCGGCCCCGAGCACCCCGGCGCGCTGGCCACGCGGAGCGAACTCGCCTACTCGATCGGGCTGGCGGGCGACGCAGCCGGCGCGCGGGACCAGTTCGCCGCCTTGGTGCCCGTAGCCGAGCGCGTCCTTGGCCCCGAGCACCCCGACACCCTGGCGGCCCGCGCCAGCCTGGCCTACTGGACCGGGCAGGCGGGCGACGCAGCCGCCGCCCGAACCCAGTTCGCCGCGCTGCTGCCGGTCGCCGAGCGCGTCCTCGGTCCGGAGCATCCCGACACCTTGATCAACCGGCACAACCTGGCTAACTTCGCCGGCTACGCCGGGGACGCGGCCGCCGCCCGGGACCAGTACGCCATCCTGCTCCGCGTCCGCGAGCGCGTCTTCGGTGCGGACTCCCCCGATACCCTGGTGGCCAGGTTCAACCTGGCCTACTGGACGGGACGCGCCGGGGACGCGGTCGCCGCCCGGGATCAGTTCGCCGCGCTGCTCCCCGTCCGCGCTCGCATCTACGGCGCAGAGCACCCCGACACCTTGGCCGCGCGGGAGGAACTCGCCTACTGGACCGGGTGCGCCGGGGCGGCAGCCACCGCCCGGGATCAGTTCGCCGCGCTGCTGCCGTCCTACGAGCGGGTCCTCGGCCCGGAGCACGCCGATACCCTGGCCGTCTGGTATCAGCTGGCCCACTGGACGGCGCTGGCGGGCGGCGAGGCCGCCGCGCACGACTAGACGACCTATTCCAACGGTCAGTAGTGGTCGTAGGCGATCAGAGATGTGCCATCAGCCTCAGACTCGGCGCCGCACCACGCACATCCGCCGCTTCCGCAACATTTCCGCGAAGATCCGGGCTTCGTGGTGGTTTGCGGGTGCTCCAGCGCCGCNNTGAGGCCACGATGCCGCTGACAGCGGTCGCTCCGTCCACGCGTCGTCAAGATCCGGGAGGATATGGGCTTGTGGGAGCGGTTTGTGCACCATAGACCCCCCGGGCATCCCATAAGCCCGAA
>PLIQ01000643.1 GCA_003140115.1 Actinomycetota bacterium | reverse complement strand
CGTGCTCCCGTTCCCGATCACGCAAACCACCCCGCGGTCCCGGCCCCGCGTGCTCCCGTTCCCGATCACGCGCACCCCCCCGAAGTCCCGCTGTTCACGAGGCGGGTGCGGGGTAAGCCTGGGCCGCCCGGTGGTACGCGGCGATCGCGGCTGGATCGGTCAGCTGGTAGTCATGCGAGGTGACCGCGTTGAACCAGATGAACCCGAGCAGCCCGTACGTGTGAACGCCCGCGAACAGGTCGGGGATCTTGGCTGCCTGGCCGGCCGCACGCGTCGCGCTGGTCTCGGCGATGAGAATCGGGTCGGGGGTCAGCTCGCGCAGCGCGACGATGGTCGGGCCGAATATGGACGCGAACCGCCAGGACGGCTCGAGGTAATAGCCGTCGACCCCGACCCAGGTCACGTACGAACGGCCCGGCCACCACGCAGCCGGGCGGAGCGTCTTGCCGTCCTGCGACTGGATGACGTTGACCGTCCACAGCCAGGTAACGTTCCGGACTCCCAGCTGGCGGAACCGGGTGACGATGTGCCGCCAGGCGGCCACGAAGGCCGCCGGCGACGTGTGCAGGTAGCCCCAGGAGTACCACGGCGCATTCATTTCATGGCCGAAGCTGAGGACGACCGGGCGGTGATAGGCGCGCACGGCGAGGGCATACGAGGTCAGGTAAGCGTCGTAACGCCCGGCTGCGATCGCGGTCAGGCTCACGTCGGTCGGGTCGATCTGCACCATGGGCACCGCACCGTGCCTGGCCGCGCTCGCGGCGAAGCCAGCCTGGAACGGCTCCTGCCATCCGCTGTAGTACACCACCAGTCTCGGCCGCACCCCGGTGGTGCTCGTGAACGACGTCACCCCGGCGTACGAGGAGGGTGCGCTGGGTGAATAAACCCCGAGGTAGGACCCGGGAGTCGCGGGCAGGCCGGCCTGACCGGACGGATCAGGCGGGGGCCCGGCCTGGTTCGCGCCCCAGGTGCCCAGGACGATCAGCGCGGCGGCGATGACGGCCAGCGCGCACGCGACGGCCAGCACCGCCTGGCGCCGGCGGGCCGGGCGGTGCCGGGCCCGGCGCCTGCCCGGTGCGGACGGGCCGCGCCGGCCTGCGCGATCGGGGTCAGGGAGCACCATCGGTCCATCAGCGCCCTGCCGCGCCAGCCTCGTGGCGCGGAGGTCGCGGGACCCGTTCACGATCCGGGCCTGGTGAACGTGCTGGCGCTGTTACGGAACGCGGCCAGCGCCGCGGGGCTGCTGACGGCGAAGTCCTCATGCCTTTGGACGTCCGTGGCATCGAACCACACCAACCCGAGCAGGCCGTAGGCGTGGATGCCGGCGAACACGTCGGCGATCTTGGCGGGCTGGCCCGCGGCGGGTGTCGCCCCCGTCTCGGCGACGAGGATCGGGTCCGAGGTCAGCTCGTGGACGGCGGCGATCGTCGGCCCGAACAAGGGAGCGAACTTCCAGTCCGGCTTCAGGTAGTAGCCGTCGATCCCTACCCAGGTCACGTACGAGCTGCCCGGCCACCACGGAGCCGGGGGAGGGATCTTGTTCCCCGGCGTGTTGCTGATGATGTTGACCGTCCACAGCCAGGTCACGTTCCCCGCGCCCAGCTCGCGGAACAGCGTGACGATGTGCTTCCAGGCCGCCACGAACGTCGCCGGCGACGTGCGCCCGTAGCCCCACGAGGACCAATATCCGTTCATCTCGTGGCCGAAGCTCACGATGACCGGGTGGCGGTAGGCCCGGACCGACTCGGCGTAAGCGCTCAGGTAGCCGTCGTACCGCCCGGCGGCGATCCCGGCCACGCTGATGCCGTCGGGGTCCATCTGCACCAGCGGCACCGCGCCGTTGCTGGCCGCAGTGGCCGCGAACGCGGTCGGGAACGGCACGTACCACCCGCTGTAGTACATGACCACATCCGGCTTGGCTCCCGTCGCGTTGGCGAACGCGGTCACTCCGCCGTACGACGCGGGGGTTCCTGACGCGTACACCCCCAGGTAGGACTGGGGGGTGGTGGGCAGGTCGACCGGCAGCGGCCCGGTGTGATTCGCGGACCCGCCGGACAGGCTGACCCCGGCCGTGACCGCCGCGATGACGATCGCCACGCCGGCCAGCGCGATCCAGCGGAGCTTCCCCCGGTTGTTAACCGTCTGCTGCTTCATTGGATCCCCCCCACAGGAACACCGCTCACGAAAGGGTAGTGTCCGTTTCGCGGCCGGGAAGGGCATTTACTCAATTCGCGCGCATCAGTCCGGACCGGTCACGGGCGGGTCAGGACCAGGCTCGAGGCGTCATGCCGGAACGCCGTCTCGGCCGCCGGGCTGTCTTCGATGCGCCAGTCCTGATGGTAGGTCCCGTCGTCTTGCGTGATGTCGAACCAGACGAGCCCGAGCGTGCCATACTGGCGCATCCCGTCGAACAGGTCGCCGATCTTCGCCGGCTGGTGGGATTCGGGTCCCGCCGCGGTCTCCGACAGCAGCACCGGCTTGGCGGTGAGTATCCGCACCTGGGTGATCGTCTTGCCGAAGACACTGGCGAAGGTGTCGGAGGGGCGGTAGTAGTAGCCGTCGATGCCGACCCAGGTGACGTACTGGCCGCCCGGCCACCAGGAGGTGAGCGGCCCGGTGCAGGGCTGGGCGGCGATCGGCCCGGTGCAGGGCTCGTCCGCCTGGAGTGTCCACAGCCAGGTGACGTTGCCGGCGTCCTGGGCGCGGAACAGCGTCACGATATGCCGCCACGCGGCCACGAAGGTCGCGGGCGCCGTCTGCCCGTAGCCCCAGGAGTACCAGTTGGCGTTCATCTCGTGCCCGAAGCCGATGACCACCGGCTGGCCGAACCGCCGGACGCTGTCGGCGTACGAGCGCAGGTAGCCGTCATAGTCGCCCGCGGCGATCTTCGAGATCGATGCGCCGGTGGGATC
>PLIQ01000321.1:730-9291 GCA_003140115.1 Actinomycetota bacterium | reverse complement strand
CACTCATATAACGCCGAATCGGGCGCAAAGAGAGATGGAGCATAGAACCATCGATCGCGACGACAGAATGTGCGCTTATGGCGCGCCTTAGATCAAAGTCGATCTCAATACGATTCAGTCCGCTGACAACTGCGTCACCGGCGTGCTGCTGCATGCTGCCATCACCAGGCTGGCCGCGACAAGCACGGCCGCCGCGCTGAGGTGGCGTCCAGCCAAGTTCGTTTTTATCTGACTCCCCTTGGCCTCCTTGCCGGGAGTCGCTGGCACCGACCGGGCCCTTCAGGGGCGCTTCGTCCGCGGCATGTGCGGGGGCTACTGTTCCGGTGTTGCCGCCGGGAGCGCTTCCTGGCCATCCTGCTCAGCTCGGCGTAGTCGTCGGCGGCCTCGAGGTTCGTCCGGAACACCCCGTCCCGCATACCCTGAGACCCCTCGCCGCCACGAAACTCATCGGAGCGATCGCAGACCTCGATCGTTTTGGCGTCCTCGCTGACCAGGACCCGCCAGGAACCGGAATGCACCCCGTCCAGGATGGATGGTCACCGCCCGCGCCGCGCTGAGCGGGGCCTTGTCCCGCCCGGCAGCCGCGCTTCCCGGCACACCCAGGACAGGCTCAGGTTCGGGCAGGTGCGGAGCGACCGATAGTGAGGTACCAGGAGCCACCCGCGAGGTTCAGCGCCCCGATAACCAGGAAGAAGGCTGCCCATCCGTAGACGCCGTATGAGAGGCATATGAGGCCCGCGGCGGCCGCGACAGTGCCGCCGGCAATACGCGTGATCCCGAAGGCGCGGAGGTGGCGGTACTCAAATGGGTAGATGAGGCGTTGCAGGCCCGGTCGCGGGGGAGTTAGCCACCACCTGCGCAGGCGTTTCGCAGCGGTGTTGTCGTCGGGTGCGTTCATCGGGATGCCTCCTGCGGAGTGTGGTGCCGGCTACCCGGTCACCTATCAATATGATATCAGTTTGATACTGGCTGTCAATGGCGGCAGTCCTGGCGGGTCGGCTGGGGACGGCGCGCCGGTCAGGGTGACCTACCCGGCGGCGATGCGCTCGTCCCCGGGTCCAGGACGCCCAAGATCTCACCCTCGGCCACCCAGAACGACACGTCGCCCACCGCGACCACGGCCCGGAGGCCTTGCGCAGATGCGCGACCTGAACCGCTGGCCTGCTCGCGGCCCGCCCCGGCCTGCGGGTGCCGGCCGCGCCCCGCTTAATCACCGAGGGAACGGCTCTGACGCTGGTAGCGGGCCGCGCCGTTCAGTGCCAGCGGCCCTCCCCGGCCGGTGCCTTCCAGGAGGCGCCCGGTCCCGGCGTCAAGCCGGCGGCTAGCCGTGCTCCGCGGTATTCCCGTGACTCGCTCCTTGCCGGCCGCCTAGCAGGGCCGCTGCGTCCCGCCACGCCGAGCGGGTCCTTGCCCTTTAAACTGATATCATTATGCTAAACACGTAGCCAGGCAAGGCAACCGGAGGTGACAGGGAATGGTCACGCAGCCCCGCGTCCGCACAGACAAGCCGGCCGCGGCACCGCCGCCGGCCGAGCACCAAGCCTGGTCCATCCCCGGCGCCGCGGCCCTGGTGATCGCCCTGCCAGCACTGATCGTCGGCATCGGGCTGCTGGTCTCAGCCCTTACCAAGAGCAAGAGCCCGGGAAGCGGCGCGGCGGCGCTGTGGGCCACCCTTCTGCTGGTGGCCGGCGGGCTGATCCTGTCCGGCCTGGTGCAGGTGGTGGCGGGGGAGGCCCGGGTCGTACAGCTGTTCGGCCAGTATCAGGGCACCGTGCGCACTGCGGGGCTGACGTTCGTGAACCCGCTCACCAAGCGGCGCAAGATCTCGGTCCGGCTGCGCAACCACGAGACCGCGGTGGCCAAGGTCAACGACGCCGACGGCAACCCGATCGAGATCGCCGCGGTGGTCGTCTGGCAGGTGCAAGACACCGCCAAGGCACTGTACGCGGTCGACGACTTCCCCCAGTTCGTCGCGTTCCAGACCGAGACCGCGGTCCGGCACATCGCCTCCAGTCATCCCTACACCAGCCACTGGGACGGCGAGCTGTCGCTGCGCGACAACACCGAGGAGATGACTCAGCGGCTGTCGGCCGAGATCGCCGATCGCGTCGCCCCGGCCGGGGTAGACATCACCGAGTCCCGGCTGACCCGCCTGTCGTATGCCCCCGAGATCGCCCAGGCCATGCTGCGCCAGCAGCAGGCCAGCGCGGTCGTCGGCGCACGGCGGCAGATCGTCGAGGGCGCCGTCGGCATGGTCCAGCTGGCGCTGGCCCAGCTGGAGGAGAAGGGCGTGGTCGCGCTAGACGAGGAGCGCAAGGCCGCGATGGTATCGAACCTGCTCGTGGTCTTGTGCAGTGAGCAAGCCACCCAGCAGGTCGTCAACACCGGCACCCTGTACCAGTGACGGCGGGCACGGTCACCCGATGAGCGAGCGCAAGAGCATCCTGCTGCGGCTGGACCCCGCCGTGCACGACGCGCTGGCCCGCTGGGCCGCCGACGAGCTGCGCAGCACCAACGCCCAGATCGAGTACCTGCTGCGCCAAGCGCTGGCCGACGCAGGCCGGCTGCCAAGCGACACCGGGCAGATGCGCAAGCCCGGGCGGCCCCGCGCCAGCAGCCCGACCCACCCCACCTGACCGGTACCAGGCGATGACAGGCCCCGCCGACACCACCACGGCACGGCCAGAGCAGGCCCCCGGCCATCACCCCCGACTCGCGAGAACACCCCGATATGCGCCCAGCAGCTATCGGTCGCTCACGGGCCCCCGAAAAAACAGAACGGCGGTTCACGCACGTCACGCAGCTTATGAGGTAACGACGCAGCGTGACGACAGGTGGGTATGTCACTGCACTGCGCGGGTCGGCGGGGGCCGGGGCCCTGCAGCTGAGTGGTTCTGCCGCGCCCGAGACTTGGTCAGCTGGCCCGCAGGTACTCGCCGATGGCCCGGCGGATCACCTCCGAGACGCTGACGTGCTCCTCGGCTGCGCGGATTAGCAGGGCTCGTTTGAGTTCGGGGTCCAGCCGCACGGATTCGACACTGGCGGCCGCCGATCCCAGCGGCGGCCGGCCGCCCGGCCGACGGCGCAGGAGTGTGTCCACGTCGTAGCCGCGCTCGGCCTCGTCGGCCATCGCCTCGACATCCGCGTCGGTGATCGGCGTTCCGTCCTTGCGGCGTCCGTGGTCGTTCATTCCTGTTCTCGCCTGCCCTTCGGGAGCAGCCGCCGGTACTGGGCTCGCATCGGCATGGCGTGGATGACCGCCGGGCCATCCGGCCGGTCTATCACCACCAGTTCCAGCAGGTTGCCGGCCCGGTCCGGGCCGAGCACCAGCCAGCGCACCGGGTCATCACCCGCCTCGTCGATCGTGATCGCATGGTTGACGGCGTGGAGGATGTCCTCGCCCGGGATACCATGGCGCAGCGCCGAGCGGAGAACCTCCACCCAGGAATCGTACTACGAAACTGCCCGGCACCCGCCGGTAAGGCCGCGCGCGCTCAGTGGTTCTGCCCTACCGTCGGTGTATGCCTGCCAGGAAGCGGCCCACTCCCCAGGGACACCGCGGTCGCCCGCCGCGTCCTGCTTGACGGGCTTGCCCGCGACGCTGACATCTTCGAGCTGGTTAGCGAGCTCGCGCCCCTGCACCCGCGAGGCAATACCTTTCCCGGCGAGGTGTTCCTCCATGTCGCACCTTTCCCGGCGAGGTGTTCCTCCACGTCGCCGCGGACGCGCTGAACTGGTGCGAAGCCAGCCAAGCCGACCCGCTGCCGTTGGAGGAACTACGCGAGCGGTTCCTGCGCGAGTGCACCTTCCGTGGGCGGGAGAACAAGAAGTTCCAGTACGCAGTGCTGGCCGCGGCAGCCCTCCATGGCGGGACCGAGCCGGACCTGCTCGATGAGGTCGCCTGGTGGCAGACCGACGACTTCTGGCAGTACGCCCTGTTCGCGGCGGTCGCCTTCATCCGCGCCGCCGCCAGCCGGGCGGGCGCGCCGGTACGCCAGGCATGCCAGGACCTAGCCCGGCGCCCCGGCCACCCGGCGCCATAACGACCATTCGGTACGCAGCGGAAACCGTCATTCGACGGTCGGGCCGCCGATCACAATTAGGCGGTTCGCGTTCGCGTTGTGGTCGCGGAGCGTCGCCGCGGGGTAGTTGGCGTCAGGCCACGGCGCACGAGGGCCGGTCCGGGCGTTAGGGGCGCTGAGTTTACGATCACGCCGTGACGGAACTCATGCTGGTCGCCATCGACTGGTCGGGCCGCTTGGATGACAGGGGCCGGACCACGTGGATGACCGTGATCGAGGACGGCCTGTTCCGCCGCCTGGAGAACGGCCGGTCGCGGCCGGAACTCCGGGATGAACTGATCCGCCTGCGTGGCAGGTCCGGCCAACTGGTAGCTGGCATTGATTTCGCGTTCGGCTTCCCGCAGTGGTACGCGACGGCAAACGGCTGGGCTTGCGGCCGGGATATCTGGCGCGCTGCATACCGCGACGGCGGGTCATGGCTTACCTCGGCCGCCGGGCCGTTCTGGGGACGGACCACCAAACGCCCGCAGCATCCGGCAGATCCGCTGCGCCGGACCGAGCAGGCGATCGGCGGGTCACCACGGTCAATCTTCCAGATCGGCGGCGCGGGCGCGGTCGGCACCGGCTCGATCCGCGGCATGCGGATACTCCACGAGCTCGCCGAGGCCGGGTTCACCATCTGGCCCTTCGAGCCAGCGGGCGATGCGACCATCATCGAGATCTACCCTCGCCTGTTCACCGGCAAGGTGGTGAAGTCATCGGCCCAGGCGTGCCTCCAACATCTCAACGCGCACTATCCAAAGGACGAGCTGCCAGATCTCTTCCGCGGAATGGCGGCGGCAACAGAGGATGGGTTCGACGCGGCAGTATCAGCGCTGGAAATGGCGCGGGCACCCGACGCGCTGCGCCGGCTGCCGGATGGCGACGACATCGACCGCATCGAGGGACGGATCTGGACCCATCTGCCATGACACCGATCATCGATCGCGCAACGTTAGCGCCCTGAGGGCCTATGCGGTGATAGGCCGAATATTTCCGGCTGACGTCAGCAGCGCTGAAGCATGGCACCTGCACGCAGGCGCTCTAGTTCTGTGCGTCTCCTCGCGGGCGCCTTCATCGCCGCAATTGCGGGGCGGCATCCGCGCTGGCCTGCGGCCCTGGGCGGCCCGCCCAGCGACACGCCGGGCCGCTGCCCGCACTGGCGCGAGATCAAAGACGCTCGCGCCGCACTGCCCGGGGCCGGGCCGTGTCGCCTTCCGCCGTCGTGTTGTCCGGCCGGCACGGTGCGGCGAAGCTTCCTGCGGCGCGCCGTGATGGCGTGGCCAGCTGTGATATCGGCGCGCTCTCTCCGGTCATGGCAGCTGCGAGGATGACGCCAGGGCGACACCGCGTTAGGCTTCCCCTGGATGGTGATGACGGGGGCGGCGATGGTGACAGGGCCGGGAGATGAGCTGGCAGCGTCCGCGGCGGGCCGCGGACGCCTGCGGGTGTCGGATGCTGAGCGCGAGCAGGTGATCGGCACTGTCAAGGCCGCGTTCGTGCGCGGCATGCTGGCCAAGGACGAATTCGACCTGCGGGTAGGCCAGGCGTTCGCGTCGCGGACCTACGCGGAGCTGGCCGCGGTCACCGCCGGGCTTCCCGCCGGGCCGGCCGCAGCCCAGCCGCCCAGGCCGGCCCGGGCGCAGGGCGGGCAGCCGGTTCTGCGGCCCGGCCGGGCGATGGCGGTGGCAACCGCGCTTTATGCAGGCATACAGGCGTTCGTGTTCCTTTCCCCTTGGCCCGCGGGTACCCAGAACGATCCCTCGCCTGCGAGGAGCGCGCTGTTCGTCTTCAGCAACCCCATTTACCTGCTCGTCTTGCTCGCCTGCGTGCTGAGCCTGATCGCTGGGTGGCGTGAGAAGCGTTCCAGCGGGCGGCCACCGCGGCAGCCAGCACCGGGCGCGGGTGGCCAGGCATCCCGGTGCCTGCCCTCAGCCGGCCCGGGCGGAGAGCGTCCGCCGGCCGGTCGCGGTCACCAGCGCCCCGCCGGAGCTGACCTGAGCCGTCCTGCCCGCCCGCCAAGGCGGGCTCACGGCCACTGCGGCGATGCCGCCCTCGCGGGCTGCCTGCCGTGACGGCTGGAAATCGCCGTGTGATGAGCCGCAGATTACCTGTCCGGAAACACCAGGCAGCTCACTTATGACTGGCCCGCTTGACCCGGTGCCGGTTGCAACTGGCCGATGTGATGGCCCGGCAGTTGGCCACGGCTGCGCGCGGGTACATGCACCAAGATCCAGAAAGCAGCGGGCCAGAGGCAGAGGCGAGGTTGCGCCCGCGCTGGTCCGGAAGCGTCAGTCAGCAACCCAGATACCGGGCCACCCGCGGCAGCATGCAGATCACCCTGATCTGGACGCCTCACTGGTTCACAGTCGGCTTCGAGGCAACCGTGCATATCGGAGGTTCTAGCGCGATTCGGCTGGTGACCCGTGTCGGCAAATCCAGGGTGAATCAGAGTCTGCGGGCGGGCTGGCGTGTTCAGGCCGCGATCGACCGGGCCAGGCTCCGGCGCGCCGAGGCTTCNNGGTCACCGCGTGCCACGCCCCCGCGGCCAGCCTGCCCCGCCCGGCCAGATGGGTGGTGGCACGGCAGGCCGCCACCACCGTCCTGGTCCCGACACAGCCGTAAAACCCGGTGAACTCACCGATGGTGGCCAGCCCGGCCGCAGTGACCAGCGATCCGGCGGCCCGGTACCCGGCCGCGAACCCGGCGGCAGCCCCGACGCTGCCGCACACCTCAGCCAGGCCGAACCGGGCCCGCCACGCCGGCCACCATCTCCTGGTCCCGGACAGAGCCTGCTTATAGTCAGTGCCGGGCAACCGGCGACAGGCCCGGCCACGTTCCCCGCCGACGTCACCAGCCCCCCGGCCATCAACGCCACCCCGCCGGTCACCGTCCCGCGTATTACCCATGCTGACCCCCCCCGCATCGCCTGCGCACGACAGCGTGCCAGCGCAGCCTTGACACACGATTAAGGCAAGATTGCGGGAGCCCAGCTGACGCAGCGAGCAGGCCCGTGCGCCTGGTTCAAGCCCAGGGATGATCACTCAACGTGAGACCGCGTGCTCTTCCTTATGGTTCCTATCGCCGACTCGGCGCGGGTCGTGATGCGAGGGTGAGAAGGCGATTCGACGCACCGATCGTCCAGTTCTGGCGCCGTCTGCTCTTGGCTGTCCTTCTTGGATCAGTGCGCATTGCATACGGTTCCGGCCAGGTCTCAGGGTTCCGTGACTGCGGCACCGCGCTAGCCGGACTCTTGACTGCGCTACCGTGATCGGCTTCGCGGCCATGACGCAGCGGGGCGGTAACATCTCAGCGTGCCCGGACCTTTTGCCGACGACGAGCTGGCCGCGTTTGTGGCGCAGCCGTCGCCGCCGTTCGCCCAGCTCGATGTGACCGCGATGCGCGAGGGGATCGCGCAGCGCGCGCGCCAGCGCTCGCGCGGGCCGCAGATGCAAGCGGTGCACGAGCTGCGGATCGGCGCGCTCCCGGCACGGGTGTACCGCCCCGCCGCCGGGCGCATACCGCTTGTCGTCTACCTGCATGGCGGTGGGTGGACGGTCGGTAATCTTGAGTCCCACGACCGGGTGTGCCGACGGCTAGCGGATGGTTCCGGTGCTGCGGTCCTCGCGATCGACTACCGGCTCGCGCCTGAGCACCCGTGGCCGGCATCGGTCGACGACACCGTTGCCGCACTGCGCTGGGTGGCCTCGGCGCCGGTGGAGCTCGGGGAGGTGCCGAGCGCGGTGGCCGTCGCGGGCGACAGCGCCGGCGGCACCCTGGCTGCGCTGGCCTGCCTCCGCCTGCGCGACGAGTACCCTGCGGCACTGCCCCGCCTGCAGGTGCTGCTTTATGCCAACACCGACCTGACCGGCACCCAGCCCTCGATGGCCGAGAAGGCCACCGGCTGGGGCCTGGACGCCAGCACGGTACGGTTCTTCAACTCCCAATGGGTGCCAGACCAAGCGCGATGGTCCGACCCCAGCGTCAGCCCGCTGCACGCTCCCGACCTGTCCGGGCTGCCGGGCACACTGATCGTTACTGCCGAGCACGACCCGCTACGCGACGAATCCGAAGCCTATGCCCGCCGCCTGCGCGACGCCGGTGTCGAGGTCGAACTACGTCGCGAGCCAGGCCTGATCCACAGCTTCATGCTGCTGGACCAGATCTCCCCAGCTTGCGCCGCGGCTGCGGACCGGGTCGCGGCTGACCTGCGCGCCCACCTCAACGCACCCTGAGCCGCCGCCCAGCGGCGGGTGTGACCTTCAGCGGAAAGCGGCATAGTTCTCACGGCGCTATCTGGCGCGGCGCCGTTTCGGTCGTGGATCCGGCCGGGACTAGCGGCGAGATTCCGCTGCGCCGGAGATTCGCCGTGACGCAGCGCTGGCCAGCGTCATCGACCGAGCCTTGTGGCCGACCACGAACCCTAGGCTGACGCGCACATAACTTCCCATTCTGCGGAGACCGGCGCCGTCACTTGACGGACCACGGAACCGCGCCTCA
>PLIQ01000321.1:261-702 GCA_003140115.1 Actinomycetota bacterium | reverse complement strand
GCATGCACCCCGCTCAGCCAGCAGCGTGAGTGCCGGGCAATGCTGGTACTGTACCGCGGGAGCTCGGAGCTGCGTAAACGCGGACAGCGCTGGCGGGGCGATGCGCCCTGGCCGTCGAGAAGCCGGGAGAGATAGCCATGGCAGGCAGCGCCGGGCCGGGCGTGCTGTACGGCGAGGTGTCCGCGGGCTGGACGCCGGACGCGCCGGTGGCGCTGGTCTTGTTTCACGGCTACGGCGCGAACGAGCAGGATCTCGCCCCGCTCGGGCCGGTGCTCGCACCGGCCCTGCCCTGGGCCGCGCTGCGCGCCCCGCTCGGGGTGGCTCCCGGCGGCTATGCGTGGTTCCCGCCCACCGCGCCCGGCGACCGGGACCCGGCCCGCGCCACCGACGCCGCCTGGCAGTGGATCGACGCTCACCTGGCCCCGGACGCCACGGTGGCCG
>PLIQ01000321.1:0-245 GCA_003140115.1 Actinomycetota bacterium | reverse complement strand
TGATCCCCGCCGACGCGATCGAGCGGACACGTCAGTGGCTGACCGCCCACTGCACCCTCACCGAGCGCGTCTACCCCGGCCTCGCCCACGGCATCGGCAACCAGGAAATCACCGACGTCCGTGCCTTCCTCAGCGACCGGACCGGAGCGGCATAACCCGCTGACCGCCCGGGCGCGGCCGCTCGTGCGGACGGCCAGAAGCTTGCATACAGGCTCCCCGGCCGCCTGTGGCCCGCTGATCTTCAA
>PLIQ01000204.1 GCA_003140115.1 Actinomycetota bacterium | reverse complement strand
CCAGCGGCAGCACGTCCAGCGGCCTAACGCTGGTAACCCCGGAGCGCAACCGTGAGCCTGCGCGAGCGCCTGGCCTCGGGCGGCTTCGCGGTGACCGCCGAGATCAGCCCGCCCCGCGGGGCCAGCACCGAGAAGATCACGGCCACCGCGGCGCTGCTGCGGGACTGGGTGGACGCGGTCAACGTCACCGACAACCAGGGCTCCAACGTGCGCCTGGCCAGCTGGGCGGGCAGCCTGGCCGTGCTGGCCGCCGGGCTGGAGCCGGTCATGCAGATGACCTGCCGGGACCGCAACCGCATCGCGCTGCAGTCCGACCTGCTCGGCGCGTCCGCGCTCGGTATCCGCAACATCTTGGTCATGACCGGAGATCGCCCGAAGTTCGGTGACCATCCGGAGGCCAAGCCGGTGTTCGACCTGGACAGCGTGGAGCTCCTTTGGACCCTGCGCACCATGCGCGACCAGCACGTCCTGCTGTCCGGGCGTCGGCTCGACCCGGCTCCGGACTGTTTCCTCGGCGCGGTGGAGAACCCGTTCGCCCCGTCGGGGGAGTTCCGCGCCGACCGGCTCGGCAAGAAGGTCGCGGCCGGCGCGCAGTTCGTGCAGACCCAGTTCGTGTTCGACGTCCCGGCCTTCGCCCGGTGGCTGGCGCAGGTCCGCGACCTAGGGCTGCCCGAGCGGTGCGCCATCCTGGCCGGGGTCGGCGCGGTCCGTTCCGTGCGGGCCCTGGACTACATGCGGGACCACGTGCCCGGGGTGGAGGTGCCAGACGATGTCTACCAAAGGCTGCGGGCCGTGCCGTCAGATAGACAGGCAGCCGAGGGCGTCAAGCTCGCGGCCGAGATCGTCCAGCAGGTGGCCGAGATCCCCGGCGTGGCCGGGGTGCACCTGCTGGTGACCGGGAACGAGCGGGCCGTCCCGGACATCCTGGACCGTGCGGGCGTCCGGATCAGCCGGGAGCCGGGAGGCCACGATGGAAGTTGACCTCCGGCCGGTCAAGAAGCTGCGCGAATCGGCCGCTGCGCGGTCGGCGCTCGGCCCGATCATCGAGGCGGTCTGCGCCTCGCCCGCCGACTTGTCCAGGCTGCGCCTGGTGTGCGACTGGATCCAGTACAAGCAGAACTTCCGCGAGCCCGTCGTCGCCCGCCCCATCGGCACCACCGAGACCGAGATCGCCATCGACCTGCGTCGCAGCACCGGCATAGACCTGGAAGCCGACATCAAGCACGCGCTCGAAGACCCCGCCGGACTGGCGCTGGAATCCTGGGTACCGGGCCGGGACAGCTGCATCTGGCGGTTCAACGCGCTGTACTGGCAGGCCCTGTCCGACTGGGAGCAGGCGACGGGCAAAGAGTACGAGCAGTCGCTGCCGGGCGGCGAGAGCGACGCGCGGAACGCCGAGGCGGCCCGGGAGCTGATCCTGGAACTGTTCCGGATCTGGGACGAGCTCGACGCCCGCCGGGCGCTGCCGGACGAGCTCTACATCCTGGAGCTCGGCGTCGGCAACGGCAACCAGGCCCGCACCTGGCTAGACGAGTTCGTCCAGCTGGACCGCAGGCACGGGCGCGAGTACTATCGCCGGCTGCGGTACCTGATGGGCGACTACTCTCCGCACGTGCTGGAACGGGCCCGCCGGGCCGTGGCCCACCACAGCGAGCGGATCAGCGCCCTGGTCGTCGAGGCCACCCGCCCGGACATCACGCTGGGATTCCTCGGCAGCAAGGCGTTCCTGGTCTACATCTCCAACGTGTACGACAACCTGCCCACCGACGAACTGGCCTGCATCCACGGGCGCACCTACCAGGTGCAGACCCAGGCCTTCCTGACCGACGACGACGCCGACCTGATCGCCGGCCGGTTCGGCATCGACCGGCCCGCAGTTGCAAAGCTCGTCGACCGGCTGCTGCGCATCGGCCCCGAGCTGCTGAGCGAGTCCGCGCCCGGCCAGTTCCCCGCTCCGGAAAACGCGGTCGGCTTCTGGCGGGCGGTGTGGGACGCGCTGCGGCTCCGGGAACGGTACGTCCCGCTGGAGGGCCTGGACAGCTACCAGCTCACCGGGGAGCTGACCGGCGAGATGCTCCATCCGCTGATCGAGGCGGACGGCGACATCCGGATGCACGTCAGCAACGGCGCGCTGTCCAGTTTCATCGGGACGCTGCCGCTGTTGCACCCGTTCGGCCGGGTGCAGTGCCACGACCTGTTCCTGACCGGCAGCCACCAGTACCGCACCGGTTTCTACGGGCCGGGCAAGTACGACGGCTCGGTGGTCAACTGGGTCAACGGGCCGCTACTGCAGCTGGTCGCGAGCCGGCGCGGGTTCGGCGTCCAGTTCGCGCCGTTCCGCCAGCGGCCGGGCTCGAACATCACCACCCTTACCGCCCAGGCGCGTGACTAAATGCTCCTCCCGACCACCGTGGTGGGCTCCTACTCGGTCCCGGAATGGCTGGAACGGCTGAAGACCGAGTACTACCAGCGCCGGATCAGCGCGCAGCACCTGGCCGAGATCCACGAGGTGGCGATCAAGGCGGCGGTCAAGGACCAGGAGCTGGCCGGCATCGACATCGTCTCCGACGGCGAGCTGCGCCGGGACAACGACGTGGACTACTTCCTGGCCCGGATCCCGGGCGTGCACATCCCGCAGCGGGCCAAGACCGACTACTTCGACTACTACGACGCGGAGGTCACCCGGCCGCTACCCGATAGCCATGACACGACCTTGGAACTGGCTAAAGACTTCACGTTCACCCGCCAGCTCACCCAGCGGCCGGTCAAGTTCTCCTTCACCGGCCCGTTCTCGCTGTCCCGCCGGATCCGCGACGGCGCCTACGAGCAGCCCGGGGACCTGGTCCGGGCGCTGGCCCGCCGGCTCAACGCCGAGGCCCGCACGCTGGCCGCGGCCGGCGCCGACTTCCTGCAGATCGACGAGCCGTTCCTGGCCGGGTACCCGGACCAGGTCGAGCTGGCCGTCGAGGCGGTCAACATCGTCACCGAGAACATAGATGCCACCTGGGCGCTGCACGTCTGCTACGGCAACCGGTACGCGCGGCCGTCATGGGAAGGGCACTACGACTTCCTGTTCCCCGCGGTGAAGACGGCGCGGGTCGACCAGATCGTGCTCGAGTTCGCCCGCAAGGGCCTGGATGACCTGCGGCTGATCCGCCAGCACGGGTGGGACCGGTGGCTGGGGTTCGGCGTGATCGACGTCAAGAGCCCCGAGGTCGAAACGCCCGAGCTCGTCGCGGAACGGATCCGCCGGGCGCTGGAGTACGTCCCGGCCGACCGCTTGATGATCAACCCGGACTGCGGGCTGCGGCACCTCCCACCCGAGGTAGCCCGGCGCAAGCTGCGCGCCATGGTGGCCGGGGTCGCGGCCGTCCGGGCCGAGCTTGCGCCAACCGAATCGCCAGCGCCCGCAACGGTGCCTGCGGAAGGCGGCACGACATGAGCGATGGCTTCCTGTTCACCTCGGAGTCGGTGACCGAAGGCCATCCGGACAAGGTAGCCGACCAGATCTCGGACGCGATCGTGGACGCNNATCGCCCGCCAGGTGATCTGCGACATCGGCTACGACACCGGCGAGTTCGGCTACGACGGCCACGCGATCGGCGTGATCACGGCGCTGGACCGGCAGTCACCCGACATCGCCCGCGGGGTGGCGTCGTCCCACGATCAACGAGCGGGCAGCACCGACCCGTTCGACGCCGCGGGCGCGGGCGATCAGGGCATGATGTTCGGCTACGCGACCAGCGAGACACCGGAGCTCATGCCGATGCCGATCGTCCTCGCGCACCGGCTGGCCCAGCGGCTCGCGCACGTCCGCCGCAACGGGCTGCTGCCGTACCTGCGGCCCGATGGCAAGACCCAGGTGACGGTGCGCTACGACGCGGCGGGCCAGCCGGTCCGGGTCGAGAAGGTGCTCATCTCCACCCAGCACGAGGACGGGGTGCAGGCCAAGCTCCCCGACGCGCTGTGGGAACAGGTGGTGACGCACGTCCTGCCCCCGGACAGCTACGACCCCGGCGCCCTGCGCCGGGAGTTCTACGTCAACCCGACCGGGCGGTTCGTGATCGGCGGTCCGGTCGGCGACACCGGGCTGACCGGCCGCAAGATCATCGTCGACACCTACGGCGGGTTCGCCCGGCACGGCGGCGGCGCCTTCTCCGGCAAGGATCCCAGCAAGGTGGACCGGTCCGCCGCCTACGCGGCGCGGCACGTGGCCAAGAACATCGTCGCGGCCGGCCTCGCCGACCGGGCCGAGGTCCAGGTCGCCTACGCGATCGGGGTGGCCCGGCCGCTGTCCCTGCTCATCGAGACGTTCGGCACCGAGAAGGTCCCTCGGCCGCTGATCGCCGACCTGGTCCGCGACCACTTCGACCTGCGGCCCGCCGCCCTGATCCAGGCCCTGGACCTACGCCGGCCGATCTACCGCCAGACGGCCGCCTACGGCCACTTCGGCCGCAACGAGCCCGGCTTCACCTGGGAACGCACGGACCAGGCCACCGCCCTGCGCTCCGACGCCAACCTTATTTAAGCCGAACGCAGCGTGGCGCACGCCCCCGGCACCGCCTCATCCGGACCCCCGCTGACGGACCCCCCGCTGACGGGCCCGCCGGACGTCGGGACCGCGCCCGCGGCGACCAGGGCGTTCCAGACATCCTCGAGGAGGTATTTCCTCGTCATCGAGAGCTTGAACCTGACCCGGTACAACTCGGTCCGGTACGCGATGGGCTGTGCCCGCATCTGGCGGCGCAGCGGATTCCGGTACCACTCACCCAGGATCAGGCCGAGACCACCCACGATCTGTAGCCTAACTACACGTAAAGCCGCAACCGGACGGCCCCATGGAAAGTCCCATTAAGCGACGGT
Source organism: Actinomycetota bacterium (assembly GCA_003140115.1). The sequence continues at coordinate 7,500 of PLIQ01000204.1, read as the reverse complement.
AAGCGGAAGCGGACCGGAAAGAGGCGCGCCGATGACGCGGCGAACAACGGCGGGTGCGTGGTGCACGGCCGCGGTGATCCTTCTCTTGTCGGCCGGCTGCGCCTCGGCTACCCCGAAGGCAGGCGCGCCAGCCTCGCCGCCGGGCTCGCCAGCTTCACTGCCGGGCTCGCCAGCTTCGCAACCCAAGCCGATGTGGTTCCAGTCGCTGCAGATGACGTCGGCCACGTCCGGGTGGGCGCTGGTCTGGTCGGCGAACCCGGGAGTCATCGCCGATAACGCGCACATCCTGCTCGCACGGACCACGGACGGGGCGCGTACCTGGCGCGACGTGACGCCCGCCGCGGCACGCCCGATGCTGACGACGCTGTATTCCTTCCAGGCCCTGGACCCGGTCGACCGCAACCACGCCTACCTGGCGGTCAGCCGCGCGACATCGGACTCCGGCGACGGCGGCCCGGTGAGCACGACCGCGGTCTTCGTCACGGCCGACGGCGGGCGTACCTGGACCGAGTCGGCGGTTTTCCAGACCAGCGCCCCAGCGGCCCGGTTGAGCTTCGCCGATGCCAGCCACGGCTGGCTGCTGCTCAGCCCGACCTTCAGGGGACCGGGGCAGCCCGTGACCTGGCTCTACCGGACATCCGACGGCGGCCTGCACTGGTCCCCGGCCGCCGCCCTCGCGCCGCCGGGAAACTACGGGACGAACAGCTTCTGCCAGCCACTGAACCTGACCTTCCTGACCGCGGCCACGGGCTGGGTCTCCATCGGCTGCCGGGCGCAGGCCGAATTCCTGGTCAGCCACGACGGCGGCGGCAACTGGGCCGCCCAGCCCTTGCCGCTCTCAGCGAGCACCCTCGGTCCGCCGAACGGCCCGGCGTTCCTGACCGGACCACAGTTCACCGGCGGCACCGGGTTCCTGACCGTGGCCCCGCAACCGCCGGGCACCCCGTCCCTGCTCCACAGCCCGGATCGGGGCCAGGCCTGGCAGCTCCTGAAGCTGCCATCCCGCGCGGGTCAGTACCCGCAGGTCGAGTTCTTCACCCCGGCGGACGGTGTGCTCGTCACGGCAGGCCCCCAGCAGGCGCTCGGCCGGATCTTCTACCTGACCACGGACGGCGGCCAGTCCTGGACGCCGGTCCGGCAAGGCACCCACTTCACCCAGTACGGCGAAGCCATCGACTTCGCCAGCCAGCAGGCCGGCTTCGCCTGGAACTCCGGCGGGAACACCGCAGGCGTCCCGCCCCCGCCCCTCTACGAGACCACCAACTCCGGCCGCACCTGGCACCCTTTCATCCCGCACCTGGTCACGGGCTGACCCCGACCAGCGCCGCAAGCGAGCCCGGGCGCTCTTGTGGCCGGCCTCAGGAATTCGCAGGTCCTTTTTGGGTGCCGTGTCATTGTCCAGCTGGAACGGCCGTGGGAATCTCCGCATTAGCGTGCGGCAATGCCCAGTTTTCCCACCATTCACGCTGTTGGTGGCTGCCGCGAGGAAGGGGCCGCCTGTGCTGGCCGCAGTGACCAGATCACCCGGTGAGATGGTGCTGGAGGACGTTTCCGATCCGGGACCTGCCCGTGCCGGGAACGTTATCGTCCGGCCTGAGGCGGTGGGCATCTGCGGATCTGACTTCCATCTGTTTTCCGGTGACGTGGGCGCGCTTTCCGGCGCCCGCCACTTCTATCCGCGGATTCAGGGCCACGAAGTGTCCGCGATCGTCGAAGATCCCGGGGACGCCGCGACCGTAAAACACGGCGACCGGGTCGCCATCTGGCCGTTGCTGCCCTGCGGGGACTGTTATCCCTGCCGGACCGGAAGGCCCAATGTATGCCCGCGATTCCGCCTGGTCGGCGTGCACCTCGACGGCGGCCTGCAGCAACGGCTCGAGGTCCCCGCGTCGACCGTGTTCGGCGTTGGTGACCTGGACCCCGACTGCACCGCCTTCGTCGAGCCCGCCTCGGTCGCGGTGCACGCCCTGGCCCGCGGCCGGCTGGAACCCGGGGAGCGGGTGGTCGTGTTCGGCGCCGGGCCGATCGGCCTGGCCACGACCCTCGCCGCGGCGTCTGCCGGCGCGCGCGTAACCACGCTCGACCCGGTACCAGCCCGGCGCGACCTGGCCAAACGCCTAGGCGCCGAGCACGCGACCTGGGCTCCAGCCCAAACCGTAAGCGACGAAGCAGGCGGCGACGGCCCGCCGTTGATCGTCGAGACCAGCGGCGAACCCGAAGTCCTGCGCCACGCCATCGATCTGGTCTCGGCGGCCGGGCGGGTCGTGGTGGTCGGCATGTCGTCAGCCGCCGTCCCGATCCGGCCGGGCGCCTTCCCGGAGAAGGAAATAGACGTCGTCGGCTCTAGCTGCGCGACCGCCGAGGATTTCCGCAACGCCATAAAGCTGGTGCGCGCAAACCGCGCTTCGCTCGCGGCGCTCTTTTCCCATCATTTCCCGCTGACCCGTACGGCCGAAGCATTCGAATTCGCCATGAACCGGCCACCGGACGCCATCAAGGTCCTGGTGACCGTTGATTAACGCCAGATGAGAACTCGCCACCGAAGAGGGGGAGAGATGAGAGCACAGATGCCGAGGGCCCCGCGGGCCGTCCAGGCGCGAAGAACGATCGTGCTCGCCGCAGCCATCGCCATAGCNNGGCGGCCACCGGCACGCCGATCGCGCTGGGCGCGATCGTCACCAACCAGCCGGGGACCTCATTCACCGACATCCCGAACATGGCCAACGCGTACTTCGCCTGCGTCAACGCCAACGGCGGCATCAACGGCCACCCGATCAAGCTCTACATCGAGACCGAGCAGACTAACCCGGCCCAGATCGCGGCCGACGCTAAGCAATTGGTCCAGACCGACCACGTGGTCGGCATCGTCGGCAACACGTCCATCATCGAGTGCTCGGTCGACAGCAGCTACTGGCAGAAGCTCGGCTACGACATCATCGACTCCGGGATCGCCCCGGAGTGCTACTCGACGCCGAACAGCGCCGCGGTCAACATGGGCCCGCGGTACAGCTCCGACGGCGCGGTACAGTACGCGCTGAGCCAGCACGTCAACAAGATCGTCTTCGACCAGTCGAACGTCCCCGGCACCGGTTACATCGCGGCCGGCCCCGCGGCGCTGGCCAAGGCGGCGAACGTGCCGATCGTCCAGCTCACCGAGAACGTGCCGATCTCCGACGCAGACTCGGTGGCGATCAAGGAAGTCGACGACGCCGGCCCGAACGGTGCCGTGGTGCTGAACTTCACCCCGCCCGAGGCGCTGGTCATCCTGCAGGCGGCGCAGAAGCTCGGCCTGGAGGACCGGGTCAAGCTGTGGGGCTGCTCGACCCCGTGCAACACCGACTTCCTGGCCCAGTCGCTGGGACCCAAGTGGAACAACAAGCTGTTCGTCAACGCGGAGCTGCTCCCGCCGGACGTCACGAACACGACCACGATGAACCTGTACAAGGCGATCCTCAAGCAGTACGGCTCGGCGGTCTCAGGCGGCATCGGCAGCTTCAGCCAGATGGGCTTCACCGAGGCCGAGATCGCGGTCCACGCGCTGGACTCGGTGACCGGGGCCTATACCGTGCAAAGCGTCAACGCCGCGTTCCAGGCGGTCAGCAACTTCAATACCGGCATGCTGTGCCAGCTGTGGAGCTACGGCAGCTACAGCCTGCACATCCCGAACAACGACGACTCCACGGTCACGCCGGACAACGGGAAGATGGTCACCGCCCAGGGCTGCACCCAGATCTCGTCGGTCGACCCGCAGATCGCGCAGTACCGCAGCCTGGCCGGCACCGCGGCAGCCGCGCCGGCCTCCTAGAAGATCAATGCCACCTTGGTCTGACTTCGAGCCGTTCATCGTCAGCGGCCTGGCCCTGGGCGGGGTGTACGCCCTGTCCGGGGTCGGGCTGGTGGTGCTGTACCGGGCCACCGGCGTGCTGTACCTGGCCTTCGGCGCGGTCGGCGCCATGGGCGCGCTGATCGCCTGGTCGCTGGGCCGGGAAAACGTGCCCGGCTGGCTGACTTGGCTGGTCTGCATCGCCGCCGCCGCCGTCATCACCCTCGGCTACGGCTTGATCTTCGGCCCCGCCCTGGCTAAGCGAGACCCGCTGGTCAAGGCGGTGGCCACTATCGGGCTGACCCTGATCCTGTACGGCCTGATGGACCTGCTGTGGACGAGCAGCGGCGGCCAGGCCCGCTCGGAGAGCCTGCCCACTGACAACGGCGGCTTCTCCATCGGGCAGATTCAAGTGGACTGGACGCAGGTGATCGCGNNCTCGGCGTCCCGGTCCGCAAGGTCGAGGCGGCGGCCTGGCTGGGCTGCGGGGTGCTCGCGGGCGTGGCCGGCCTGCTGCTGGCCGACCTGGCCGCGCTGGACGCCACCACGCTCACCTTCCTGGTCATCTCGTCGCTGGCCGCGGTGCTGATCGCCCGGCTGCGCTCGATCACGCTCACCTTCGCGGCCGCGATCTTGATCGGCCTGCTGCATGACCTGCTGACCCCGATCACGGCGCTGAGCAATTACCAGAACATGACCCCGTTCGTGCTCGCCGCCGCGGGCCTGCTGGTCATGTCGCGGCGCCGGGTCATGACCCAATCCCGCGAGGAGGCCTAGTGGGCGCGGACCTCGGCCTCCGCAGCACGGCCGGCCGCCAGACCAGCCGCCGGCGACCCGGCCGCCCCCAGCTGATCCGAGCCGCCGTAATAACCGTCCTGCTGCTGTTCGTCCTGTTCGGCTTCCCGCAGTTGCTGAGCCTGTACTACATCGACACGATGACCCAGGTGGCCGTGTACTCGATGGTCACGCTCGCGCTCGGCGTGCTCGTCGGCCGGGTCGGCCTGGTCTCGCTGGGCCAGGTCGCGGTGCTCGCCATCGGCGCCTGGGTGGCCGCCCGCCTGCTGTTCGCCACCGCCCAGCCCTACCCGGTGATCCTGCTCGAGGCGGGCCTGATCACGATGGTGGCGGGCATGGTCACCGGCCTGCCCGCGCTCCGGCTGCGCGGCCTGTACCTGGCCCTGATCACGTTGATGCTGGCCGGCGCGATCACCGTGGTGCTCGCCACGGTGAACTTCCCGAACGGCGGTCACGGCTTCCTCGGCTACAACGGCAGCCTGGTGCACATCCCGCCGATCCGCCGCCCCAGCGTGGCCGGAAGCGACCCGGCCTACTTCCGCTACGCGGTCATCGTCGCGATCTTGATGTTCCTACTCGTGCTGGCGCACACCAAGACCAAACCCGGCCGCGCCTGGGCCGCGATCCGGCAGAGCGAGCCGGCCGCGCTGGCCGCGGGCATCAACACCACGCTGTACAAGCTGTGGGCGCTGGCCCTTGCCTCGTTCATCACCGGCGTGGCCGGCGGTGTGCTGGCCGGCGCGGTGCACTACCTGTACTCCATCGGCTTCCCGACCCAGGATTCGATCACCCTGCTGGCCGTGACGCTGATGGGCGGGGTTTACAGCATGTGGGGCGCGGTGGTGGCCGCGCTGCTGTACCAGTTCCTGCCGGCCCTGCTGAATAACTGGGGTGTCTCGGCCGACTGGCTCACCATCTTGTTCGGGCTGGGCGTGCTCCAGGTGCTGACCACCGCGCCGGCCGGCCTGGCCGACCAGGNNTGATCGAAGTCGAAGGCCTCACCGTCCGCTACGGCGGCGTCACCTCGCTGGACGACATGAGCCTGACCTTCGAGCAGGGTACCTGCGGCCTCATCGGACCGAACGGCGCGGGCAAGACCACCTTCTTCAACGTGCTGAGCGGCTTTGTCCGGCCCGCCGCGGGCACGGTCCGCGCGTTCGGGGTAGACCTGCTCTCGATGGCTCATTTCCGGCGCGCGCGGTGGGGGGTGCGCCGCACGTTCCAGACCGAGCAGGCGATCGAGGAACTATCGGTGTTCGACAACGTCGCCATGGTGCACGAGCACTCCAAACTCGGCGCGGCCACGCGCAAGGGGGACGTCCTGGACGCCATCGGCTTCGTCGGACTGGACGCCGACCCGGACGCCAGGATCCGCACGCTGACCGCCGGCCAGCGCCGCCTGGTCGAGGTCGCCCGCGCGGTCGTCGGCCGACCGCGGCTGGTCCTGCTCGACGAGCCCGCCGCCGGGCTGCCCGACGAGGAGACCAGCCACCTCGCCGACGTCATCCGCGGCATCCCCGAACATACCGGGGCCCTGACCATCCTGGTCGACCACGACATGAGCCTGGTCTCGGCCTGCTGCACGACCACCGCCGTGCTCGACTTCGGCAAGCTGATCGCCTCCGGCCCGACCGCCGCCGTGCTGCGCGACGACGACGTGATCCGCGCCTACCTGGGGGTGGCGTGAACGCCCTTCAGATCGCAGACCTCACCGTCGAGCGCGGCGGCCGCCCCGTCGTCAAGCAAGTCTCGGTGCAGATCCCGGCCGGCCAGGTCACCGCCCTCCTCGGCCCGAACGGCGCGGGCAAGTCGACCCTGGTCCTGGCCGTCGGCGGCGTGCTCAAACCCAAAGCCGGCTCGGTGGTCCTAGACGGCACACAGATCACCGGCCGCCGCCCGGAGCGGATCCGCCAGGCCGGTGTCGCGATCGTCCCCGAGGGCCGCCGCCTGCTCCCGGACCTGACCGTGGCGGATAACCTGCGGGTGGCCAGCTACGCCCTGTCCCGCGAGCAGGCCCAGGCCGGCCGGGCGCAGGTCCTGGAACTGTTCCCGCAGCTCGGTCAGCGGCTGGCCGCGCTGGCCCGCACCCTGTCCGGCGGCGAGCAGCAGATGGTCGTGCTGGCCCAGGCCCTGATCGCCCAGCCGCGCTACATGCTGATCGACGAGCTGTCGCTGGGCCTGGCCCCGGTGGTGGTCAGCCGGCTGGTCCCGGTGATCCGCACCATCGCCGAGGGTGGCACCGGCGTGCTGCTCATCGAGCAGTTCGCCACCGTGGCCCTGGGCCTGGCCAACCACGCCCACATCATGGAGGGCGGCCAGATCCGCTTCTCCGGCCTGGCCAGCGACCTTCGCGCCCACCCCGACCTCCTCCGGTCCGCCTACCTGCTGCGCGGCAGCCAGGACAACCCCCCGGACCAGCCGGGCGCCGTAACTCCCGCCACCGGCCGTTCGCCCTGAAATATCTATGCCGAACGGGCCGTGGTACCCGCGTCCGGTCATGGATGGCAGGTGGTGCACTTCATGTGCGGGCCGGTGTTGTGCTCGAAGGTGTCGATGTCCGGCGAGCCGACGCAGTCGGTCGCGCAGCGGCTGACGCGGACCATTTCTTTCGCCCACGACTCGAACTGGGCCAGGAAATCCGTTCGCGCCTGCCGGAACGCGTGGGTCGTCTGGCCTACCTTGCCGGTGAAGACCGGAAACGGGTGGCTCGCGAGGAAATCCAGGAAATCCTGGCCATGCTGGCTCTCATGGAAGCGCAGCGAGGTGGTGCCCGCGGCCTTATCGGCGGCGGTGCTGCCACGGCCATAGGCGGACGTGTTGGTCAGCGGGTCGCGGCCGGCGTCCGGGCCGGTCGCGGCGTAGCTTGTGAAGATCTCTACCAC
>PLIQ01000470.1:4900-5811 GCA_003140115.1 Actinomycetota bacterium | reverse complement strand
TGAGTGTGATGTGTGATGAGTCAGAGCCAGTCGAGGACCGCCTCCGCGGCCAGTTCGATGCCCGGCCGGTAGCCGGGTAGGGCAGCGCCGAAGTGGAGCCCGGGGATGACGCCGCGTTCCTTATCCGCGGCGGCGATCGCGTGGTAGAGCTGGCCGGCGTCCGCGGGCAGGAGCGTCTGGTCACCCGAGAACTCCAGGTACAGCGTCGGCACCCTGACGTGCGGTGCGGCCTTGGCGAACGAGGCGTTGGTCGACAGGCCAGACCAGGTCGACANNACGGTGAGGAAGCGCGGGGCGAGCGCCGCGCGCCGGTCGGCGACGTCACCGGTCGCCTTGAACCGCGCCCGGGCCTGCTCCCGGCGCGCGACCCAGTACCGGGCGAGGTCGTCGAGCCGGACCATGCGCTCCCGCTGAGCCGCCCGGTACCGGGCCAGGAACTCCGGGGCGTAGCTCGAGCTTTCCGGCGGCTCGCGGAACCCGTTGCGCGGATCGAACAGGTCCAGCGCGGGATCGGCGGCCAGCGGATCCGCCTCGTCGATCACACTCGGGTCGATGCCGTGCAGCATCACCTCGCCCTGGCCCGGGTGGGCGGCCAGGAAGACCACGCCGTCGGGCACCGGCATCGGAGCCTCAGCGAGCCTCGTCGGCCGGCCGGCCGGGGTTCGCGCGATCCGGTCCCGCGGCGCGGTGGTGGCCTGCCAGAGGTAGAACGCGTTGAGGGTTCCGCCGCCGGAGTGCCCGAGCGCGACGAGCCGGTCGTAGCGCCCGCGGGGGATCGCGTACCCGGCGGCGACGTCCAGCAGGGCCTGTTCGTGGACCAGGGTGTGGTCCGTCCCGACCGCCCGCATCCCCTGGCTCCAGACCGCGACGCCGGCCTGGAGCAGGAGGCCGATCATCGGGTGCCCGCTCAT
>PLIQ01000470.1:4061-4890 GCA_003140115.1 Actinomycetota bacterium | reverse complement strand
GGGTCCGGCTCCACCTTCAGAGCGTCCTTGTCGTACTGGACGACGCGCCCGTGGCCGACGGCGGCCAACGCGCTGTACCAGACCGAGTGCCGGACCCCGGTGGCGCGGCGGTCGACGACGAGCGGGCCGTCCGAGGTGACCGTGACGTAGCCCGGGAGCCGCTCCACCCGGGCGCCGGGCTGGGCCGCGGCCACCGCGGAGACGTCGGTGAACTCGGCGGCGTCGAGGAAGTACAGGGTGGTCATGGTTCTCCTTACCGGGCCGGGACCCGGGAGGCGATGAGCTCGGCCTTGCGGGCCCACAGCGCGTCGAGGGTCGGCTCGCCGTCACTGGCCAGGATGTCGAGCAGCGCCTGGGCGGTGACCTCGGCATCGACCGCGTCGGCCGCGGTGAGCTCCCGCAGCGGACGGGCGATCTCGATGAGAATGTCGTTGGGGTCGCGGACGTAGATCGACTCGACCGTCTCGTGCATGACGCGCATGTCAATCTTCAGCCCGGCGTCCTCGATGCGCTTGGCGAACCCGTCGAGGTCTTCGAGGGTGTCGACGTGGAGTGCGACGTGCTGGCCGAGATCGAGCAGCGGCGGGAGGTTCTGGTCGCGGTAGGGCTCCTGGCCGAAGTAGTAGAAGAAGGCCAGGCAGTCGGAGTTGCCGATGTCGAAGAAGAAGTGCACGAAGTCGCGCTGGTACTCCGGTCCCCAGGCCTTGACCTGCATCGTTTGCACGATCGGCAAGCCGAGGACATCTCGGTAGAAACCAATGGTGCCGACCGGGTCGAACGTCGGGAACGCCATGTGGTTGATGCCGCGCACCGGGTGGCTGGAGGCGCC
>PLIQ01000470.1:0-3987 GCA_003140115.1 Actinomycetota bacterium | reverse complement strand
GTGCCCGACGACACCTTCGGTTTCGGGGTCGCGTTCACCGCCCGCACGCTGCGCGTGGTGGCCGAGGCGGAGCGGGCGACGGTCGACCGCATCGCCGCGGCCTCGGTGCCGATGCCACCGCAGGAGATGCTGATCGACGGCGTCTCGATCCGGGCCAAGGGCACGGGCGGCGGCATCGCGATCGCACGGTCCCGGCTGCTCGCCGTCCTGCTCGACGAGGCGGTCCGGGCCGGTGTCGAGGTGGATCTCGGGGTCGAGCGCACCCTCGGTGACGTGCGCGATGCCGACCTGGTGATCGCCGCGGACGGCGCGGGCAGCAGGACCCGCGCCGAGCTCGCTGAACACGTGGGCGGTCGCGTCGAGGAGGGCCGAGGGGTGTTCATGTGGCTCGGCTGCGCGACCCGGCTACGGTCGAACCTATTTGTGCCGGTACGCACCCCGCACGGCCTGTTCACCATCCACGGCTACCCCTACGCCGAGGAGCGCAGCACCCTCGGGGTCGAGGCCGAGGTGGGAACCTGGCGTCGCGCCGGGATGGACACCGCGACCGAGCGCACCCCGCTCACCGAGTCCGACGCCTTCAGTATCGAGTACCTGCAGAAGGCCTTCGCCGACGCGCTCGGGGGGGCCGAACTGCTCGGCAACCGCTCACGCTGGATGCACTTCCGGACCGTGTCCCTGCCCCGGTGGCACCATGAGAACGTGGTGCTCATCGGGGACGCGGCCCACACCGCGCACTACTCGGTGGGCTCGGGGACGAAGATGGCGCTGGAGGACGCCGTCGTCCTGGCCGACAGCCTCACCGCCGGCGAAGAACCGGCGCTGGCTGGTGCGCTGCGACGGTACGAGGACATCCGGCGTCCTCGCGTTGAGGCGCTGCAAGACGCGGCCGTGCGTAGTCAGCGCTGGTGGGACTCCATCGGGCAGCGCCTTGACCTGTCAGCGCCGCAGTTGATGCTGGCCTATCTCAGCCGGGGCGGGATGGTTTCCGCTTCGCGCCTCGCCGAGAGCGACCCCGGCCTGCTGCGAGCCGGCCTCGCGGCGTTCGCCGGNNCTCGCCGACGTCCGGACCTGGGTCCTGAACCGGCCCTACGAAGGGGCGGCGCTGCGGGCGAGCGGTCGCGTCCTGGGTCAAGACGGGCAGGCGGGCTATCGGGAGGTGCGCGGTGAGCCGTTCGCCGTCGCCGCCCTGCGCGCGGCCCATCCGGACGAGGCCCTGGCGGCGGTGCTGGGCACGGACGTCGATGATCCCTGGTCGCCGGCGGCCGACGAGGTGCTCGGGCGCTGCTTCGCACTCGCCGAGGCCGGCGCGGACGGCGTCCGGCTGGAGGGACGACCGGGCCGGCCGGCGCTGCTCGACCGGCTCGCGCTCGCCGAGCGAATCCGCCGCCAGACCAAGTTGTTCACCGTGGTCGGCGCGCCCGGCGACCACATCGACGATCTCGTCGACGCGATCGTGGCGGGCCGCGCCGATCTCGTCGCGATCGCAGGATGACTTCCACCGAAGCAGGAAGGCATGAGGTACGAGGACATGAACTCGCTTCGCGGCGTCGTTCCGCACCCCGCGGCGGTGGTGGATCAGTACGCGGCGGCCGGGGCCTGGGGCACGCGCTCCCTGCCCACGGCCTTCCGTCAGGCCGCGATGACCTACGCCGAACGCACGGCGCTGATCACGCCAGACATGGGGCTCACCTATCGCGAACTCGACGCCCGCTCGGATGCCGTGGCCGTCGGGCTGCTGAGTTCCGGGCTGCGGCCCGGGGAACGTGTGCTGCTGCAGCTGACCAACTCCGCCACGGCGGTCGTCGCCTGGTACGGGCTGCTCAAGGCCGGCCTGATCCCGGTCTGCACGCTCGCGATCCACCGTCGCCTCGAGATCGAGCAGATCGGCCGGAAGTCCGGCGCCGTGGCTCACCTCGTGCAGGCCGATTTCCCCGGCTTCGACCTGGTCGGGCTGGCGCGGGAGGCGGCTGGCCTGCTGCCCGCGATGCGGCAGGTGCTGACCATGGGCGCGGCACCGGGCACGCCGGACCTGCGAATCGAGGACCTGCAGGATCATCAGGTCAACGACGCTGAACACGCCGCACTGCTCGAGATCGCGGAATCGCTCGACGTCCACGGACCGGCGGTGCTGCAGTTGTCGGGTGGCACCACCGGAACACCGAAGATCATCCCCCGGCTGCACGCCGAGTACCGCTACAACGCCGACCTGACGTCCAGATGGTGGGGCCACACGGAGCACAGCGTGCTCGCCTTCGGGCTCCCGCTCGCCCACAACGCGGCGCTCGTCAACGGCCTGCACGCCGCGCACGGCGTCGGCGCGGCGCTGCTCCTCGCGACTCCCGCCGCCGACGTCATGCTCCCGCTGATGGCGGAGCACGGTGCCACGTGGACCATGAGCCCGCCGGGACTGGCCAGCGAATACCTGTCACACCCGGCGTTCGACGACGCCGTCGCCCGGCTCGGCACCTGGGTGCTGACCGCCGCGCGGGTCCCCCGTCCGGTCTTCGACGAGCTGACCGGGCGGGGGGTGCACGTCACCCAGGCGTTCGGCATGAGCGAGGGGCTGTTCCTGTTCACCCCGCTCGACGCGCCCGCCGACCTGCGGGCCGAGACCGTCGGTTTGCCCATCTCGCCCCTTGATGAAGTCCGGGTGCTGCGGCCCGGTACGGACGACGAGGTGCCCGAGGGCGAGACCGGAGAGCTGGCCGCGCGCGGGCCGTACACGATCCGCGGGTACCTCGCCGCGCCGGACCGCGACCGCGACGCCTTCACCGCCGAGGGCTTCTACCGTTCTGGCGATCTCGTGCGGGCCCGCAGGTACGGCGGGACGCTGAGCTACTCGATCGAGGGCCGCATCAAGGACCTCATCGACCGCGGTGGCGAGAAGATCAACGCCGAAGAGGTCGAGCTCCTGGTCGCGGGTCACCCGGCCGTGGCCGAGATGGCCCTGGTCGGCATGCCCGACCCCAGGCTGGGCGAACGCGGCTGCGCCTACGTCGTGCCCCGGGACCCGCGCAACCCGCCGACCCTCGCCGACATCTGCGCTTACCTGGAGGCCGAGGGCCTGGCCAAATACAAGTGGCCCGAACGTCTCGAACTCACCGACGCGCTGCCGCGCACCCAGATCGGGAAGGTCTCCAAAGCGGATCTTCGCGCACGCCTGGAACGGTCGACATTACGGACAGGCCGGGCTGCGTCAGGGTTGGGCGGCGCGGCGGGATAGGCCGTCTACGAAGATGTCGATCAGGAGATCGAAGCGCTCGTCGGGGTCGGCTAGGGCGAACTCGTCAGCCAGGGCGGTCATGTTGGGGAACTGGGTGGCGGGGAGCGAGGCGATGTAGTCGCGGGCCATGTCGGCGGCCTGCTGGCGGCTGTCTGGGTCGGTGGGCGGGACGTTGGCGGCGGGGTCGGGTACGTCGTCGACGCCGGTCTCGTCGATGGTGAAGCCGTTGACGGTGGCGATCAGGAGCAAGTAGCCCTGCACGGCCAGGCGCGGGGGGAGGCCGCCGGCGCGCAGGATGGCCAGGATGCGCTCGGAGTAGCGCAGGGCGTTGGGGCCCATGGGGATGCGGCCGATCGAGACGCGGACGATCCAGGGGTGGCGGAGGCTGGCGGCGCGCTGGTCGCGGGCGACCTGCTTGAGTTGCTCCTGCCACCGCTCGGGGTCGGGGTCGGGGACGTTGCCCTCGCCGATGATTTCGTCCATGACCAGGTCGAGGAGGCCGTCCTTGCTGCCGACGTGCCAGTAGAGGGAGGCGGCGCCGGCGCCGAGCTCGTCGGCGAGCTTGCGCATGCTCAGGGCGGCCAGGCCCTCGCGGTCGAGGAGGTCGATCGCCGCGCTGACGATGGCGTCGCGCCTGATGGGGTCGCGGCGACGGCGGGACGGGCGCTCGGGGGTGCGCTGCCAGGGGAACGAGGGGATGTCCGGATCGCCGGAGGGGGCGGCGTCCGGCGAGGCGGCAGCGCCGTCCGGCATTGGGACCT
>PLIQ01000487.1 GCA_003140115.1 Actinomycetota bacterium | reverse complement strand
CGGAACACCGGCTCGCCGGGAGCCGCGTGCATGAACAGCGTGATCGAGGATCGTAGCTTCAGCGCGTCAACCTCGCCGAGGATCTGCTCCGCGGTCAGGCCGGCCAAGCCGGTCAAGATGGTCGCGCATTCGATCAGCCGCGCGCCGAGCACCGGATGAGCCAGGTACGCTCTGGCCTCCTCCAGTGAGGTGATCGCGTACATCCGTGACGCCTGGCTGTATCCCAGGCCGGCGATCTGCGGGAAGATGAACCACATCCAGTGGCCGGTCTTGCGACCAGCACGCAGCTCGGCGGCGGCGCGATCGTAGGTGCCGCCAACGTCCTGGGCCGCGACGAACCGCTCCAGGTGATAGGGGTCTTCCGTCGTCATCTGCTAATTCTGCCGATCCGGGTTTCGACTCCTGTGCAGAGTCAAGTTAAATCGGTACCTGCGACAGGAAGGCGGAACGTAGTCGTGCTNNGGAATACGCGGGCGCGATCCAGTACTACGGCTGGGATGAAGGGGTCCAGTCGTCCGACGTCAGCGCGCTACCGAGTTCGGTCACGCCGTTCCTTGAGCTGCAAACCTGCGGTAACCCCTGCAATTCGGGCACCTCCGTGAGTTTGTCGTCGGTTATCGCCGGCCACTCGGACCCCTATCTGACCAATTTCGCCAGCGCCGTCGCGTCGCTGAACCGCAAGCTTTACCTGACGTTCGACCACGAGCCAAACGGGTCGTGGTACCCGTGGGACTGGTATTCGGGTAACACCCAGTTCATGAGTCAGGCCCAGCAAGAATCCGAATGGATCCAAGCGTGGAACCACGTCACCGGCGTAATCGACCAGAACGCCACCGCCAAGAGCCTTATTACCTGGGTCTGGGCGCCCAACATCGAGCAGGGCGGCTCGGCCGTCGCCAATTACTGGTCGAGCGGCGGCTACACCGTCGCCAACGTGGGCATGGCGGGGCTTGACGGCTATTACGCCAACACGGGCACGACCTGGTCGAACCGGTTCGCGTCCAGCTACACGGACGTCGAGAACGCCAGCGGCGACCTGCCGTTCATGGTGTCTGAGACCGGGATCCCTCCGGGCGACCCGAACGCGACCAGCCAGGAGGAGGATCTCCTCTCAGGCGCCGAAAGCGTCGGGGCCAGGGCCGTGTTCTACTTCGACGCAGGCTCCTACGTCATGACGTCGGCCATGCAGAGCGCATGGCTGGCTGACGTCATTTAGCCAACCGGGTTTGGGGCCGCCCGGCTGAGGCAGAAGTGATCAGGCGGGCTCAAAGGCCTGCCGATGTAGCTGGTGCCGGCCGGAGGTGGATGGCATGGAAATCAAGATGGCGCTCTACCTGCCCCGCGATGCCGCCAGCGTGCCAGTCAGCCGCCGGGTTCTGGACCGGTGCCTGGAGACTCTGGGAGTCACGCCGGATACGCGCGCCGACATCGCGCTGGCGCTGAGCGAGGCCTGCGCAAACGTCGTTCAGCACGCCGGGCCTGGCCAGGAGTACGAGGTGCAGGCCAGCGCCAGGGACGGGCAGTGCGTCATCGAAGTGGTCAATGCTGGCAGCGGAACCAGTACTGTCCAGGGCGGCCTTAAGAATGACCAGGAACGGCCAGGCGTGACTGCTCTTGTCGGCGAGCCCGTACCCGCCACCGCCGAGCACGGCCGCGGTCTGAAGATCATCGATGCGGTGGCCGACAACATGCAGCTCACCGGCAACGAACGCCACGGTACGACCGTGCACTTTGAGAAGACACTGGAGTGGCTGCCCGGAGCAGCCGGGCAGCGCCTGTTCAACGCCGCTGCCGCCCGCTAGCCCACCCGCCGATAGCAACCACCCGTAACCGGCGTCTGCGCGCCCAGGCTGGGCACACTCCGGCGGTCGCGCCTATTCGTGAGTATGGCGTTGACATGAAATCTGATTCGTGTCACCATCACTAACATGAATTCGCGGCGGTACTCGATGGAGACCCGGGCCCGGCAGGCCGAGGCCACCCGGCAGCGGATCCTGGACGCCGCCCGGGACCTGTTCGAGACCAAGTCCTCCGGGTTCACGCTGGAGAACGTCGCCACCGCGGCGGGGACCAGCGTCCAGACCGTGCTGCGCGCCTTCGGCAGCAAGGAGGAGCTGATCATGGCGGTGATCGGCAGCGTCCGCGACCGCTCCCGGCCCTTCGAGCGGGCGGCCTCGGCGGAGCAGGCGGTGACCCGGCTGTTCGACGACTACGAGGAAATCGGCGACCGGTTGGTCCGGATGCTGGCCGTGGAGGACCAGGTGGCCGGCTTCGCCGACCTGGCCCGGCTCGGCCGTAAGAACCACCGCGCGTGGGTGCAGAAGTCGTTCCAGGCTCAGCTGGACCGCTGCGCCGAGGGCGAGCGGGAAGCTGCCGTCACCGCGCTGGTCGTGGCCATGGATGTGTACGTCTGGAAGGTCCTGCGGCGCGACCTGCGCCTGGACCGCCCGGCCGCGGAAGCGGTCATGCTGCGCCTCGTCCGGGGCGCGCTGGGAACCTAGGGAGAGGGAACCCAAATGAGCAGAATCGGGTGGGCGTGCTGGGACGGCGGCGGGAACCTGCCGCCGGGCCTGGGGATCGCGAACGCGCTCGAGAGCCGCGGGCACGATGTCCGGTTCTACGGGCGGCCGGAGATGGTGCCGCGGGCCGCAGCGGCCGGGGTGAAAGCGAGCGCGTTCAGCCACGCTCGTTCGGATCTCGATCATTACTCCTTCCACCCGCTGGCCACGGTGTTCGGCTACACCAGCTCGCCCGCGGTCGGGGAGGAACTCGCCGGCATCGTCGCGGCCGACGACCCCGACCTGGTGGTGATCGACGCGATGTTCGCGGCGGCCCTGAACGTGGCTCCCCGGCTCGGCCGGCCCACCGCGGTGATGCTGCACACCTTCTGCTACCGGCTGATCGACATGTGGCGCGCCAACGTCGCCATGCAGAGCCAGTCGCGGCAGCGAGCCGGGTTCGACGCCCTGCCGACGCTGGACGAGCTGTGGGGCGAGCGCGACCTGCTGCACGTGAACACGCTGGCGGCCCTGGACGGCGAGCCGACCGTGGACTGGTCCCACGTGGTGCACGGGGCCCCGGTGCTCACCAGCGAGCGCCAGGCCGTACCCGCGGCGCTGCCGTGGGCGGACGACGACCCCGTCCCGGTCGTGCTGCTCAGCTTCAGCACGGTAGCCGAGCAGCGTGATCCGGCCATGCTGCAGCGGGCGCTCGACGCGCTGGCGCCGCTGCCGGTGCACGTGGTCGCCACCACCGGCGGAATCGTCGAGCCCGCCGAACTGTCCGCGCCCGCCAACGCCTGGCTGACGTCCTTCGCGGACCACGAGCAGCTCCTGGAGCGGGCCGCGGTCGTGCTCGGCCACGGCGGGCACGGAACCATGATGCGGGCCCTGCGCCACGGGGTCCCCGTCGTCGGTATCCCGGCTAAGGGCGGGGACCAGGCCCCCAACACCCGGCTGATCGAGGAGTGGGGGGCTGGCCTGGCCCTGCCGCCCGACACGGACGAGCTCCGCATCCGGGCCGCGGTCCAGGAGGTCCTCGCCTCCGACCGGTTCGCCGCGGAGGCCCGGCGGCGGTCGCGGGCCTTCGGCGCCCGCGACGGGGCCGACCTCGCCGCCGACTCCATCGAAGCGCT
>PLIQ01000542.1 GCA_003140115.1 Actinomycetota bacterium | reverse complement strand
CCGACGTACGCCTGGAACCAGTCGGGCAGGATGTCGTTGTACCGGTGCCACCAGCCGGGCTTGTTCGACTGCTCGGCGAGGGTGAGCAGCTGCTCGCGCTCGCGCGGGTCGACCCCGTACAGCGTCAGCAGGTCGAGCACGTCGATCTCGCGGATGGCGTTGCGTCCAAGCTCGATGCGGCTGATCTTGGACTCCGATCCGCGGATCGCCTTGGCCGCGGCCTGCGCGCTGATCCCCCGGCTCTCCCGGAGCCTCCGCAGCTGGGTGCCCAGCAGGATGCGCAGCACAGTCGGCCCTTCCGTTGCCTCTGGCATGTCGCCTCCTCGGTCGCCCTGCCACGGAATTGTATTACGCAATTGCGTGGCAACGCGTTGCCATCTCGATGTTCGATAAATCCGATGATATCCCACCTGGGATTGCATGGCACCCCCCACTATCGACTGTCCGGCCCGGCCAAGCAGGACACCTCTGTCTAATTCTCACTCTCTGATAACTCCAGACCAAGGACTCCCCGAACGCCGATCGTGCCTGGTTGCCACGACGGCGGCAGGCGCGGCCGGGACGGATCGGCGGCCTGGTATTTGACTCGCGTAAACATCTAGAAACGACTGCGTAAAACAAGGAAAAGGAAACTCGCGCTGATGAGCGGTGATGGTCCAAAGGCGTCGGACGCGCCGCCGGAACCACTAGGCCGCGACGACTGGCGGACCACATTCCGGCCAGACATTCCGAGCTCAGCGCGAATTTACGACTATTTCCTGGGCGGCAAAAACAATTATGCCGCGGACCGGGATGCGGGCGATCAGATCACAGCGCGGCTGCCAAATATACGCGAAGCCGCCCAAATCAACCGCGCCTTCGTGCGCCGTGTGGTCCGTTACCTGGTGAATGAGGGGGGCGTCAGGCAGCTGATCGACATCGGCACGGGGATGCCGACCACGGAGAACGTACACGAGGTGGCCATGGCCGCCAACCCGGCGACGCGCGTCGTCTACGTGGACCACGACCCGGTGGTGCTCGCGCACGCCAGGAACATGCTGCAGGGCACACCCAACGCGGTCATCATCGGGCACGACGTGCGCGCGCCAGCCGACCTCCTAGCCGACCCTGAGCTGCGGCGTCTGATCGACTTTGACGAACCGGTGGGCGTCTTGTTGGTCTCCATACTGCACTTCCTGGCCGACGCGGATGATCCGGCCGCGATCATCGGCGAGCTGCTGGCGCCGTTTCCGGCGGACAGTTACGTCGCGCTCACCCACGTCACCGCGGATGCCACTGCGCGGGTACGCGCTGCGGCGCGGGTCTACGACGCGGCGACCACGCCGATGTTCGTCCGCAGCCGGGAAGAAGTGCTCGCATTGGTGCCCGGCCTGGACGTGGTAAAGCCCGGCCTGGTGTGGACGCCGCAATGGCGTCCCGAACCGGGCGAACAGGTCCCGGCCCAGCCCAGCGACGACTACTGCTACGCGCTCGTGGCCCGCAAGCCGTAACTGCGCATGGCGGGCGGATAACTACGGTCCGTTCCGGCGTAGTGATGTCTCACCGCGCCGCGCCATAGGCGATCGGGAATCCGTAAAATGGGTCCATGCGCTATAGGCCGCTTGGCGGATCAGGACTCGTGGTATCGGTAGCCGGACTCGGCTGTAACAACTTCGGCGGCCGCCTGGACCTCGACGGGACGCGCGCGGTGGTTGACGCGGCCATCGACGCCGGCATCACCCTGTTCGACACGTCCGACACCTACGGCGAAGGCGGCGGGTCTGAGCGCGCGCTCGGCGAGATCCTCGGCCGACGCCGGGACCAGATCGTCCTGGCCACCAAGTTCGGCCATCAGCGTGCGGACATGGGCTACGGCCCGGCCGCCGGGGCCAAGGGCGGCCGGGCCTACATCCGGCGGGCCGTGACCGAGTCGCTGCGGCGGTTGCGCACCGACTACATCGATCTGTACCAGCTGCACACGCCGGATCCGGTGACCCCGGTCGAGGAGACCATCGCGGCTCTGAACGAGCTGGTCGCCGAGGGCAAGGTCCGGTACCTGGGTCACTCCAACTTCTCCGGCTGGCAGCTCGCCGACGCCTCGCACCTAGCCACGATCGGCGGCCACGCCCCGTTCATCTCGGCCCAGAATCACTGGTCGCTGCTCGAGCGCGCGGCCGAGGCCGAGCTCGTGCCCGCGGCCCGGCACTTCGGCGTCGGTGTACTGCCCTACTTCCCGCTGGCCAACGGGCTGCTGACCGGCAAGGTCCGGCGCGGCCAGCCGGTCCCGGCCGGAAGCAGGCTGGCCGGCCGCGCGGGCTACGTCACCGAGAGGAAGCTGGACCAGGTCGAGGCGCTGATCGCCTGGGCCCTGGAGCACGGTGTCACGGTCCTGGACGTGGCCATCGGCGCCCTGGCCGCCCAGCCGGGCTGCTCGTCGGTGATCTCGGGGGCGATGACCCCCGAGCAGGTGAAGGCGAACGTGGCAGCGTCGGAGTGGATCCCGTCCGCGGACGAGCTGGCCGACATCGACCAGATCGTCCCGCCCCCGCCCGCGAGCTAGGCGGCGGGGCCGGCCTCAGCCGCTGGCCTCAGCCGCCGGCCACCGCCAGCCGGTACAGGGCCGCGACGTTCGCGCCGAACATCGACGAATACGAGACCTGTGGGGTAAGGCCGCCCTGTTCGTAGCCGCCGATGACCCCGATCACCGTGCCCTGCCCGGTCACTGGGTTGATGCTGGCCAGGAACGGCCCGCCGCTGGTCCCGTCGGTGTAGCCGCCGCAGTCGAACTCGAGCTGGTCCGACATCGGTTCCCGGGTCCAGTTCCGGCATACGATCGGCTCGTTGCCGGCGTCCGGGTAACCGATGACCTCGACCAACTGCCGCGGTGACGTGCCGGTCTGAAGTGCCTCTGCTCCGGTCACGTCCTCGATCGGGACGATCGAGCCGGGCTGGCTCACGCTCAAGAAGGCCACGTCGTCGTCCGGATCGGAGGATGACTCCCACGCCCGGTTCACGTAGATCTTGGTCACGGTCCAGATTCCGTACGGGGTCGCGCCGCGGTCGTAGCCCGGTACGAAGACGATGCCGGAGGTACCGCTCACACAGTGCGCGGCGGTGATGACCAGGTCGCCGTGCGGGCTGCTGATCACGCTCCCCGTGCAGAAGTGCTGGCCGAGGTGGCCCTTGGACATAGTGAACAGGGCGCCGACCGCCGGGGTACCGGCGAAACCCTTCCCGTTCTGCGAGGTTGATACCAGCTGCCGTACCGCCCGGGCGAAACTGGAGGCGATGTCGCCGGCGGCTCCTTCGGCGGGAGTCACCATGACCACCACGCCCACGATCAGCGCGGTGGTAAGCGCGGCCGCGGCCGGCGTGCGGAGAAACCAGCGGGCCCGCCTGCGCGGGCCGTTATCGTCTCCGACCGCAGGCTCCTCGCCATCGCGGACGGCAGGGCGCGGCCTGGTGTGCCACGCCGCTCGCAACCGCACCTGCTCCTGTCACCCGCCTCGCTATGTCACGACTTCTGCGACTTTCGGCCAATAGGTTCGATACCTAATTGTGATGGACAGGGTGCGACAGTACCAGAGGTAAAGCTGCAAAGTCCGTCAGAAGTCGGCCGAGCGAGCTGGGGATTCCCTGGGAGCAGCCTGCAGGGTTATCGAGGGTCGGGGCGGTCGATGTTCCAGTGACGGCTGGCCGTGGCCAGCCAGCGCAGCTCCGGTGCGCCGTCCGGGCTGGCGTCCGGCCTGGCCTCCGGGCTGGCGCCCTGAGCCTTGACCGGCAGCATGGTGAACCGGCTGACCACCCGCTGCCCGCCCTCGTGGTCGCCGTAGAGCAGTTCCACCGTCCACGGCTCGCGGGCCTCGATGACCTTGCGCGCCTCGTCGTACCCGGCGTGCTGGGTGTCGCGGAACGCCCCCTGCCAGAACCCGACGTCGCCGACCGGAATGTACAGGTCCCGGTTCTGCCGCTCGAACTCCTCCAGCGGCGCATGCTCCCCGTCGCGATGCCACTCCGGGAAGAACCGCCAGCCGTGCAGCACCGCGATGCCGTTGCCCGCGTTGCGCAGCGCGACGGCCAGGAAGACGACCGGGGTGTCCGGCCCCATCGACCCGTCCCCGGGGCCGACCTCGCCGGCCGCGCCGCCGCCGGGGATGCGCACCCACTTCGTGTCGCCGAAGTTGACCTTGAGCGTGGGGTCCTCGCGGCGGGAGGTGGTCAGCACCGGCCGCAGCTGGACCAGGAACTGCTCCTGAGCGATCTTGGCCATCAGGTTCGACGACCTGACCGCGGAGAACGTGGCCACGGCGAGAACCAGCGTGCCCAGCGCGGTGGCCAGGCTGGCGATCGTGCTCCACGCGCTAGCGCTCACCGGTACCTGCCTGCGGGCGGACTGCGCTTCGGTAGGCCCCGGGGGTGATCCCGTAGTAGCGCCGGAACCACCGGGTCAGGTGGGCCTGGTCGGCGAACCCGGCCTCGGCCGCGGCCACCGCGGGCGGCACGCCCCCGGAAAGCAGCCTGCGCGCGGCGCGCACCCGCAGCTGCCGCTGGTAGTCGCTGGGCGCGAGCCCGTAGGCCTGGTGAAAGGCCCGGTAGGCCGTGTACCTGCTGCACCCGGCGGCCGCGGCCAGGTCACCCGCGGTCAGGTCCGCGGCGGTGCCGGCGTCGTGGATGTGCGCGCGGATCCGGGCGGCCAGGCCCGGATCGGACCCCGGCCCCAGCGCGTCCGCCGCCGGGACGCGCCCGGAGGCGTGCCGGACCAGCAGCCTGGCCGTCGCGGTGAGCCGCTCGTACCGCTCCAGCTCGCTAGCGGGCCCGGTCAGGGCGGTGTGCAGGCGGCGCACCGACCGGGCGATCACCGGATCGGCCAGCACCGGCACGCGGAACAACGGGAGCGGGCGGCCGGCGCCGGCCAGGCCGACGAAGAATTCCGGCCAGATGTGCACCATCCGGTAGGTGAACCCGCCGCCGGTGGCCGCGTGGCCGTCGTGCGGATCGTCGGGGTTGAAGGCCATCACCATGCCCGGCCCGCTGACGTGCCGTCCGCGGCGGCAGGTGAACGCCTGCGCCCCGGTCTCGGTCACGCCGAACGAGTAACTCTCGTGGCTGTGCCGGTGATACACGTGCGAGGTGAAGTGCGCGTGCATCGCCTCCACCGGCAAGGCGTCTGCGCGCCAGTACCGAGCCCAGTCCGGGGACGAAGGGCCGTCGCCGCCAGCCACACTCCATTATCGCAGCCCGCCCCGCTCCAGCGTTCAATACCCGGGAGCGCGACCGGGCCATGCTCATACCGGTGACCATACGTTTCGACACCAAGATCGCCATTGCCGTCCGCGCCGACCTCGAGCCGTGGCAGAAGCTGAACGTCACCGCGTTCCTGGCCAGCGGCATCGCCGCCGCCACACCCGACGTCATGGGAAAGCCGTACGAAGACGGGTCGGGGAACACCTACCTGGAGCTGTTCCGCCAGCCCGTGGTGGTCTATGCGGCCGACGGCGCGGCGCTCAGCCAGGCGCACCAGCGGGCGCTGGCCCGCGAGATGCCGATGGCGGTCTACACGATGGACATGTTCCAGACCGGCCACGACGACGACAACCGGGCCGCGGTGCGCGCCATCGCAGCGGCTGACCTGCGGTTCGCCGGGCTGGCGCTGCACGGACCGCGCAACGCTGTCGACAAGATATTCAAGGGCGCTACGCTGCATCCATGATCGCAGCCTTGTACCGGCAGACGGGACCCGCGGCCGATGTGCTGCAGGTCGAGGAGGTCGAGCGGCCGCAGCCGGGGCCGGGGGAGGTCCTGGTCCGGGTGCGCGCCTCGGGCGTCAACCCCACCGACTACAAGTCCCGCGCGGGGCTGACTCCGCGGCCCCTCGACGGCTTCCAGGTCCCGCACATGGACGGCGCGGGCATCATCGAGGGCGTCGGCCCGGGGGTCGACCCTGGGCGCGTGGGCGAGCGGGTCTGGCTGTGGCTCGCGGCGGCCGGCCGACGCTGGGGCACCGCCGCCGAGTGGACCGTGGTACCCGATCGCCAGGCCGTGCCGCTGCCTGACGGTGCCGGGTTCGACCTGGGTGCCTCCCTTGGCGTGCCCGCCATGACCGCGCACTACGCCCTGTTCTGCGACGGGCCGGTCACCGGTCAGACCGTACTGGTGGCCGGAGGTGCCGGAGCGGTCGGTCATTTCGCTATTGAACTGGCCGAACGGGCCGGGGCTCGTGTGATCGCGACCGTCAGCAGCGCCGAGAAGGCGGCGCTGGCCAAGAAGGCAGGCGCGGACCTAGTAGTGAACTACCGCGCGGCGGACGCGGCCGAACAGATCCGCGCGTTCGCTCCTGCTGTCGACCGGGTGATCGAGGTGGCGCTCGGCGCCAACCTCGCCCTGGATCTGGCCGTGGCCCGGGCCGGGACCACGATCATGACCTACGCGGCCGAGGCTGCCGACCCGGTGCTGCCCGTCCGGGCCTGTATGAGCGGCAACATCACACTCAAGTTCATGCTGGTGTACACGGTGCCGTCGGCTGCGCTAGACCGAGCCGCCGCGGACATCACCGCCGCGCTCGCGGCCGGTAAGCTCACCGGCCTGCCCGTGCACAAGTTCCCGCTGGCCGACATCGTGGCCGCGCAGGAGGCCGCCGAGGCGGGCGCGGTGGGCAAGGTCATCGTCGCGCCCTGAGCAGATCAGGCGGCGCGCGGGCGGGGTCGCGAGCCGGCCGATCCTGGCCTGGCGGGCCTGCGCCTACTTCTTGGGGAAGACCCCGGTGTGCTTGGTCCCGCCGTAGAAGACCTGCGTGCCGACGCGGTCGAGCTGGCCGCGCCCGTCGCACCTGCGGCAGCGCCGATAGGAGCCCTTGAAGACGGCGCCGAAGTGCCTGCCGCTCATGTTGCATCGGGGGCACTTGCGGAGCGGGTGAATGCGCACCGAGACCACGTAGCCGACCGCGATTATGACAATAACAAGTACCAGCATCGTCGAGCTCCTATTCTGCCCGCGCGGAAACTGCCCGTAGCCCCGTGCCGTCGCACAGTCCGGGTCTGCCACCTGGCGCGAGTTGACCGCCGCCGTCGGCGCCCGAGGGCCGAGCATCACCCCTAGTGCCGACTCACTAGCACAGAGTAAACCATTGTGGATGAGTATGTGAAGAATTTTGTCACGGTAGTTCGCTCGATGAGCGCACTTCCCTTATTTTGCAGTACCTTCCCCACGAGCCGACCCTGGCCTCAGCGACATCAGCGATACGCGCTGATGCCCAGCTTCACCGCCAGCCCCAGTCCGCACAGGCTGACGAACACGCGGAACACCCCCGCGGGGACCCGGCGGGCGATCTTGGGCCCGATCCACCCGCCGATCAGGAAGCCCGCCGCGAGCGGCAGCACGAGCTTCCACCGCACGTCGCCGAATAGCGCGAAGCAGACCGCGGCCAGCGCGTTCGCCATTCCGGACACGGCGTTCTTGATCGCGTTGACCCGGACGAGCGGCTCGGGGATCACGGCGCTGAGCACCAGGAGCAGCATGACCCCCGCGGCCGCGCCGAAGTACCCGACGTACACGGCGACCGTGAAAAGCGCCGCGCCCAGGGCCAGGCGGTGCCTGGTGTCCAGCACCTCGGGCGGCGTCAGCATGGTCAGCCTGGGCTGGACGAGCAGCACCAGCGACGCGCCGCCGATCAGCACCGGAACCACCACCGTGAACGCGCTCGCCGGGGTCAGCAGCAGGACCGCCGCCCCGGCCGCGCCGCCGAGCGCGGTGATGACGCCAAGCCGCAGCACCCGCCGGCCCTGTCCGGCCAGTTCCGGCCGGGACCCGGCCACCGAGCCGACCCCGGTGAGCACGAGCGAGACCGTATTGGTCATGTTGGCCGACAGCGGCGGGACCCCCAGGGCCAACAGCACCGGATAGGTCACCAGCGAGGCGATAGCCACCACCGTGCTGAAGATGCCGCCCGCCGTACCGGCGGCCAGTAGCACGAGCGCCTCGGAGACCTTCATCCGAGGCAGCCACTATTCCGCGGGCCGGGTCGCTACCGCAAGCACGGACTGGCCGAAAGGTGGCTGCCACCGTCGCTCCAGACGCTTGAGCAGCGGAACGAAATACCTGTCGAAGACCTTGACCGGAGTGCCGTTTGTGGGTGTGCGTCGCAGGAAGCGAGCCAGCACCAGCCACGCCACCGCGCCGACGGTGTTGACGTACCTGATGTCCCGTACCTCGTATCCGGCCCGCAAGAGCTGCGTCCGCAGTTCAGGCCGGCGATAGCGGCGATAGTGACCGATCTTCCGGTCGAAGTCACTGTAGAGCAGCGAGAATGCGGGTACCCACAGGACGGCTCGCCCTCCGGGTCGCAGGAGCCGGGCGAGTTCTCGCAACGCGCCGTCGTCGTCCTCGATGTGCTCGAGGACGTTGATCAGTATCACGCTGTCGAAGGGGCCGTGGGCGGCGGCCGAGTCGACGGATCCGTGCAAGATCTCCACCGACTCCTCACCCGAGAATCTCTCGCGCAGCCTGCTGACGCACCGCTCGGATAGGTCGCAGGCGACGACCCGCTTAGCCGTCCTGGCCAGCATCTCGGTGAAAGTCCCGTGACCTGCGCCGACCTCCAGCACTTCGTGGCCCAGGTACGGCTCGATGAGCTCGAAGATCCATTCCGCGTAGTTGTCGGCGCCGTCGAGGTTGTCGAGCGTGGACGCCAGCTCCGCATCCGCCGCCGAGAAGTCTGCGCGGACTCGCGTACGCTTCCCCGCCCTAGTCCATGCCACCGGACGACTCTACCGGAGCGATGGCAATCGGCCCCGCCCGGCACGCTCGTGCCTGTTGGCGACTAGGCTGCCCGTGATGATCGAGGGGCAGACCGCGAGCAAGCCAGGACAAGCTGCCCGCATACCGGGGCGATTGCGGCACGCTGCCGCGCGCCCCTGGGCGCGCGAGGCGGCGGTGCTGGCCGCCTTCCTGGCCGCCGGGGTCGCGGCGACCTGGCCGCTGTCGTCCTACCTGACCGGCAGGCTGCCGGTCAGCAGGGACGTGTCCATCTATGTATGGGACATGTGGTGGGTAGCCCACCAGATTGTCCACCTGCACAATCCGTGGTCCACCACCTACCTGGCCGCGCCCGTCGGACTCCAGCTGGGGTACCAGACGCTGGTGCCGCTGCTCGGTGCGGTGATGACTCCCTTCACTCTGGCCTTCGGCCCGTCGGCCACCTACAACCTGCTGAATATCCTCGCGCCCGGCCTGGCCTGCTATGCGATGTACCGGGCCGCCCGGCTATGGCTGCCCACCAGGGTCGGCGCGATCGCGGCCGGAGCGTTCTTCGGGCTGTCGGCGATGCTGACGTACCAGGCCTGGTACCACATCAATATCGTGTACGGCACGGTGTTCCTGCCGCTAACCCTCGAGGCAGCCGTCAGGTTGCGCCGTAGCCCCACCACCGGCCGGGGATTGATCCTGGGCGTGGTGCTAGGCGCCTGCGCGCTGGTCAATCAGGAATCAGCGGTGATGGCCGTCATCGTGGCCGTTCTCGCGCTCATCCCGTGGTTGCTGACGGTGCGCGAGCGGTCCACGGCCCTGACCCGGCTCAGGGTCGTGGCCGTCGGTGCGGTCACGGCCGCCGTCGTGGCCAGCCCGCAGCTGGTGGCCATGGTCCAGCAGGCACACGCGGGCGGGACCACCGCTCCGGCGACGTCGTACGGGTACACCAGGTGGGTCGCCAACCTGCCGAGTTTGTTCGCTCCCTCGCCTCGGCTCGTCAACGACGGGCTCACCAGCCTAGGCCGCATCTACACCTCCCGCACCCATCTCGAGACGCTCAACACCTTCGGCGTGGTGCTCAGCCTGCTGGCGGTCCTGGGCCTGCTCGCGAGCTGGCGCCGGTGCAGCGCTTGGCTGCTCGCGCTGCTCTGGCTGGGCGGCGCCGCGCTATCGCTCGGGCCGGTGCTGGATGTCGGCACCCACGTGTACGTGCCGCTGGCCCAGATCTGGGACGGCCTGCGGGTGTCGCTACTGATGCCGTACACCTGGTTCCTCCGGACCCCCGGCCTGTCCGTCTTCCGCGAGGCCGACCGGCTCGCCCTGCTCGGGCTGGTCGGCGCAGCGCTGCTCGCCGGCGCGGCAGTGGACTGGCTGGCGCGGCACCGGGCCTGGCCGGTGATCCTGGCCGTGACGGCACTCGCCGTCCTGGAGGCAGGCTGGTCGGGCAGCCCGGGAGGTGTGCCGACCATGCCCACCGCGCTGCCCGCGCTGGACCGCCCGATTGCCGCCGACCATTCCGGCTCGATCGTCGTCGACATCCCGTTCGGCCTGTACAACCTCCCCTTCTACGGCGAGCCGCCTACCTCCCAGGCCATCTTGATCGCCACCGCTGACGGGCATCCGCGGGCGGTCTGCTACACGTCCTGGGTGCCCACGCGGACCGTTGCGGGGATCGCCCGGCATCCGTTTTATGCCCAGCTCAACCAGGCCCAGCAGGGCCGGAAGAGATCGCCAGCACAGATCGTGACGGCCCGGGCGGACCTGCGGACCCTGCACGTCGGCTGGGTCCTGGTATGGCTGCCGAAGCCCAGCCCGGCCTTGTCCCAATATCTGTCCGCCACCGGCTTCAGGTTCAGCTACCGAGCCGACGGAGCGTCGGTCTACCGGCCGGCTTCCGGATCCGCCCCCGGCTAGGGCTGCGACTTCACGCCCTTACGTGGTCTCGTCAGCCGGATCCGGGCCAGGATCCACATGGCCTGTACCCCGTCCCGCCAGGTGATTTTCTTACCCGCTTCGCGGCTGCGGGCCCGGTACGTGATCGGCACCTCGAACGGGCGGATGCGGCGGGCCAGCAGCTTCCCGGTGATCTCGGCCTCCATGCCGAATCCGTCGGAGCTGATGTTCAAGCTGCGCAGCAGGTCAAGAGGCATGAGTTTGAAGCATGTCTCCAGGTCCGCGATGTACGCATTGAACAGCACGTTCGCGAACGTGGTCAGGGCCTTGTTGCCCTGGACGTACCAGAACGAGTACGCCGAATGGCTGCCGAAGGTCCGGCTGCCGTAGACGACCTCGGCGTCGCCGCTCAGGACCGGTTCGAGCAGCTTGGGGATTTCTTCCGGCCGATACTCCAGGTCCGCGTCCAGCGGCACCATGAAATCACCGGTGGCCGCCGCGGTCGCGGTGCGGATCGCGGCTCCCTTGCCGCGGTTCACCGGGTGCCGGATTGTGATCAGCCTCTCGTCTTGAAACTGGTCGATGATCTCGGCGGTGCCATCGGTGCTCGCGTCATCGACGATCACCACCTCCACCTGACAGGGGAAGCTGACGTCGAGTACCCGCTTGATGACGGCTTGCACGGTCCTGGCCTCGTTATACACGGGCATCAAGATGGAGAGCTTCATCCCGCACGCTCCCGGAACCACTCGATCGTCCGGCCCAGGCCTTCCTCCAGGCCCACCTCGGGTTTCCAGCCGAGGACGTCATGGGCCAGGCCGATCCGCGGCTGCCGCACCATCGGATCGTCCTGCGGGCGGGGGATGAAGGTGATAGGCGACTGTGACCCGGTCATGCGCCGGATCATCTCCGCCAGTTCCAGCACCGACAGTTCGCCGGGATTCCCGATGTTCATCGGGCCGGGATGTGATGATCGCAGCAACCTCAGGACGCCCTCGACCAGGTCGCTGACGTAGCAGACCGACCGGGTCTGGCTGCCGTCACCGGCTACGGTGATCGGCTCACCGCGCAGCGCCTGGCTGATGAACGTGGGGATGGCCCGGCCGTCGTTGGGTCGCATCCGCGGACCGTAGGTGTTGAAGATGCGCACGATCTTCGTATCCGCCTTGTGATTCTTGCCGTAGGCCACGGTCAGCGCCTCGGCGAAGCGTTTCGCCTCGTCGTACACACCGCGCGGGCCGACCGGGTTCACGTTGCCCCAGTAGTCCTCGCCCTGCGGGTGGACCAGCGGATCGCCGTACACCTCGGAGGTAGAGGCGAGCAGGAAGCGCGCGCCCTTCTCCCGCGCCAGCCCCAGCGCGTGGATGGTCCCGATCGAGCCGACCTTCAGCGTCTCTATCGGCAGCTCGAGGTAGTCGACCGGGCTCGCGGGAGAGGCGAAGTGGAGCACCGCGTCCACCGGGCCGCCCACGTAGAGGTACTCGGTCACGTCGTAGCGCATCAGCCGGAACGCGGGGTTCTCGATCAGGTGTGCCACGTTAGCCGGGGTCCCGGTGCAGAAGTTATCCAGGCATATTACCGAGCAGCCATCAGCCAGCAGCCGTTCGGAAAGGTGCGAGCCGAGGAATCCTGCGCCCCCGGTGATCACGATCGTGTCCAGGCCAGACATGCGCGTCCCTTCAGTCTGTAAAGGAGCTAACCTACCGGGCAACGCTCGCAGTACGGGGTGTCGCCAGGCGAGCATGTCGCCCACCTCGATCGTCGGGGGCCCGAACTTCGCGGCTAGGTAGCGCCCGAGCTGCGAGGTCCGGGGGGCGACGGCGACGATCGCGGCCAGATGCCAGTACGCGAGATCGGACCGCAACTGTGCTTGCGAGGGCGCGTGCCCGCCCGGCGACCCGCTGTAGAGCGTCCCGAGGTACACCGCGGTCGGGCGCCGGTTGTCCACGTAACTCGTGGCCTGTCCGCTCGCGTCGGGCTCGATGGTCGCGCCGCCGCCGACCATCGAGCCGGGCACACCGGTCTCCGCCTGCCAGGCCATTCCGTTCCTCAGGTCAGGGATGACCAGCACGTGGGCGCCGGAGGCCAGCCGAAGCCCGGCGAAGGCCTGCTGCCAGCCAGCCGGGGCTTGGCTAACGTTGGCGGTCGGCAGCGGCCGGGGCACCAGGGGGAGGATGGCCAGGACCGCGACCGCGGCGGCGCCGTACCCCGCCAGCCCCCAGCCTCGCCCGCGCGCCCGGTCTATGGCGAACACCAGGAGAGCAGCTACCGCGCCGTCCGCCAGAATGGAGAACCGGTCTGGCAGCGCATCGGCCAGCACCGGCAGGCCCTGCAGCCAGTGCCACGGCAGCAGCGCGCCCGGGTACCGGATCCCGTGGAAGTGCACGGTGGCGGCACCGAGCGAGAACAGTTCGAGTAGCGCGAATGTCACCGCTGACAGCCGGACCTTCGGGTCCCGCCAGTAGCGCACCGCGGCCGCGAGTGCGACGACGAGCAGTGGCCAGCCCAGGTAAGCGAGGTATTCGGGCCGGGGCTCGGGGTAGCTGGCCGCGGCGGCAGCGCTGGACGTGGTGTGGAACAACAACGCGCCGGACGGGGTCACGAAGGCGTACAGATAGTTGTGGAACGTGCTGACCTGCCACGGGCTGCCGTGCGAGGCGAGCGGGCCGCGGAATTGCGCCCACAGCGCGTAGCCGCAGGTCAGTGCCACGACCGCGACCGCGGCGCCCAAGCCGGTGGCGACCGTACGGACCCGCCTCTGGATGGCCTCGAGGGCTGCGCGCGCGTGACCGAGGGCGAGCACCGCAACTACGACCACGGCGGCCACGGCCGTGTCGACCAGCACTTCCTCCCCGACGAACAGCTGCGCGGCGGTCAGCAGGCCGAGCCGGACGCCGGCCCGCAGGGCACTGCCGCGGCCGGTGACGATCCGCAGCACCGCATGGATGATCAGCGGCGGGAGCACCGCGAACTGCAGCTGGAAGTGACCCATGCTGGCGGCGACCAGCGCCGGCGAGAACCCGTACACGGCACCACCCACCGCCGCCGCGGTAGTGCTGGCTCCCCACCACCTGAGCACCCAGAACAGGCTCGCCGCCGACCCGGCGAAGCCCACCGTCAGCAGCAGGTTCAAGCTGGTAAACGGGCCTGCTAGCAGGGTGACCGGAGCCAGTATGACCCCGGGGAGCGGCATCGACGCGTTCCACATCAGGTTGATGCCCTGCGGCGTGTTCAGCCCGGTCGTCACCAGCGAGGGGAGTCGGCCGCGGGAGAACGCGGTCGCGCTGTTCCGCATGAACCAGGCCACCAGGTTGACGTCTCCGGGGTTGCCGCTCACCATCCGCGCCCCCGGATCGGCCCAGAGCCGCCAGGTCAGCGCGTAGGCAGCCACCAGGTAACACCCCATGACCAGCCAGGGAGCCCAGCTCGCGGTGCGGCGGCCGGGTGCGGAGGAGGGCGGGGCCGACTCGTCCGGAAGCGACTGGCCCTGCTCGCTCGTGACGCTGCTCACTCCGCCCAAGCCTAGAGGCCCCCCAGGTGCAGTGGGCCACGAACACCGAATGCCCGCACCGGTCGACTCACCGCGGTACTTTGATCTCAAATGATTTGACACGGAAATAGCTGGCGTGGAGACTGGCGGCGTGCACGAGGTCGACCGAGGGAGCGCGGCCGGTGACGCGAGAGTGTCAACGAAAGTTGACAGCAGGAAACCGTCAACATAGGTTGACATCATGACAGCTGCATCGGGG
>PLIQ01000315.1 GCA_003140115.1 Actinomycetota bacterium | reverse complement strand
AGCGCGGAGGATATAGCTTATGCGGAGCATTTTGGCAACCCCAGCTGCCTGGATCCTCCGCGTAAGCCGGATCCTCCGCGGTAATGGGACGCTGACGCACTACCGGGGCCTGCGGGACGATGGCATGCGCGGGCATCGCGGCCGCGGCACCACATACGACCCTTCGGCACCCCGGTCCCCTGGAGATAACCGAAGCGCCCGCGTCCCGCCAGGCGGGGCACGGGCGCTAACCAGCGTGTAGTGGCAGTCAGCTCTTTGCCGCGGGGGAGCTTTCCCGGTCAGCGGTGGCCGCGGCCTGCGGCTTGGGCTTGTAGACCAGGGTGAACCAGGCCCCGACCGCGAAGATCACGCCGACGACGAACGAGCCGGTGGCCTTCAGCGGGTGGTGGCCGCTCGATCCGGCGATGTGCCCGGGAATGAAGCTGGGTAGCGACTTGGCGGGCTCGGCCAGGTAGATGATGGCAACCACGATGCCAATGACGGCGATGATGGCCAAGATTACGGCGAGTAGCGTCCTGCCCGACGACCTCTCGCGTGATCCGCTCGTAGAACTCACGATTCCTCCTTGTGCAGGGCATGCGTTAAAGCTGTCTTAGTGCCGGCCGGTCGCGGTGGGCCCGCCCCGGGTCTGCGCGGCTGCGACGGGTCAGGTCCGTAGCCAACTACCAAAATCTACCGTCGGCTGGCCCTCCGAGTACGCAAGAAGTCCCGGATGACGTATTCACCGAGACGTTCGGGTGCCGCCTGCAGCACTCGTCCGCCGTTCCTTCTGGCCACATTGTCGACGAACGCGCCGAGCCGCGCGTCATCCGCAAGCATGAAAATGTTGAGCGCGGCATGCCGCCGCGTCATCTTATCCACCTCGGCCAGGGTGAGTTCGAGGGTTTCCGGTGAGGGCGGCCAGTCGAACCAGGACCGCCCGTCCCGCTGCAGGTGAGCGGTGGGCTCGCCGTCGGTCACGATCAGCACGACCGGCTCGTTTTCCGGGTGCCGGTCGATGTGGCGCCCGGCGATCATCAGCGCGTGGTGCAGGTTCGTGCCCTGGACCATGTCCCAGCCCAGCCCGGCCAGGTCGGTCTCGCGCAGCTCGCGCGCGTAGTTGGAGAAGCCCACCACCTGGATGGCGTCCTGCGGGAACTTGCTGCGCAGCAGCGCGTGTAGCGCGAGGGCGGTCTGCTTGGCCGCCGCCCAGGTCCCGCGCAGCTGCATCGAATAGGACAGGTCGACCAGCAGGGACACCACCGCCGCGGTGCGCCGCTCGGTCTCCGCGACCTCGAAGTCACGCGCGGACAGCTTGATGCGGCCATCCAGGCCCCCGCGCAGCAGCGAGTTCCGCACCGTGGCCGGGACGTCGAGGGGCTGCTCGTCGCCGAACTCCCAGGGCCGGGTGGTGCCGGTAAGCTCGCCCGCCTGCCCGGCGTCCTGCTGGTCGTGGTCGCCGGACCGGCCGCCGAAGTTCATGTCGGTGAAGATCCGGCGC
This sequence comes from Actinomycetota bacterium, assembly GCA_003140115.1. Next base: position 3,847 of record PLIQ01000315.1, on the reverse strand, counting down.
AGCGCCGTGTCACCCAGCCGGCGCACCCCCTTGGGGGTGAGCTCGAGGCGCCCCCCGTTACGGGTGAGGTACCCCTGCCGTTCCAGCTCGCGCTCGATGCGGCGCAGGGCCTCGACGTCGTCCACCGCCTGCCGGCCGAAGGCCCGCCGGACCGCGTCCTCGTCGATGTCGTCCAGGCTCGCGCCCGGGTAGTCCTGCTCGAACGCGTTCTCCAGCTCGGCCAGGTCGGCGAGCTCGGCCAGGGCCGAGGTCGCGTCGCTGAGGCCGAGCGGTTCCTCGCCGGACATCTGGACGCCGCCCATCATGGCCGCCCGGTCCAGGTCCGGCCGCCTGGACCGCAGCGCGTCGGCGAGCCTGGCCATCTCGCTTTCCAGCCCGGCGTCGCCGAGCGCATTCGACATCAGCCCGGCCAGCTCCTCTCGCTGCTCGGGGCTGAGCGAGCGCAGCAGCCGTTCCGCCGCGGCCATCCGGCTGACCAGCGAGTCGACCAGTTCCTCCAGGTTCTGCGGGTGATCGGGGAACAGGTCGCCGTAGTTCTCCATGAACTGGTCGAAATCGGCCTGGGTGTGCTCGCCGCGCGCGTCGGCGGTCAGCATCTGGTTCAGGTCGCTGAGCATGTCCTTGATCCGCTGCATGGCCTGCGGATCGGGGTTCTGCAAGGCCTGCCGCATGCCGCGGAACTGGCTGTCGAGTACCTCACTGCGCAGCAGCTGCCTGAGCTGCTCAAAGGTCTCGCGGGCCGCTTGCGAGCGCCAGTCGTAGTCAGCCAGCCGCCTGATCGCCTGGGCCGTGTCGGAGGGCAGCCCGTCGAGGTCCGCCTCCCGCAGCCGGGCCTCGTCGCTCGGGTCGGGGAACAGCTCGGCGCGTTCTTGGCCGATGGCCGTGTCGAGCAAGGCCCGGGCCTGCTCCAAGATGCCGTCCAGACGGCCGCTGCCGCGGATCTCGCGCTGCCGGTCGCGGACCCGGCGGAGCAGGTCGTCCAGGCCGCGCCGCCCCTCCGAACCCCGCCTGAGCATGTCCCGCAGGGCGTCGGCCGGGGTGGCGCCGGCCAGGATCGCGTCGCCCATCTCATCGACCGCGCCGCGCACGTCGTAGGAGTCCGCCAGCGGGTCAGGGCCGTAGACGTAGCGGCCGTACCGGTAATTGGCCATGTCAGGTCCGGTACACGCTCGTGCCGTCGGTGCTGTCCTTGGACAGCCGGCGCATCAGGTACAGCCCTTCCAGGGCGAACTCCAGGGCCGCGGCCGCNNCCGGGCACGTCGCCGATCCGCTGCAGCAGGTCCGCGGCGGGGACCAGCTCGCCGGTCTCCACCGTTCCGCCCTCCTCGAACTTGGCCAGCAGGCCGGACATGTCCACGCTGCCCAGCCGCGAGCGGAAGGTGTCCGCGATGGCCCGGCGCAGCATGGCCCCGAGCACCTCCTCCTCCCGGCCCTCCTCGCTCACCTCGAACTCGACCTTGCCGCGCAGCGTGCTGACCACCGCGGGCAGGTCGCAGATCCGGGCGACCGGGGGCTCCGGTCCCAGCCCGGCCAGCGCGGAGCGGCGCACCGCCGACGCTGCCGCGCTTTCCGCCGCGGCGATGGCGAACCGGGCCGAAACGCCGGAGCGCGCGTCGACGGCCGGCGACTCACGTACGCCGCGGGTGAACCGCGCGATCACCTCGACCAGGTGATCGGGTAGTTCGGCGCCGGTCGAGACCTCGGCTTCCTGCCGGATCAAGGTGAGCTCGTCGGACAGGGACAGCGGGTAGTGGGTGCGGATCTCCGCGCCGAACCGGTCCTTCAGCGGGGTGATGATCCGGCCCCGGTTGGTGTAGTCCTCGGGGTTCGCGCTGGCCACCAGGAGCAGGTCCAGCGGCAGCCGCAGCGCGTAGCCGCGGATGCCGATGTCGCGCTCCTCCATCACGTTGAGCAGCGAGACCTGGATCCGCTCGGCCAGGTCGGGCAGCTCGTTCAGGGAGAAGATGCCCCGGTTGGTCCGCGGCACCAGCCCGAAGTGAATGGTCTCCGGGTCGCCCAGGGTCCGCCCTTCGGCCACCTTGACCGGGTCGATGTCGCCGATCAGGTCCCCGACGCTGGTGTCGGGGGTGGCGAGTTTCTCGCCGTACCGCTCGCTGGCGTGGCGCCAGGTGACGGGCAGGTCGTCGCCGAGTTCGGCGGCGATCCGCCGGCACCGCGCGCAGGCGGGCTGGTACGGGTGGTCGTTGATCTCGCAGCCCGCGATGACCGGGGTCCACTCGTCGAGCAGTCCGATCAGGGTGCGGATCAGCCGGGTCTTACCCTGGCCGCGCTCTCCGAGCAGGATGATGTCGTGGCCCGCGATCAGGGCCCGCTCCAGGTGCGGCAGCACGGTCTGGCCGAACCCGACGATGCCGGGGAACGGATCTTGACCGGCCCGCATCATGGTCAGCAGGTTCGCTCTGATTTCCTCCCGCACGCCGCGGTACTCGTGACCGCTGGCGCGGAGCTCGGCGAGGGTGCCGGGCCGGGGGGCAGGGGCAGGTGGCTGGCTGGCTTGGTGATGCTCGCTGTCTTGGTGCACCCTTCGAGGCTATGTCGTGATCGGCGATCTTCGCATATGTCCCAGGTCACATGACGGACGCCGAAACGGCGCGCCGCGTGGCACACTTACGCCCGTGGCCATGACATCTGGCGCGGTCGGCCCTGACGACGTGGTCGCCGCGCGCAAGCTGCTCCACGACGTAATCTCGGAAACCCCGGTGCTGCACTCGCGGGTGCTGTCCGAGACGGTCGGCGGGCCGGTCTACCTGAAGTGCGAGAACCTGCAGCGGACCGGGTCGTTCAAGATACGCGGCGCCTACGTCAGGATCGCCCGGCTGTCCGATGCCGAACGGGCCCGCGGCGTCGTCGCGGCCAGCGCGGGCAACCACGCCCAGGGCGTCGCCTTGGCGGCCGGCCTGCTCGGCTGCGCGGCCACCGTGGTCATGCCCGAGGGCGCGCCGCTGCCCAAGGTCGAGGCCACGCGCGGCTACGGAGCGCAGGTCGTGCTGCACGGAAGCTGTGTGGAAGACGTCCTGGCCGAGGCCCTGGCCTACGCGGAGCGGACCGGTGCCGTGTTCATCCACCCCTACGACCATCCGGACGTCATCGCCGGGCAGGGGACCGTCGGGTTCGAGGTCGTCGAGCAGTGCCCGCAGGTTCGTACCGTGGTCGTTCCGGTCGGCGGTGGCGGCCTGGCCGCCGGGGTGGCGGTGGCGATCAAGGACCTCGACCCCGGGATCAGCGTGGTCGGCGTGCAAGCCGAGGCCGTGGCGCCGTATCCGGGCTCGCTGGCCGCGGGACATCCGGTGTCGATCCAGGCCGAGCCGACCATGGCCGACGGCATCGCGGTCAGCCGGCCGGGCGGCCTGCCCTTTGCCATCTTGTCCGCGCTGGCCGAGCGGGTCGTCACGGTCTCCGAGGAGAGCCTGTCTCGCGGGCTGCTGCTGTGCCTGGAACGCGCCAAGCAGGTGGTGGAGCCCGCCGGAGCGGCCGGCGTCGCCGCCCTGCTCGAGCATGCGCGGGACTTCGTCCCTCCGGTGGTGGTCGTGCTGTCCGGCGGCAACATCGACCCGCTGCTGCTGTCCAAGCTGCTCCGGCACGGCCTGACCGCGGCCGGCCGCTACCTGGCGTTCCGCTGCCGGCTGCCCGATCATCCGGGGTCGCTGGCCAAGCTGCTCGGCGATATCGCGGACCTCGGCGCCAACGTGCTCGAGGTCCGGCACGAACGGCTCGGCCCGCGACTGCACGTCGACGAGGCCGAGGTGATCTTGGTGGTCGAGACCCGCGGACCCGAGCACTGCGGCGGAGTAATCGACGCGTTGCGCGCCGCGGGTTATACCCTCGC
>PLIQ01000634.1 GCA_003140115.1 Actinomycetota bacterium | reverse complement strand
GCGGCCCGGCTGCGCCACTGGCTGCACGGCTGGCTGGACTGGCGGCTGCTGCTCATCGGCCTGGTCATGCTCGGCGTCGAGCTCGGCGAAGGCTCCGCCAACAGCTGGCTCACCCTCGCGGTGCACACCGATCACGGGCAGAGCGCCGCGGTCGCGGCGCTGTTCTTCACGGCGTTCGCCGCGGGCGAGGCGACCACCCGGATCTTCGCCGGCCCGGTGGTCGACCGCCTCGGACGCACCCGCACCGTCCGCATCACCACCGCGCTGGGCGTCATCGGCATGGTGCTGTTCATCGAGGCCGGGAACCGCTGGATCGTCCTGATCGGCGTGCTGCTGTGGGCGGTCGGCGTCTCGATGGGCTTCCCGCTGGGCATGTCGGCGGCGGCTGAAAGCGGGCCCGACCCGGCCGCCCGGATCAGCGTGGTCGCCTCGATCGGCTACTTCGCGAACCTCGCCGGGCCGCCGACCATCGGCGCCCTCGCCCAATCGGCTGGCCTGCTCAGCGCCCTGTGGCTGCTGGTCGCCNNGAAACCGCAGGTCAGGTCGGCGAACGTCCAGCCCAGTGACCGCGGGCCCTGGGCGGCGCACCCGCTCAGATTTTCGCTATGGTGATGTCCGCGTGGTCGAGGGTTCTGGTGTACGCGACCATGTCGTCGGGGTCACTGGTGAGAATCTGCGCAGGCCCGTGCAGGGCCGCGGTTATGACGACGAGGGCATCCACGGCATCTGGGCGCTTCTTCGCCGGCCGGGCCGCCTTGCCGAGCATCGCACCCGCGCGTTGGTAGGAGTCCAGGGTGAACGTCCGCGCGCATGCGACGCAGCCGACGGTACTCGCGCTGCCCCGGACGGGCGGCACGCTGCCCGACGCCTGCGGGACGGTGCAGTCCTTCAGGTACTGACTGAACGAGTGCACGGTCTGCGGATCGGGTCGCCAGCACTGGGCCAGGACGGGGCCGATGATGATCGGGCGGTGCGCCGCGGCCCGCAAGGCATGATGCAAGACGAGGGCGACGGGCTTGCCGTGCAGGAGCGCGATGATCATGCCCGAGTCGTAGACCACCGTGCGGGCTCTCACGCGACGTCGGCCTGGTCAGTTCCCAGGGCGGAGTTGACTACCTTGCGCACGAGGGCTTGTTCTTCGGCGGTCAGCTCTTCGAACGCGGGCGCGGGCCGGGCGGCCATCGCGGCGGCCTGCATCGCGGCGGTTGCGTTCTCCGCGTCAAGAGGAGCAAAGACCGCGGAGGCGGCGTCATCCGCGGCCATCTGCGCGATGGCCGCCGCGACCATGTAGGCCGACACGTCCAGGCCGGCGGCCTCGGCGTGGGCCTTGATCCCGGCCTGGATGGCGGGGTCGGTAGAGATGGTGAAGCGGGTATTCGCCATGCCGTCACTGTAACACGGCGTATTACGGTTCGCGTCAGTCCAGGGGTTGCCGCGCGATGAACTCGGGCTCGCGGCCGGCCAGCAGCCAGCCGCCGGCCGCGGCGACCAGCGGCAGCCCGACCAGCAGGATCAGCACGTCACTGAGCGGCACGTCGCCGAATACGGTGGACAGGCTGCCGTGCGCCCAGGCCAGTACGGCGATCACCGCGCCGGCCAGGCCGAGGATCGCGCCGAGCAGGCCCAGCGCGGCGGCGGTCGCCGCGGTGATCATCCGCCGGGTCCTGGCGCTGGCGCCGGTGGCGGTGAGCGTGCGCAGGTCCCGGGCAGTCTCGCTGCGGATCAGGCCGACGGACGCGGCCAGCACGCCGAGCGCGATGACGATACCGAGCGCGGTGGCGCCGTCGGCGAACTCGGCAAGAGTCGGCCCATCGGTTTTGGTCTCGACCGTCACCTGATAGGCGAGCGCGAGGTGCCGCGCGGCGTCGATCTGGGTCGCGGTGAGCGGGGCCGGAGCCTGGATCAGCCAGCCGGTCGGGCTGGCCTGCAGGTGGTACTTGCTCATCGCGTACTGGGTGATCACGGTGTTCGGCGCGGAGGTGCCGCCGGGCAGGCCGGTGATCGTCTGCGTCGCGGGGTCGGCCAGGCAGTCGCTGCTCAGCGTGCAGGGCGGCAGCACGTTGTCCTTCTGCGTAAAGCCGCCTGCACTGGAATGGAGGCCGTAGTCGCCCCAGGTCAGCTCGAGGTGCGCCTGGCTGGCCAGGCCCGAACGCACGGTGACGATGTCAGTGCCCGGGCTGATCTGGCTGGCCTTGATGCCGTACGTGGCGAGCAGTCGTGGGGTGGCGACGTACACGGACCCGTTGAAGTGGTTGTGCGGCCCCTGCGTGCCCGCCTGGTTCAGGTTGACGTCCGCCGCCTCCAGCGGCAGCACAAACTGGGCGTGCAGGCCGGCCGCATAGCTGTTCACTTGCCTGTCCAGGCTGGCCAGCTGGGCGTTGCTGAGCTGCATGATCATGCCGGGCGCCGGGCTGGCCTGCGAGGAGAAGATCAGCTGGCTGCTGGACAGGTTCGGGCCGAACCAGTTCAGCGGGTTTCCGAACTGGCTGCTGGCGACGAGGCAGATCACCGTGGCCAGGAACACCGCGAACGTGGTGGCGGCGAGCGCGGCACCGGACCGCGCCCGGTAACGGACCAGGTCGCGCAGCGCGATNNCGCCCCGGCGGCCAGCACGCTGACGGCCAGCGGGGCGAGCAGGAGGATCCCGACGATGGTGGCGACCAGGCCGACCAGCAGCAGCAGCGCGTCCTTGCCCCCGCCGCCCCCGCCGGCCCAGCCGCCGGTGAACGCCAGGCACGCGACGCCGCCCGCGAACGCGATGGCGCCGGGCAGGGCGGAGCGGTGCACCGCCTTCGGCGGCGCGGGGCGGCCGGCCAGCGCGGCCACCACCGGCACCGCGGCCATCGCCTTGGCCGGGCGGCGCGAGGCCAGTACCGACGTCGCGATCGCGAGCACGACCCCGAAGCCGAACGCCCACCACGGCACGTTTGCCGCGTCGACCACGTGACCGGTGGCCCGCTGCAGCGTCGGCACGTACGCGAACCAGGCGGCGAAGCCCAGCACCGCCCCGGCCAGCGCGGCGGCCACGCCGNNCGGCCAGGCCGCCGGTGATCATGACCAGGCGGAGGTTGCGTCCGGTCGCGCCGATCGCGCTGAGCATGCCCAGGGCCCGCAGCCTGCGCTGGGCCATCACCGAGAAACCGGCCACCGACACCAGGCCGATGAACACCAGGCCGAGCACCTCCACCACCAGGACGAGCACCGCCGGCGAGATCCCGCCCGACATAATGTTGGGGATCGCGACCGTCGCCACTGCCGGGATGCCGGGCAGCGTCCCGGTGCCGTTGCCGACCGCCCGCTGGACGGCGGGGGAGCCAAGCAGCATGATCACCTGGCTGGGGTGCGTGACCTGGCCCGGGGCGACCAGCGCGAACTCGTCCGC
>PLIQ01000416.1 GCA_003140115.1 Actinomycetota bacterium | reverse complement strand
CGGCGTCTAACCAGCCGCCGACCTGATTACCGATATCGGTCAGGCCCTTAACACCCTGGAGGTGCCGTGACGCGCACGAGCGCTGGCGACTACGAGATCGACGACGATCCGGGCCGGGTCGACGCCGACGCTGCGGTGGCGTTCTTGACCACCCAGGCGTACTGGGCTCGGTGGCGCGGCGCCGAGGACATCAAGGCCCAGATCGCCGCGGCCTGGCGGGTGGTGGGCGTCTACGACCGGTCCGGGGCCATGGTCGGCTTCGCCCGTGCCCACAGCGACAGCGGGTGCGCCTACCTGTCCGACGTCTATGTACTGCCTGCGCACCGCGGCGCGGGGCTGGGCCAGGCCATCGTGCGGGTGATGATCGACGAGGGCCCGGGCGCCGGCTTGCGCTGGATGCTGCACACCTCCGACGCGCACGGCCTGTACCGGCAGTTCGGCTTCGCCACCCCGAGCCATCGGTACATGGAGCGCGCGCCGCTAGCCGAAGCCGCGCTACCACGGCAGCTGCCCGCCACCGCCGGGACGCTGGCGGGCAAGGTGGTCCGCCTCGAGCCGCTGCAGCACCAGCACGTGGCCGGGCTGGCCGCCGCGGCAGCCGACGGCGCTGAGCTTTACCGCTGGTCCGCGGTGCCGCAGGACGAGGCACAGGTCCGCCAGTACGTGGAGACGGCGATCGCGGCCCGGGACGCCGGGACGGCCGTGCCGTTCGCCGTGGTCCGGACCTGCGACGACACCGTGATCGGCTCGACCCGGTTCTTCGACTTCGGCTACTGGGCCTGGCCGGACGGCCGCGACCGGACCGGACCGGACACCTGCGAGATCGGCTACACCTGGCTCAGCCCGAACGCCATCAGGACCGGCGCGAACACCGAGATGAAGCGCCTCATGCTCACGCACGCCTTCGAGGTCTGGCAGGTCTCCTCGGTATCCCTGCACACCGACGCCCGGAACCAGCGGTCACGCGACGCCATGCAGCGGATCGGCCTGCGCTACGAGGGCGTCCTGCGCGCGCACCGGCTCGGCACGGACTCCAAGCCACGGGACTCAGCACGCTTCAGCGTCACCGCCGCCGACTGGCCGGCCGTCAGAGGGCATCTCGACGAGCTTGACCGCCGCTACCAGCGTTAGCCTGCCTGCCCTACACGGTTCCGGTCTCTCTATCTAGTGAACCACTGCCGATCAGATCCGGCGCGAACGGGATCGGCCGGGTTTGCGTTTCTATTGTCCGTGTATCCGGCAACTGTGTCCCCGGCGCCAGGATGCCCAGGTCTTCTAGCTTGCGCATCTTCGGTAGTACGCCGCTTTCGACCGAGCCGACCAGGGCGTTGTACCCACTGACCGCGGTGTTCAGCGAGCGGCCCGTCTTATGCAAATGCTGCATCAAGATCCCGAACCGCTCGTGGAGTTCAGCGGCGATATCCCCGACCTGCTGAGCCTGGCGGGCGCGGGCGTCTTGCTGCCAACCGTATGCGACGCCCCACAAAAGGGCGACGAGCGTGGTCGGAGTCGCAATCAGGATTCGCTGCCGCATCGCGTCGTAGAACAGCTCGGGACGCTCTTTGCAGGCCGCCGCAAGAAGGTCATCCGCCGGTACGAAGCACACCGTGAAATTGATAGCGTCTTTGATCTTGGAGGGGTAGTCTCGCTTGGCCAGCGCGCTGACGTGCCCGGCGACCGCTCTGGCGTGGGCGCCGAGGGCTCGGCGCCGCTCCTGCGGCGACTCTGCGGCGGTCGCGCGCTGGAACTCATCGAGCGGGAACTTCGCATCAATGACAAGCTTGCCCCGCCCGGCCAAAGTCAGCACGACGTCCGGACGACTGCCGTCAACGACGACCTGAACCTCAAAGTCTCGGTGCTGATCCATCCCGGTCGCCTCAAGGAGATTCTCCAGCACCAGTTCACCGGCCCGGCCACGCTGGCCCGCATTGGCGAAAATCACACCGAGGTGCTGTACCTGCACCAGTGTTTCATCAAGCCTGGCCTTTATCTCACCCTGTGACTGCATGACGGCGGGATTTGCCTGGCCCTGTCCGCGCATTACCAGCCATACGACGAACGCACCGGTAAGAACTCCGGCAACGAGCGCGATGATTACCGACGCCATGGCACGTTCCCTTTTTCTACCGGCCCGCCGCCTCACGCAGCGCGGCTCTCCAACTACGTTAACGATGCGCACTGACATTTCTGGCTGTCATGCCGCGAAGACGTCACCGATCCGTTAGACAACCGGCGGCCGTCTGGGTGTCCCCCTGGCCGCCGCCAGCGGCCGATACCGTACGTCGGATGTCTGACTGTCCCGGGACGGCTCTGAACGTAAAGATCGGATGACATCTTGGGTATCTGTTTGATCTCACCCCTGTTTCGCGCGGTTTCAGGGGATTGACACACGCAGACATCGGATCTATTTTTCGTCACACACGGCACTCCGGGTGCCAGTCCCGTAGCCCGCACCGGCGTGCTCCGCAAGCCCGGAGAGAGCCCCCAGGAGGTTCCATGACACTGCGCAGACGCGTGGGCGCGGGCTCCCTCCGCGCCACATCCGCCACAGCGGCCGCGGTCGCCGCGATGATGATCATCGCCGCCTGCAGCTCCAGTGGGTCGAGCTCCAACGCCAGCTCGAGCAGCTCAGCCAGCTCGAGTAGCTCGGCCTCGACCACCGGGTCGACCACCATCGGTGTCGACCTCACCTACAACGACACGGCCTTCTGGGCCGCCTACATCAACTACGAGACGCAGTACGCCGCGCAGCTGCACATCAAGCTGCTCGGCCCGCTGCTCGCGGCGGCCAACGCCAGCCTGCAGAACACCCAGATCGAGACGCTGGTCAACGAGGGCGCGAAGGCCATCATCGTGAACCCCGAGACGGCCACCAGCCTGGGTCCGGCGATCGAGTACGCCGCTGCCCACCACGTGCAGCTAATCTCGGTCGACACCATCGTCGGCGTGGGCAAGGTGTACATGGTGGTGCGAGCGTCCAACATCTTGTACGGGCTGGACGCCTGCGCCTACATCAGCTCGAAGGTGAAGTCTGGCTACGTGCTCGACCTGGAGGGCGACCTGACCTCTTCCAACGGCGCCGACCGAACGAACGCCTTTGATGCTTGCATGGCGGCGAACGACCCGGCGGTCCACATCCTCAAGGACCCCACGGTCTGGGTCGAGGCCACGGCGGTCACCGACGCGCAGGACGCGGTGAACGCCTACGGCAGCCAGCTCAAGGCGATCTACTCGCAATGGTCGAGCCCCGACACGGGTATCCTCCCGCTGCTGAAGGGCAAGAGCCTGGCCGGCAAGGTGCTCGTGGTGAGCGATGACGGCGTTCCGTTCGAGATGTGCGACATCTCCAATGGCTCGATCAACGCCTCGCAGTCCCAGCCCGCCAACCTGTACGCGTACTGGGCGCTGAAGTACGCGCTGGACGCGGCGAACGGCGTGACGCTAAGCGCCGGCCAGCCGGGCGGCGGCGCGCCCACTTTGCAGATGGTGACCTATGCGGGCGACACCAACCTCGGCGACCCGATCGTGGCCCCGTTCGTGACCAAGGCCACCCAGACCTTCACCATCACCCCGGTGGACGGCCAGTCGGGCACGGTGACCACCACCTCGGTCGGCGACACCGCCCTGTGGGGCAACGTCTACGGCAGCGCCCACGGTGGCGTCTGCAGCTCCTCGGCGTCCTGAGCAGCCGATGCACGAACCGGTTATCCCCGCCGCCGACCCGCAGGCCGCGCCCGCGGTCGAGGCGGCGGGGATCCACAAGCGGTTCGGCAACACGCGCGCGCTGCGCGGCGTGGACCTGAGCCTGCAGCCGGGCCGCTGCCTGGGCTTGGTCGGCCGCAACGGGGCCGGCAAGTCCACGCTGGTCTCGATCCTGTCCGGCCTCTACCCGCCGGACGCGGGCGAGGTCCGCTTGGACGGGCACCAGGCCCCCTCGCTGGGTGACATCACGGCCTGGCGCGGGCGGATCGCCACCGTCTTCCAGCACTCCATGGTGGTGCCGGGCCTCACCGTGGCGGAGAACGTCTTCCTCGGCCGCCAGCCCCGGCGCCGCGGCGGGGTGGTGGACTGGGGCCGGATGCGTGAGCAGACGCGGAAGGTCATGGCCGACTGGGGCTTCGACGTGAACGCGGACACCGCCTGCGGGAACCTCACCGTCGAGCAGCGACAGGTGGTCGAGATCACCCGGGCGCTGGCGGCCGGCACCCGCTGCCTGCTGCTCGACGAGCCCACCGCGGCGCTCGAGCGCGGCGCCGCGCAGCGCCTGTTCGAGAGCATCCGCCAGCTGCAGGCCCAGGGCGTCGCGATCTTGTACATTTCCCACCACCTCGAGGAGGTCTTCGAGATCTGCACCGACGTCGCCGTGCTGCGGGACGGCGAGATGGTGCTGACCGCGCCGCTGGCCGAGGTGACCAAGGATGACCTGGTCACCGCCATGGTCGGGCAGGAGAACCTCTCTACCGAACGGAGCGTGGCTCCAGCGGCCGCCCCCAGCTCGCGCCAGCCCACCGTGGTGCCCGCCTCCGACGCCGGCCGCGACCTAGTCGTGGACGGCGTGACCTACGCCTCCCCGGGCGTGTTCCTCGGCAACGTGTCGCTGACCGTGCGGGGCGGGGAGCGGGTGGGCGTCACCGGGCTGCGCGGCTCGGGCGCGACCACTTTGGCCCGGATCGTGGCCGGCGCGGCCACGATCGACGTCGGCCAGATCCGGCTCGGTGATTACGTGCTGCGGCCGGGGGACCGGGCCGGGACCCTGCGAGCGGGCATCGGCTACATCCCCGAGGACCGGCAGGCGGACGGGTTCGTACCGTTGCTCGGCGCGGCCGAGAACATCTCCATGACGATCACCGAGCGGATCGCCCGCTTCGGCTTCATCGCTCCCAAGCGCCGCGAGGCGCGGGCCGCGCCACTGGCCCGGCGGCTGTCGCTGGTCTCGGCCGGGCTCGGCCAGCCGGTCCGCGAGCTGTCCGGCGGCAACCAGCAGAAGGTGACCGTGGCCCGCGCCCTGGCCAGCGACCCGGTGCTGATCGTGGCCATCACCCCAACCCGCGGCGTGGACGTGGCGTCCAAGGAACTGCTGCTCGCTGAGCTCGACCGGATCACCACCGAAACCGGGGCGAGCCTGCTGCTGGCCAGCGACGAGCTCGACGACCTGGTCATCTGCGACCGCGTGGTGGTATTCGTCCGCGGCGAGATCTTCACCGAGTTCACCGAGCCGCCCTTCGACCGCGAAGCGCTGATCGCGGCCACCGAAGGCCTGGGAGCTACATGAGCGACACGAAGAACAACCTCACCGCGCTGGCGGCCGACGTGGAGGCCGCGCTCGCGCGCAGGCGCAGCCGGAGCGCCGCGGCGATCTCGTGGATCCGCGAGGCCGCGCTACTGCCCGTGCTGGCTGTGCTGCTGGTCGTGGGCGCCATCTTGAACAGTCATTTCCTCACCGTGTCGAACATCGTGACCGGGATCGGGCAGCAGAGCTCCGCGCTGGGCGTGGTGGTGGTCGGCGAGTCCCTGATCCTGCTCATCGGCGGCATGGACCTGTCGCTGGAGTCCACTTTCGGCCTCGCGCCCATGCTGGCCGCCTGGCTGATCGTCCCGGTGGCCTCGTTCGGCGACGGCCTGCTGCTCAACCCCTATCTCGGCATTGCAATCCTGCTGGCCGTCGGCGCGGCCGTCGGCCTGGTCAACGGGCTACTGATCGTCAGGGGGCGGCTTAACGGCTTCATCGTGACCCTCGCCATGACGATCCTGCTGGCTGGCATCCAGGAGGGCATCGTCAAGGGCCAGGCCCCGTTCAACCTGCCGACGGCGTTCGGCTACCTCGGCTCGGCGCAGCTCGGCGCGGTCCCGGTATCGCTGATCGTGGCGGCCGTCATCTTCGTCCTGACCGGGCTGTTCCTGCGCTATCACCGGCTGGGCCGGGCCATCTACGCCGTGGGCGGCAACCGGGAGGCGGCCCGCGCCGCTGGGATCAAGGTCAACCAGGTCCGGATCGGCGTCTACGTGGCCGGCAGCGTGCTGGCCGCGATCGGCGGCCTGATGGAGGCCGGCCGGGTCTCCTCGGTGACGCCCACCCAGGGCTACGGCGAGGGCATTATCTTCCCGGTCTTCGCCGCGGCGGTCATCGGCGGGGTGTCCCTGCAGGGCGGCCGGGGGAACATGGTCGGCGCCGCGTCCGGCGTCATCCTGCTCGGCGTGGTGCAAAACATCCTGACTTTGGAGAACGCGCCCAACTACTGGATTGACGCGATCGACGGCGGCGTGATCTTGTTCGCGCTGATCCTAGCCCGGGTCATCGGCGGTGAAGCGAGCGCCGAATGAGGACCCTCCCATGACCAAGATCACCGGGTTCGAGCTGCACGACGTGCGGTTTCCCACATCGCGGAGCCTGGCCGGGTCGGATGCGATGAACCGGGCCCCGGACTACTCCGCCGCGTACGTGATCATCAGGACCGACGCGGACCATCTGGCCGGACACGGGTACGCGTTCACCATCGGCCGCGGCAACGAGGTCCAGCTGGCCGCGATCCGGGTGCTCGAGCCGTTCCTGGCTGGGCAGGACCTGGACGAGGTCCTGGGCGAACTCGGCGGGCCCTGCCGGCTGGGTGAGCTGTACCGGCGGCTGGTCCGTGACAGCCCGCTGCACTGGCTCGGCCCGTCCTGCGGGGTCATGCACATGGCCACCGGCGCCGTACTGAACGCGTGCTGGGACCTGGCCGCCCGGCGGGCCCGCCAGCCGCTGTGGCTGCTGCTGGCTGGGCTGGGTCCCGAGGAGCTCACCGGGCTGCTCGACTTCCGCTACCTGTCCGACGCGCTAACTCCCGACGAGGCCGTCGGCCTACTGGAACGCGGCGCTGTCGGCCGGGCCGAGCGGATCGCCGCCCTGCGGCGCGACGGGTACCCGGCCTACTCGACCGCGCCCGGCTGGCTCGGGTACTCCGACGTGCGGCTCGCGGCGCTGTGCGCCGAGGCGGTCGAGGAGGGCTTCACGACGGTGAAACTCAAGGTCGGCGCCGCACTCGAGGACGACAAGCGCCGGTGCGCGATCGCGCGCGAGGTGCTCGGCGGCGACTTCGGCATGGCCATCGACGCGAACCAGGTCTGGGACGTGCCCACCGCCGTTGGCTGGATCAGGGAGCTGGCGCCCTACCGGCCCGCCTGGGTCGAGGAGCCGACCGCCCCCGATGACATTCTCGGCACCGCGGCCATCCGCCAGGGTGTCCGGCCGGTCAAGGTCGCCACCGGCGAGCACGTCGCCAACCCGGTCATGTTCAAGCAGTTGCTGCAGGCCCAGGCCATCGACATCATGCAGATCGACGCCTGCCGCGTCGCCGGGGTGAACGAGAACCTGGCCAACCTGCTGCTGGCCGCCAAGTTCGGGGTGCCGGTCTGCCCGCACGCCGGCGGCGTCGGCCTGTGCGAGATCGTCCAGCACTTGTCGATGTTCGACTACGTGGCTTTGTCCGGTACCACGCAGGGACGCCGGATCGAGTGGATCGACCACCTGCATGAGCACTTCGCCACGCCCGCCGTCGTATCCCGTGGCCGCTACCTCGCGCCGGAAGCTCCGGGCGCGTCCACCGAGATCCTGCCCGAGGCCCTGGCCGAGTTCGCCTACCCGTCCGGTCCGGCCTGGCGGACCGGCGCGTGATTCCCCGGGGTTCGCTGGTCTTCGGCGGCGCGCCCATCGGCGGGCTGTACGCGCCGGTCAGCGACGAGGCGGCCACCGGCACGCTCCAGGCGGCGTGGGACGGCGGGATCCGCGCCTTCGACACCGCCCCGCACTACGGGGTAGGGCTGTCCGAGCGGCGGATCGGCGATTTCCTGGCCGGGCGGCGGCGCGTCGAGTTCGTCGTGTCCACCAAGGTCGGGCGGCGGCTGGTGCCCGCCGCCGATCCGGCCTCGGCGGACGGCGTCGATGAGTTCTACGACACACCCGCGCTGAGCCGGGTACGCGACTACAGCGCCGACGGCGCGCTGCGATCGCTAGAGGACAGCCTGCGGCGGCTGCGGCTGGACCGGGTGGATATCGCGCTCATCCATGACCCGGAAGACCACGTGGCCGAGGCGCTGGACGGCGCCTACCCGGCCCTGGACCGGCTGCGCGCGGACGGCACGGTCGGGGCGATCGGGGTCGGGGTCAACTCGGCGGCGCTGGCCGAGTGGTTCGTGTCCCGCTGCGACCTGGATTGCGCGCTCGTGGCCGGGCGGTACACGCTGCTGGACGACTCCGCGTCCCGGTCGCTGTTCCCGCTGTGCCTGGCCCGCGGGGTCGCGGTGCTGGCCGGAGGCGTGTTCAACAGCGGCATCTTGGCCAATCCCGCCGACGGCGCCCGTTACGACTACGCCCCGGCCGCGCCTGGTGTGCTGGCCCGGGCCCGCCGCATCGCCGAAGTCTGCGCCCGCTATGACATCCCGGTGGCGGCCACGGCCCTGCGTTATGTCCTGCGCCACCCCGCGGTCACCGCCGCGGTGGTCGGCGCGCGCACTCCGGAGGAGATCCGCGCCGACGCCGGGTACCTTGAATTGCCCATCCCCGACGCCCTCTGGGCGGACCTAGCCGGCCCGCTATGACGGACCGGTCACGGCACCGAGGCCAGCGGCCGACCGGTGTCCCGTCGTCACAGCACCGAGGCCAGCCACTGCTCCACCCCCGCGATGTGCACCGTGGCCCACGACCTGGCGATCTCGGGTTCGTGGGCGTCCAGTGCGTCGAGGATGGCCCGATGCTCGGCCAGCGTCTGGGCCATCGTCCCGGTCTGGGTCAGCCCGCGCCAGACCCGGGCCCTGGTCGTTGGGGCCGAGATCGACTCCAGCAGCGAGGAAAGCACGGAATTACCGGAGCACGCCACGATCCGCCGATGAAACTCCAGGTCGTTCGCGACCAGCTCTTCGGGCTCAGGGTGCGGCCCGATGCTGTCCAGCAGCTTGCGCAGGCCCTCGGTCTCGGCGTCGGTGATCCGCTCGGCCGCCATCGCGGTGGCGGCCGGCTCGAGGATGCGGCGGACCCGCAGCAGCTCCAGCACGGTGTCGTCGCGGTGGAAGTCCACGATGAAGCTCAGTGCCTCGAGCAGCAGCCGCGGTTCGAGGCTGGTCACGTACGTCCCGTCGCCGCGCCGCACGTCCAAGATGTTGACCAGGGACAGCGCCCGCACCGCCTCACGCAGCGAGCTGCGCGAAAGGCCCAGTTCAGCAGCGAGATCCGCTTCCCGGGGCAGCCGGTCGCCGGCGCGCAGCGCGCCGGAGGTGATCATGCCCTTGATCTTCTCGATGGCTTCGTCGGTGACGGCCACTGCGCGTACGCCCCCGCTCCGCAAAGATCGGATGTTTGTCCCGAGTATGGCATATCCCGCCATGCGCGAGAACGGAGACATCGTGAGAATCGCCCTGCATACGCGCGTGCGCGCCGACCGAATTGACGAGTACGAGGCTGCTCATCGGGCCGTGCCGGCCGAGCTGGTCGACGCCATCCGCGCCGGCGGAGCGCACCGCTGGACGATCTGGCGCAGCGGCACCGACCTGTTCCACGTTATCGAGTGCGAGGACTACACGGCGTTGCTGGCCTACCTGAACGCGCAGCCGGTCAATGCTGCCTGGCAGGCACGGATGGCCGAACTGCTCGATGTCGTCCACGACTACTGGGCCGGCGGGGCCGCCGCCGTACTGCCCGTCGCCTGGGAACTATGACGGCCATGCGGATCATCGACGCTCACCACCACGTATGGGACCTGGGCGTACGCGACCAGGACTGGATCACCGGTCCGGCCCTCGCGCCGTTGCGCCGCGATTTCCTCCTCGGTGACTACCAGCCCGCGGCAAAGGCGAACGGCGTGGCCGCGAGCGTCGTGGTGCAGACCGTCACCGTACCGGGGGAGACCCCCGAACTGCTCGCGCTGGCCGATTCCAGCGACCTGATCGCCGGGGTCGTCGGCTGGACCGACCTGACCGCGCCGGACCTCGCCGACCGCATCGCCGCCGTCAAGGACCGGCCTGGCGGCGGGAAACTGGTGAGCCTGCGTCATCAGGTCCAGAGCGAACCCGACCCGGACTGGCTGACCCGCCCCGACGTGCTGCGCGGCCTAGCCGCCGTCGCCCGGGCGGGCCTGGTCTACGACCTGGTCATCACGGCCGGGCAGCTAAGTGCCTCGACCCGGGCCGCAGCCGCGGT
Source organism: Actinomycetota bacterium (assembly GCA_003140115.1). The sequence goes on along the minus strand of PLIQ01000416.1, from coordinate 675 downwards.
GCCAGATCTAGTTTTCGTCCTAGACCACCTCGGCAAGCCACCCATCGCCGCGGGCCGTACCGAACCGTGGGCGCAGGACCTGCGGCGGCTGGCCGCGTTGCCGAACACCGTGGCCAAACTGTCCGGCCTGGTGACCGAAGCCGACTGGCGCCGCTGGCAGGTCGCCGACCTGCGTCCCTACGCCGAGGTCGCCCTCGACGCCTTCGGCCCGGCCCGGCTGATGTTCGGCTCCGACTGGCCGGTATGCACCCTGGCCGCCAGCTACCCCGATGTCCTGGCGGCCGCCCAGGACCTAACGGCTGGCCTGACCGCCACCGAGCGGGAGGCCGTGTTCTCGGGCACGGCCACCTCCATCTACGGACTTTTAGCCGCGTCCCAATTTCGCCGCGTCCCAATTTCGCCGGGTTCGGACGCGAGTACCTAGGTCGGGTAGCGGGTCGGTTCAGTGACGTACTGCCGCCCCGACGGCATGGTCCAGCGGATGTTGCCGTTTTCGAGTTGTTCGGCCTGCCATCGAGGATCTTGCTTGACCCGGTGGTCGAACCGGCACTTGGGGTTCCCGTTACACAAACAGGTCCTGCCCCCGGCCTCGTACGGAACGTTATGCTCAAAGTCACACCGCCCGGCCGGACGCCGGCAGCCAGGCCCGGTACACGTGGCGTGCCGGACCTCAGC
>PLIQ01000522.1 GCA_003140115.1 Actinomycetota bacterium | reverse complement strand
CGGCCGGGGCTAGAAGGCGCGGTAGTCGCGGACGGACATGCGGGGGCCGCGCCGCGGCGGGAGGCTGCCGCCGAGTTCGACAAGCCTGGTCACCCGGTAGCGGTGGCCGGCGTAGGGGGCGAGCAGCTCGAGCATGCCGGCGTCGTCGGTGATCTGGCGGGCCAGGGTCCAGCCGACGGTCTTGGGCAGGTGGTAGTCGCCGACCGAGACCGCGTCGGCGTCGCCCGCGGCGCGCTGGCGGATCTCGGCCGAGGTCCAGGGGCCGATGCCGGGCAGGGAGCGCAAGCGGCGGTCGGCTTCGGCCGGGTCCTGGTCCAGGGCCTGCTCTAGGCGGCTGGCGACGTCGGCGGCGGTGATGATGGTCCGGGCGCGGACGCCTTCGACGCCGGCTCGGTGCCAGTCCCAGGACGGGATGCGCGCCCAGACCCTCGGCGGCGGGACGACCCGCATCCCCTGCGGGGCCGGGCCGGGCGCCGCGGTGCCGAACTTGCCGAGCAGGATCCGCCAGGCGCGGTGGGCTTCCACGCCTACCACCTTCTGCTCCAGGACCGCGGGGACCAGCGCCTCGAACAGCCGGCCGGTCCGGCCGACCCGCAGCCCGGGATGGCGCAGGGCCAGCTCGCCGACGATGGCATGGTGCGGGGTGAACCCGGACAGGTCGTCGTGCGCGCCGAGCTGGACGGGGAGGGTGTCTAGCAGCCAGGCGGCGCCCGGACCCCAGGCCTGGCCGATGACCAGGGTGTTATCGGACCCACAGGAGGTCACGCGGAGGGTGCCAGGGCCGTCGGGGGTCAGCGAGGTGCGCCAGACGGCGCCCGCCTGGTCCACGCGGTAGGCGGGATCGCGGCCGCCGCGGCGGTGCGGGGAAAGGGTGAGCCGGACGTCGACGGCGAACGGTGCCCGCCACTCGCGGCGCAGCCCGGCGTCGGGTGAGGGCGGCGCGGGCGGATCGGGAGGAGACGGCACGGCCGCATCGGGTGGGGTCGGCGCGGGAGGATGGGGCGGGGCTGCCTGGTGGGTCAACTCACACGTCTGAGGAGAAGCGGACTGAGGTGGGTTCTAGGCGGACGCCGGGCCAGATGCGGATGCCGTGGGCCAGTTCGTTGCCTGCGGCGATGAAGGCTCCGTCGCCGATCAGGGCGTCGTCGAGGATCACGCCGGGGGCCAGCACGGCGCCGCGGCCGATGATCGAGTCGCGTACCACGGCGCCCGCGCCGACGGTGGCGTCATCGAACAGCACGCTGCCGGACACGATGGCCCCGGCGCCGACCGACGCGCCCGCGCCCACCACCGTGCCGCCGGATACCGACGCGTCCGGGGCCACCTCGGCGCCCGCGAGCAGCAGCAAGGGCCCGGCGGGGCCGGGGACGGCGGGCCCAGGCAGTCGCCCGAGCACCAGGTCGCACGAGCCGCGGACGAAGGCCTGGGGCGTCCCGACGTCGAGCCAGTACGCCGACTCGGGGTAGCCCATGACCAGCTGCCCGGACTCGATCAGGCCCGGAAACGTCTCCCGCTCGACGGAGACCCGGCGCCCGGCCGGGATCTGGCCAATGACCTCGCGCCGGAACACGTAGCACCCGGCGTTGATCCGGTTGGTCACCGGGTCCGGCGCCTTCTCCAGGAACGCGGTCACGCGGCCCGAGTCGTCGGTGGGCACCACGCCGAACCGGGACGGGTTGTCGACCTCGACCAGGTGCAGGGTCACCGCGGCTTCGGTCTTGCCGTGCAGGTCGACCTGAGCCCCGAGGTCGTGCCCGGACAAGATGTCGGAGTTGAGGACCACGATCGGGTCGCCGGGTCCGCTGCCACGCAGCGAGGCGGCGGCGTTGCGAATTCCGCCGCCGGTGTCCAGCGGCACGTCCTCCTGGACGTAGTCGATCTCCAGCCCGAACGCCGAGCCGTCACCGAAGCTGGCGGCGAACATGTCCGCCTTGTAGCAGGTGGCGAGGACGACGTGGGTGACGCCGCCGGCCGCCGCCCGGGCCAGCAGGTGGGCCAGGAACGGCACCCCCGCGGTCGGGAGCAGGGGCTTGGGCGTGGACAGGGTCAGCGGCCGTAGCCGGGTTCCCTGGCCGCCGACCAGGACGATGGCCTCAAGTGGTTCGCGCGGCATGAGAAAACAGGTTACACCGCGTGGACGTTAGCGTCGGGTTGTTCGACGGCGCGCCGGTAGGAGGCCAGGTGGGCTTCGGCCGACGCGGCCCAGCTGAACTCCTGCGACCGGGCGTACCCGGCGGCGCCCAGCATTTGCCGCCGGGCGGCGTCGTCGAGCAGCGAGCGCAGCGCGTCGCGGATGCTGTCGACGTCGGGTTCGGTGTAGGCGACAGCCTCACCGCCCACCTCGGGCAGCGAGGTGCAGTGGGTGGTCAGTACCGGCGCGCCGCACGCCATGGCCTCCAGCACCGGCAGCCCGAAGCCCTCGCCCCGGCTCGGGAACGCCACTACGAGCGCGCCGCCGAGGAAGCCGGGCAGGTCGGAGAAGCGCAGGTACCCGGGGCGGATCAGGCGCAGGTGCGGCGGCACCGCGGCCACCGCGGTGTCCACCTCCTCGCTCCAGCCGCCGCCGCCGCCCAGGACCAGCGCGGGCGGTTCGTCGAGGTCGGCTACCGCGGCGGCCCAGCCGGTGATCAGCGCGGCCACGTTCTTGCGCGGCTCGAGCATGCCGAGGAAGGCGATGTACGGCTTGCCGTGCAGGCCCAGCCGGTTGGACACCTGGGAGACCTGCTGCGGATCGGGCCGGTGGAACAGCCGGTGATCCACGCCGTGGTAGGCGACGTCGATCTTGGTCGGATCCGCGCCCAGGACCCGCTCCAGCTCGTCGCGGGTGGCCTTGGACGGCACGATGAGCCGGGCCGCGCGGCGCGCCGCGGTGCGGATCGCGGACTTGAAGAACATCGCGCTGACCGGGCTGTACAACTCGGGCTCGGTGAAGAAGGTGACGTCGTGCACGGTCACCACGGTGGGCCGCCCGGGGCGCAGCGGCATCGAGTAGTACGGCACGTGGATGACGTCGGCGTTGACCTGCTGGGCCACGACCGGCAGCCCGCTCTGCTCCCAGGCCAGCCGGGCGGCGCGGTGCGACAGCGCGGTGGGCCCGGTGACGACGCGTGCGCTGGGGGCGAGCCGCCCGTAGCGTTCCTCGTCGGCCCGCTGGCAGACCACGGCCAGGTCCGCGCCGGCCACGTCGAGGGCGCCGATCAGCCCGTCAACGTACCGGCCGAGCGCACCCCGGTCGGCTGGCACGTCGGTCGCATCAATAAGTACGCGAGGTGCCACGACCGCACTTGCTCCCTTCCTGGGTCATCCAGGCAACCAGGCAGTGCAATGCATACCTGTTATGGATGTCCCGTCGGCAATAAAGCCTACGCCCTGCACAAAACAGGAACGAGCACTTACCCCATCACGCCGACCGTGGCCACGGCCTGGCGTCGAGCACGCACGAGCACGGTGTCTTCACGGAGCGGGCGTCAGCACGAGGGGACCGGTTGGCCGGCCTTGATGTCTTCCAGGTACGTGACGGCCTGGCTGAGCGTGCTGATCTTGACCACCCGCAGGCCGGCCGGGATCGCGCCCTTGACGTCCGAGCAGTTGGACGCGGGGGCCAGGAAGATCGTCGCGCCCGCGTCGCGGGCGCCCACCATCTTCTGCTGGATGCCGCCGATGGCCTGCACCTGGCCGCTGGCCGTGATCTCGCCGGTCCCGGCGATGAACTTGCCGCCGGTCAGGTTCAGCGTGGTCAGCTTGTCGATGATGCCCAGAGCGAACATCGTGCCCGCGCTGGGGCCGCCGATGTCGCCCACGCTGAACTTCACCGTGAACGGGAACTTGTACTGCCCGCTGACCTCGACGCCCACCACCGGATGCCCGCCGGACTCCTTGGTGCCGACCCGGACCGTCTGGCTCTGGCCGTTGCGCACAATGGTCATGGTCAAGGTGCTGCCCGCCGGGTGCGCCCCGATCAGAGAGGTCAGGCTGGACTCGCCGGTCACCGTCTTACCGTCCACGGCGGTGATCACGTCCCCGGACTTCAGCACGCCGGCCGCGGGGAAGCCCGGCTCGGACTGCACCACGACCACCTGCGTCTGGAACGGGATGTGCAACTCGGTCAGCGCGGCCGCGGTCGCGAGCTGCTGCGAGCCGGTCATCTCCTGGGTGTCCTGCTGCTGGCTCTGCTGCTGGCTCTGGCCGGGGGTGAACACCTCCGATTCGGGCACGACGGCGTCGTGGGGGTTCAGCCAGGCGGCCAGCGCGGTGAAGATGTTGAGGTTGACGCCGGGACCGCCCTGCAGGCCGATCGTGACCATGTTCAGGTGGCCGCTGGTCGGGTACGTGGGATGGCCGGAGATGGTGATCAGCGGCTGTCCGGAGGAGTCCCGGCCGAGCGTGTTCAGCGTCGGCCCGGGCTCGAGGATGACGTAGGGCACCGGGATCAGCACGGCGACGGCGAGGGCTGCGATCACGCCGACCGTGGCGATCAGCAGCGTCAGGGAACGTCGCGACATAGCCGAAGACTACGCGCGAACCCGGGCGGTCATGGCGTGCCCACCCACTCGCTGGTGCCGTCGGTGAAGCGCTGGTGCTTCCAGATCGGCACCGAGGCCTTGAGCACGTCGATCAGCTCCCGGCAGGCGTCGAAGGCCTCGCCCCGGTGCGCGCAGGCCACCGCGGCCACCACGGCCAGGTCGCCGATGGCCAGGTCGCCAACGCGGTGCACAGCCGCGACGCCCAGCACGTTGAACTTCTCCGCGATCATCTCCGCGACCCGCCGCAGCTCGGCCTCGGCGGACGGGTGCGCGGTGTAGGACAGGCCGGTGACGCCCTGGTCGTGGTCGGTGTCCCGGACCGCGCCGGCGAACAGCGCGATGCCGCCCGCGCCCGGGCCTGCGACCGCGGCCCGGACCTCATCGAGGGACAGCTCGCGGTCACGGATGTCGATCAGGCGCACAACACTCACCAAACAAGGTTACCCGGAAGTCGCGCCACGGCCGTTCGGCAGATTTGGTTTGACGAGTGTGCGGAGGTCAGGGGTCCGTGCGGCGGTGGCGGCGGGCGCGGCGGACGATGGCGGCGGTGCCGATCACCGCGACCGTGGCCCCGGCGGCGGTCGCGGTGATCGTCGCCTCCTTGCGCGCGATGCGCCGGCCGGCCACCGCGTAGCGGCTCTTGCGCTGGTCCAGCAGGACGCGCAGGGCCTCGGCGTTGCCGAACCGGGGACGCCAGCCGGCCGCCCGCAGCGCGGCGCAGTCCGTCACCCACGGGTACACGACGTACCGCAGGTCCATGGCCGGGGCGGGGGTCAAGCCCAGCCGGTGCAGCCGCTGCGCGGTGCCGAACGTCAGCCGGGCGGGCAGTTCGATGCTCTTCAGCTCGCTGATCTGCTCGACCGCGTCGTGCTCGAGCCAGCCGTCGCAGCCCACCGTGAACTGCCCGTCGATGCCGCCGCTCACGGTGAACTCCAGCGCGGAGGTGAGGTCGTCGACGTGACAGAACTGCCAGCGGGGCGCGCAGCCCTTCACGGTCAGCAGGCGAGGCGCCTCGAAATGCCTGGTGACCAGGGTGTCGACCGAATCGCCGACCAGCGCGGCGGGCCGCACCACCGTCACCGCCATGCCGGGGTTGGTCCGCGGCGAACGGCGGGCCAGAGCCTCGATCTCCAGCAGGTCCCCGGCCACGCTGCTGTCCGCCTCGGCGGCGAGCGGGGCATCCTCGGGCAGCGGGACCGGATTGTCCGGCCGGGCCCCGTAGACCATGGCACTGGTCAGCAGGACCACCCGGCCGACGCGGCCCGCCGCGGCCGCGGTGAGCACCGTCTGGGCGCCGCGCACGTTGAACGCGCGCCGCGTCCGGGCATCGGAGTCCGGGGCCAGGTCCAGGTCGGCGTGGACCAGCACGTCCACCCCGGTCAGCCGGCCGGCCAGGGCCGGGTCGCGCACGTCGGCCACCCGCCAGGTCACCCCGGTGATGTCGCCGCGCCGGCCGTCGATCGCGATCACCTTCTTGACCTTCGCCGACGCGGCGAGCCGGACGGTCAGGGCGTATCCGATGCCGCCTGCCGCACCGGTGACGGCCACCACGGGCATAGGCTGTGAACGTGTGTCACTGCGCTCGTGGCGAGCCGGCCGGCGGGCGTTTGTCACAGTGTGCTTCTCCCGAGATAACGTGACGGTCATGACCTTTCCCCTTCCATCCTGCCGCAGAGCCAACGATGGCTGACCGCCCGTTCGGCTTCGGGGTGCCCGACCAGCCGGAAGATCAGGGTGGCCAGGGGTCTTCGGGGGCCGGCGGGCCCTCGGATCCCGGGGCGGGCGGACCGCTCGGGGGCCAGGGACCGTTCGGGGCGATGGGCGACCCGCAGCAGTTCGCCGACGCGCTGCGGCAGTTCGCCGACCTGCTGTCCTGGCAGGGCGGCCCGGTCAACTGGGATCTGGCCAAGAACGTGGCCCGGCACGCGATCGCCGCGGCCGGCGATCCCAGCGTCCTGGACGCGCAGCGCCGGGAGATCACCGAGGCGCTCCGGCTGGCCGATCTGTGGCTGGACGAGGTGACCTCGTTCCCCTCCGGGATCCGCAAGATCGAGGCCTGGAGCCGGTCGGAGTGGCTCGAGGCCACCTTCCCGGTCTGGGCCAAGCTGTGCGACCCGATCGCGGCCAAGGGCGTCGAGGCGATGGGCGGCATGCTCAACATCGACCCGGCGCAGCTTGGCGAGGACATCCCGGAAGAGATGCGTCAAGCCTTGGGGGCGTTCGGCGGAGGTGCGGGCGGGCTGGGCGGCCTGGCCGGGCTGTCGGCCATGCTGCGCCAGATCGGCGGCGCGATGATCGGCAGCCAGACCGGCACCGCGGTCGGCGAGCTCGCGCGCGAGGTGGTCGGCTCCTCCGACATCGGGCTGCCGCTCGGCCCGGAAGGCGTGGCCGCGCTGCTGCCGGCGGGCGTGGCCCAGTTCGGCCAGGGGCTGTCCATCGACGCGGGCGAGGTCCGGCTGTTCCTGGCGTTGCGCGAGGCGGCGCACCAACGGCTGTTCGCGCACGTCCCGTGGCTGCGCGCGCACCTGCTCGGCGCGGTCGAGCAGTACGCCAGCGGCATCACGGTCGACATGGCGCGGCTGCAAGAGGCGATCCCGGACGTCGACATCACCAACCCCGAGGCGCTGCGCGACGCGCTGGCCGGCGAGGGCTTGTTCCGGCCGGAGGACACGCCGACCCAGAAGGCGGCGCTGGTCCGGCTGGAGACCGCGCTGGCGCTGGTCGAGGGGTGGGTGGCGACCGTGGTCAGCGCCGCGGCCCGGGACCGGCTGACCCACGCCGACGCGCTGGCCGAGGCGGTCAGGCGGCGCCGGGCGACCGGCGGGCCGGCCGAGCGGACGTTCGCGACGCTGGTCGGGCTGGAGCTGCGGCCGCGCCGGCTGCGCGAGGCGGCGGCCATCTGGCAGGGCCTGACTTCGGCCCGCGGGGCGGACGGCCGGGACGCCCTCTGGTCTCATCCTGACCTGTTGCCCGCCGCCGACGACCTCGAGAACCCCGAGACATTCGTGCACGGCCAGCCGGAACTGGACATCTCGGACCTCGAAGACGGCGACGATCTTCCTGGCGCTTGAGGTAAGTTTGGTGCCCACATCGGGCAGGAGCCTTTTGCATTAGGACACCGCTTGCATAGGACACCGCATGGACGAGGCAGAGCATACGGACGTGGCCGTAATCGGCATGGGTCCCGGCGGCGAGTACGCGGCCGGGACTCTGGCTGAGGCCGGGTTGCATGTCACCGCCATCGAAGATCGCCTGGTGGGCGGCGAATGCCCGTACTGGGGCTGCATACCCACCAAGATGATGATCCGGGCCGGCAACCTGATCGCCGAGACCCGGCGGGTGCCCGGCATGGCCGGGACCTCCGCCGTCACCCCCGACTGGTCGCCGGTCGCCCTGCGGATCAGGGAGGAAGCCACCGACTACTGGGACGACAAGGTGGCGGCCGACCGGTTCGCCGGCAAGGGCGGGCACCTGGTCCGCGGGCACGCCACTATCACCGGTCCCGGTGAGGTGGCGGTCGGCACGCGGGTGTTCCGGGCCCGTAAGGGCATCGTCATCGCCAGCGGCACCGCACCCGCCATCCCGCCCGTCGAGGGCCTGGCGGGCACGCCCTACTGGACCAACCGGGAGATCGTCGAGGCCGAGCAGGTGCCGGAATCGATGATCGTGCTCGGCGGCGGGGCCGTCGGCACCGAACTGGCCCAGGTCTTCGCGCGCTTCGGCACGGAGGTCACCGTGGTCGAGGCGCAGCCGCGGCTGCTGTCGTTCGAGGAGCCCGAGTCCAGCGAGCTGATCGAGCAGATCTTGACCCGCGAAGGCGTCAAGGTGTACACCGACGCCCCGGCCGAGCTGGTCAGCCACAACGGCACCCACTTCACCGTGCACCTGGGCATGAACGTGCTGACCGCCTCGCAGCTCCTCGTGGCCACCGGGCGGCGGACGGATCTGGCCGCGCTGGGCGTGGCCGCGGTGGGCCTGGACCCGTCGGCGCTGGTTATTCCTACGGACGGCTGGATGCGGGCGGCGCAGGGGGTGTGGGCGCTGGGCGACGTGACCGGCAAGGGCGCCTTCACCCACATGTCCATGTACCAGGCCGACATCGTGGTGCGCGACATCCTCGGCCAGGGTGGCGCGACCGCCGACTACCGGGCGGTGCCCCGGGTCACGTTCACCGACCCGGAGATCGGCAGCGTCGGCCTGACGTTGGCGCAGGCTCTGGAGGCCGGGCTGCGGGTGCGTACCGGGCTGGCCCAGGTGCCCTACTCCGCGCGAGGGTGGATCCACAAGGCCGGCAACGACGGGTTCATCAAGGTCATCGAGGACGCCGACCGGTCGGTGCTGGTCGGCGCCACGTCGGCCGGCCCGTGGGGTGGCGAGGTGCTCGGGGCGCTGCAGGTGGCCATCCGGGCCGAGGTCCCGCTGGCTACGCTGCGCAACATGGCGTACGCCTATCCCACGTTCCACCGGGGCATCGAGGACGCGCTGCGTTCGCTGGAGGGGTCC
>PLIQ01000189.1:5447-5571 GCA_003140115.1 Actinomycetota bacterium | reverse complement strand
CCGTAGACGGCGTAGGCGGAGGTAACGTCGACCAGCGACGCGTGCGCGTCGGCGGGGATCCGGGCCCGGATGTGGTCCTGGTCGCGTTCGGTGCTGGCGGAGCTGCTGACCAGCAGGAACTCGT
>PLIQ01000189.1:3821-5409 GCA_003140115.1 Actinomycetota bacterium | reverse complement strand
GAACAGGGCGACGGCGGTGCGGGTGGCGCGCTGCTCGGCGTTCGACCAGGGCTGCCAGTTCTGCTGGCCCCAGGCGTACTCGATGACCGGGCGTTCGCCGGCCGGGGCGAAGAAGTTGGCCCGCTCCCAGCCCATCTTGGCACCGAAGCTGGCGTTGGCCTGCTGGAGCAGGTGATAGGCCGGGGACCGACGGAACGGCCGGGCGCTCTCCAGCTCCCGGTTCGGCCACGGCATCGCGTAATGCAGGCCCAGCACCTCGCCGACCCGGTCGTGGAGCCATTGGGTGTTGCCGTTGAAGGCGGCGAAGCGCCGGATGTCGACCGTGGACAGGTCCATGCCCGGCTCGCCCTCGGTGATCCACTCGGCCAGCGCCCGGCCCGCGCCGCCCGCGGACGCGATGCCGAAGGAGTTGAAGCCCGCGGCCACGAAGAAGTTCCGCAGCTCCGGCGCCTCGCCCAGGATGAACTGGCCGTCCGGGGTGAAACTCTCCGGGCCGTTGTAGAACTTCTTGATGCCAGTCTCGGCGAGTGCTGGGATCCGGGTGATCCCGTTCTCCATCAGGATCGAGAAGTGGTCCCAGTCCTCCTCGAGCAGCTGGAACTCGAACGGGTAGGGCAGCGCGTCGGGCGACACCCACGGCTTGGCCACCGGCTCGAAACCGCCCACCAGCAGGCCGCCGACCTCTTCCTTCACGTAGATGTAGCCGTCCTGGTCACGCAGCACGGGAAGGTCCCGGTGCACCCCGTCGACCTCGTCGGTGACCACGTAGAAGTGCTCGGCCGAGTGCAGCGGCACGGTCACCCCGCCCATCGCGCCGACCGCCTTGGCCCACTGGCCGGCGCAGTTGACCACGAATTCGGCCTCGACGTCGCCCTGGCCGGTGCGGACGCCGGTGACGGCGTGGCGGTCGCGCAGGATGGCGGTAACGCGGGTTCGCTCGCAGATGGTGACGCCCTGGTCGCGGGCGCCGCGGGCCAGCGCGAAGGTCAGGTCGGTCGGGTTGGCCTTGCCATCGCCGGGGAGCCAGATGGCTCCCTTGAGGTCGTCATCGCGCATGACCGGGTAGCGCTCGCGGGCCTGTTTCGGGCTGATCAGCTCACATTCAAGCTGGAAGGCCTCGGCGGTGGCAGCGGTCCGCTTCAGGTAGGTCATCCGGTCCGCCGTGCGGGCCACGGTGACACCGCCGCACCGCCGGAAGCCGGCACTCAGGCCGGTCTCGGCCTCCAGCCGGTCGTACAGCTCGGTGGAGTACTGGACCAGCCGGGTGCCGTTCTCCGAGGCGCGCAGCTGGCCGACCAGGCCGGCCGCGTGCCAGGTGGTGCCGCAGGACAGCTGGCCCTGCTCGAGCAGCAGCACGTCGGTCCAGCCTAGGTGGGCGAGGTGGTAGGCGACGCTGGCGCCGATCACTCCCCCGCCGATGATGACGACGCGGGCACGGGGGGGTAGGGGGGGAGAGACGGACGCCTCGGCACGAGCGGGAAGGTCAGTCATCGTGCTGGACTTCTTCTAGGAGGCGGGGGAAGCTGGCGGCGGTGAAGCCGGCGGCGGCGCCTTCGAAGCGTTCCATGGCCCAGGACCAGAAGTCGTA
>PLIQ01000189.1:909-3742 GCA_003140115.1 Actinomycetota bacterium | reverse complement strand
CCCGGGCGGCCAGCGCCTGCTCGGCCGCGGTGAACGGCGGGAGCAGGTCGTCGTAGCCGGCCGGGATGCGGAAGCCATGAGAGCGGGCCACGGCCAGGTAGCCGCGCTGGATGTCGAACATGTCGAAGTCGTTGACGAACCGCCCGCCCGCGTGCAGCAGCCGGCAGGCCTGGGCGATGCGCGGGATGTTCTGCTCGGCGGCGACGTCGGTGCTGCCGAGCGTGCGGCCCTCGATGTAACCCAGAACCAGCAGGTGGTCCTGGGGACGATATTCGATGACCGGCGCCCCGACCCCGGCGGCGGCCGCGGTCACCGAGTTCTGGTACTCGCAGTCCCGGTCGATGGCCAGCAGCTCGGTGCCGTCCGAGGTGATGCGCGCGACGAAGGTCCCGTCCGGCGTGCTCACCTTGTAGTTGCGGTTGGTCAGCCCGCCGGGTAGCTCCTGGACGGTCCGTGGCCGGGCGGCCAGGTGATCGGTCTGATCCAGGAGGGCGTCGAGTTCTGGTCTAGACCCTGAGAGCGTCACGGGGCCACGGTAATGCTTGTGCGGTTAATGGGTCTAGACAGTAAAGGGTTGCGGCCGTACATTTAGCGCTCAAATGGCGGTCCGTCGGTCGCAAAGGGGAGGTCCCCTAGATGAGCACTGGCACCGAGGTTTCCGGCGGGCAGGAGCGGGATTCCGCTGACCTGGCCGGGTTCGGCTACAACCAAGAACTCAAGCGCTCGCTCGGGCTGTTCAGCTCGTTCGCGGTCGCGTTCAGCTACATCTCGCCGTCGACCGGCATCTTCACCCTGTTCGCGCTGGGCCTGACCACCATCGGCGGAGTGTTCATCTGGACCTGGCCGGTNNAACTTCGCCGAGGTGTCCAGCCACTACCCGGTGGCGGGCTCGGTGTTCCAGTGGACCAAATACCTGGCCAACCGGAGCTACTCCTGGTTCACCGGCTGGATCTACCTGTTCGCCGGGATCTTGACCGTGACCGCGGTGGTGGCCACCCTGCCGCTGGCGCTGATCCCGGCGCTGAACGGGCTCGGCTGGCACAGCCTGGGCGCGGGCAACAGCCAGACCGCGCTGAACACCGAGCTGGTGATCGCGGCAATCACGCTGGTCGTCGTCACCGTGCTGAACATCTACGGGGTCAGGCTGGTCTCGATCATCAACAACACCGGCGTGGTGTTCGAGATCCTCGGCATGTTCGTGTTCGCGATCATCCTGCTGGCGTTCCACAACCACCAGGGCTTCCACGTGGTGACCAACAGCGCGGGCTTCCGGGTCGAGCCGGCCTCGTTCCTGGCCGCGATGTTCATGAGCCTGTTCGTCATCTACGGCTTCGACACCGCCTCCACGCTGTCCGAGGAGACCAAGGATCCGCGCCGCCAGGCGCCCAAGGCGGTGCTGTACTCGGTGATCGGCGCGTTCATCATCGGCGGGGTGTTCCTGCTGGGCGTGCTGGTGGCGATCCCGAACCTGCACACCGCCACGTCGGGCCTCGGCTGGAACCCGGCGCAGGTCATCACGGCCAACTTCCCGTCGGCCTTCGCCACGCTCTACCTGTTCGTGGTCTCCGCGGCGATCTTCGTCTGCTGCCTGTCGATCATGGCCGCCACGATCCGGCTGTGCTTCGGCATGTCGCGGGATAACCAGCTGCCGGGGTCCAAGTTCCTGTCCCGGGTGTCGCCCAGCCTGCACACCCCGGTGTGGAGCTGCATCGTGGTCATGGCGATCGCCGCGATCCCCTTCATCCAGTTCTCGGGCGCCGCGATCGTCGCCATCGCGGCCACCGGCATGATCTACCTGAGCTACTTCCTGGGGAACCTCGTCATCCTGCGGGCGCGGGCCCGCGGCTGGCCCAGGAGGCCTGCGCCGTTCAAGCTGGGCCGGTGGGGCATGCTGGTCAACATCGTGGCGCTGCTATACGGCGGGGCGATGCTGGTCAACTTCGCCTGGCCACGGGCGGCCAGCAATCCCAAGCCGAACCAAGAAGGCGGGCTGCTCCACCTGAACTTCCTGGACGGGGTCCCGATCCTGTGGACGGTGGTGGTGTTCATCGCGCTCGTCGGGGCCATCTACTACCTGATCGTCGGCCGGACCAAGACGTTCGCGCCGGTGACCGTGCCGTCCGAGGACGAACCGATCGGGCAGCCCGCGGGCGGTTCCGGGGCGGTTGCTTAGCCCGGACGTGGCTCCGCAGCCGGGGACTGGGCAGCCGGGGANNGGGCGGCGGCGGATCCGGCCGGCGCTGCGGACTAGCTCCCGGCAGCCTCCGGAACTCGTGCGCGGGTCCGGTACCACCGTGCACGGGCAGATCGAGGACTGGCTGGCGGGCCAGATCGCGACTGGCGCGCTGGTGCCGGGCGACCGGCTGCCGACCGAGCATGACCTAGCCGCCTGGTTCGGGGTCAGCCGGATGACCCTGCGGCACGCGCTGGCCGAACTGGCCCGGCGCGGCCTGGTGACCACGGCCACGGGGCGGCACGGCGGGACCTTCGTGGCCGCGCCCAAGCTGGAGCAGGACCTCACCACGCTGGCCGGGTTCTCCGAGCAGCTGCGCCGGCACGGGATGGTGCCCGGGGCCCGGGTGCTGTCCGCCACCCTGCGCCCGGCGGGGCCGGCCGCCGGAACGGCCCTGCAGATCGGCGAGGCCGGCCAGGCGTACGAGATCCGGCGGATCAGGCTGGCCGACGGCCGGCCGATCGTACTGGAGCGCTCGCTGTTCCCGGCCGAGCGGTTCCCCGGCCTGCTGGAGGGCCGGCTGGACGGCTCGCTGTACGAGGTGCTCGAGGTCAGGTACGGGCTGCGACCGCACCGGGCCCGGGAGAGCCTGGAGCCGGT
>PLIQ01000189.1:0-887 GCA_003140115.1 Actinomycetota bacterium | reverse complement strand
GATGCCGCCGAGGTCTTGCCTGATGGCCGGGCAGGACGCAGCATTAGGGGTATGGAGCCTGGGCCCGTCATTCCGCCGCCGCCCAGCACCACGCTGTCCGGCACGAAGATCCCGCCGCCGCCCAGCACGGAGGTCTTGTGCTCGGCCATCCCGCCGCCGCCGGATACGGCGCTGCTGTGCACCGCGATCTCGACGGCGCCCAGCACCGCGCTGGACTGCTCGATCATCCCCGTGGCGCCGATCACCGCGCTGTCCTGCTCGGTCATCCCGCCGGCGCCGACGACGGCGCTGCTGTGCACCGCGATCTCGACGGCGCCCAGCACCGCGCTGGACTGTTCGGCCATCCCGCCACCGCCGAGCACCGCGGTGCTGTGTTCACCCATCCCGCCACCGCCGAGCACCGCAGTGTTGTGTTCACCCATCCCGCCACCGCCAGCGTGGCGCCCCGCGGGGGCGTCCCGCGGGGCGGAGGAGTAGAACCACGGTCGTTCGGTCAAATGTCTTTAGAGGGTCTCACGGTCCTGGTGAGGGCGGTGGTGGCCGATGGTGCCGGTGACGAACAACAGGGCCACGCCCAGGAACGCCACCCACAGCCAGGGCACGGTCGCCCACAGCACCGCGTGCGCGGTCGCCATGATGAACAGGACGAGCAGCACCAAGAGCAGCACCGGGTGACGGCGACGGCGGAGCGGGTGGCCCGGGACTGCCGGAGCCCCAGTTTCCGGCAGGTCCGAGAACAGGCCGCTCAGGTCCGCCCTGGTCTTGGCGCTCATGGCCCGCCCGAGCCGGTCGTCGAACTCGGCCTGGTCCAGCCGGCCCTCGGCGAAGTGCTCGGCCAGGCGGTCGGCCACGGCCTGGCGCTCGGCGTCCGAGACGCGCAGGTGCTG
>PLIQ01000401.1 GCA_003140115.1 Actinomycetota bacterium | reverse complement strand
GCGGGGCTGGCGGTGGTGCTGGACGGGGCGGGGGCGGCTCGCCCGGCGCTGGTCCGGATGCCGCGGCCGCAGCGGCTGCCGTTGTCGTTCGCGCAGCAGCGGTTGTGGTTCCTGGAGCAGTTCCACGGGCCCGGCACGGCGTATAACCTGCCGTTCGCGTGGCGGCTGCGGGGCCGGCTCGACCCGGACGCGCTGGTCGCGGCGCTAGGGGACGTGGCGGCCCGGCATGAGTCGCTGCGGACGGTGTTCGGGGTCGCGGACGGGCAGCCCTACCAGCAGGTGATCCCGGCGGGGCAGGCAGTGGTTCCGGTGACGGTGACGGCGGCGGGGCGGGACGATCTGCCCGGGCTGCTGGCGCAGGCCGTGCGGTATGAGTTTGACCTGGCTGCGGAACTGCCGCTGCGGGCCTGGCTGTTCACGCTGGCGGAGCGGGAGCACGTGCTGGTGCTGCTGCTGCATCACATTGCCGGTGACGGCTGGTCGGTGCAGGTGCTGATGGCGGACCTGGCGGCGGCGTACGCGGCGCGGCGAGACGGGCGGGCACCAAGCTGGTCGCCGCTGCCAATGCAGTACGCGGATTACACGTTGTGGCAGCGGAATCTGCTCGGCAGCGTCGGCGACCTCGGGCAGGACGCGGCGGACGGCGGGGTCCTGGCCGGGCAGGTCGGGTACTGGCGGCAGCAGCTGGCGGGGCTGCCGGAGGAGCTGGTCCTGCCGGCCGACCGGCGGCGGCCGGCCGAGGCGTCGCAGCGGGGCGGGGAGGTGCGCTGGCGGCTGGCGGGCGCAGGGCTGCACGCGGATCTGGCCGCGCTGGCCCGCGAGCATCAGGCCACCGTGTTCATGGTGGTGCTGGCCGGGCTGGCCGCCCTGCTGTCCCGGCTGGGGGCCGGGACGGATATCCCGGTGGGCACGCCGGCGGCCGGGCGGACCGATGAGGCGCTGGATGACCTGGTCGGGTTCTTCGTGAACACGCTGGTGCTGCGGGCTGATGTGGCCGGCGACCCGGGGTTCGGTGAGCTGGTGGGGCGGGTCCGGGAGACGGTGCTGGCCGCCCAGGCCCGCCAGGACGTCCCGTTCGAGCGGCTGGTCGAGGTGCTGAACCCGGCCCGGTCGCCCAGCCGGCATCCGCTGTTCCAGGTCATGCTGGCCGATGAGGACGTCGGCGCGGTCGACTGGCAGCTCCCCGGGTTGCGGGTCCGTTCCGAGCCGGTCCCGGCCGGGGCCGCCAAATTCGACGTGACCCTGGCCTTCCGCCAGGACCGCGACGCCCGCGGCGGCCCGGCCGGGATCAGCGCGTCCTTCGAGTACGCCGCGGACCTGTTCGACCACGCCACCATCCAGGCCCTCGCCAACCGGCTGACCCGGCTCCTGCGTCAGGCCGCTGCCGCCCCCGGCCGCCCCCTCAGCACCCTGGGCATCCTCACCACCGCCGAACGGCGCACGCTCCTGCACGACTGGAACGACACCGCGCGGGACATCCCCGGCGCCACCGTGCCGGAGCTGTTCGAGGCGCAGGTCGCCCGGACCCCGGACGCCCCCGCGGTGGTCTTCGAGGGCACCCGGGTGTCCTACGCCGAGCTCAACCGGCGCGCCAACCGCCTGGCCCGGCACCTGATCGCTCTGGGTGCGGGCCCGGAGCGGCTGGTCGCGGTCGCGATGCCCCGGTCGGCGGACATGATCGTCGCGGTCCTGGCCGTGCTGAAGGCCGGCGCGGCGTACGTCCCGGTCGACCCGGCTTATCCGGCTGACCGTATCGCTTTCATGCTCGCTGATGCCCGCCCCGTCGCGGTGCTGACCACGGTGGCGGCCGGACGGGACCTGCCGGGCGGGACACCCCAGGTCGCACTCGACGACCCGGCCGTCGTGACAGCCGTCTCCCCGCTGGCTGGTGATGATCTGGCCGTCGCTGAGCGGCCCGGACAACTGGAGCCGTCCAGCCCCGCGTACGTGATCTACACCTCCGGGTCGACCGGGCGCCCTAAGGGCGTGGTGATCGAGCATCGCAGCGTCGTCGGGCTGCTGAGCTGGGCGCGGGCTGAGTTTCCCGCCGCGGAGCTGGCCCGGGTGCTGGCCTCGACGTCGCTCAGTTTCGATGTGTCGGTGTTTGAGATGTTCGCGCCGCTGGTCTGCGGGGGGTGCGCGGAGGTCGTGAGCAGTGTGCTCGCGCTGGCGGAGGGGCTGGGTGATCCGGGGTCCGGGCGGCTGATCAGCGGGGTGCCGTCGGCGATCTCGCAGGTGATGAGCGCGTCGGAGATCAGCGTCCGGGCGCGTGCCGTCGTCCTGGCGGGGGAACCGCTGACGGCGCGGGTGTTGTCGGCGATCCGGGGGACGTGGCCGGGGGCGCGGGTCCTGAATATCTACGGGCCGACCGAGACGACGGTGTACGTCACGTCGTGGAGTGCGGGTGAGGGGGCGGATCAGGTTCCGCTGATCGGCCGGCCGATCTGGAATACGCGGGTGTTCGTGCTGGACGAGAGTTTGGGTCCGGTGCCGCCGGGGGTGGCGGGGGAG
>PLIQ01000346.1 GCA_003140115.1 Actinomycetota bacterium | reverse complement strand
CCCAAACGCGGCGCGCTAGCCAAGCTGCGCTACAGCCCGTTGTGAGGTGAGTGTAGCTGGTCGGCCGCCCAGCCTCAGTCGTGGTCCTGGCGGCCGAGGCGCCCGGGCTGCCAGCGAAGGCCCAGCGTGCCGGTCGCGGCCTGGGTGCCGCTGGCGCCGCCGCCCTGGCCGCGGAGCACGTAGGAGATGCCAGCCGCGATGGCCCCGCCCGCGATCGGCCCGACCAGGTAGGCCCACCATGACGTCCAGTCGCCCAGCACCAGGGCGGGGCCGAGGGACCGGGCCGGGTTCATCGAGGCGCCGCTGACCGGGGAACCCCACAGCCCGGCCAGGGCGATGTAGCTGCCGACGGCGATCGCGGCCAGCGCCCCGATCTGCTGCGCACCGGAGGCGGTCCCCTGGATCACGCTGACCAGGCCGGTGGTCAGGACGATCTCCCAGACCAGCGCGGTGCCGGTGGAGATGCCGTGACCGGGCAGGGTCAGGCCCGCGCTGCCCTGCTTGCCGAGCAGGGCCCACAGCAGCAAGGTGGCCAGGACGGCGCCCGCGAACTGGGCCACGAGGTACATGGGGACCCGTTTCCACGGGAAGTCACGGCGCAGCGCGAAGGCGATGCTGACCGCGGGGTTGAGGTGCGCGCCCGACACGGCGCCCATGAACAAGATGATGGCCATCACCATCAGGGCCGGCGCGACGACCCGCGCGCTGTACGGCACGGCCTGGCCGCCGAACCGGGCGTTGACCATGCCTCCGCCCACGGCCACCAGAACGAGGAAGAAGGTCCCCAGGACCTCGGAGAACAGGCGACGCCACTCGTACCGGTCGTCCCAGAAGTCGTAGGCCCGGGCGAGCGAGTTCGGGTGCCCCAGGGACCGCAGGCCCGCTGCGGCCCGGGGGGTCAGCTGCGGGTCGAACTCTTCGGGCTGGCCGGTCATCGTGATCCTCTCAGCTGCGGTCTTCAATCGTGGCCCCGGCTGCGCCATGCTCTTTACCGTGGATATGGACGAGCTGCGGTACGCGCTGGGCGGCGTGGTCCTCGAGGCGGCCTACCTGGAACGCACGCTGCGGACGGCGTTCAGCGCGCTGGTCGGCAGCAAGTACGCGGCCGTCGTCGACGGCCGGCTGACGGCGGCGGCGCTGCTCGAGGACTGCGAGCGGCTCACCCAGTATCACACCGGCATCACCGGGCCGGCCAAGGAGGCCCTGCTGACCGCGCTCCGGGCCTGCCGCCAGGCCAACCAGGAGCGCAACCGGGTGATCCACGACACCTGGGCCACCCGGCCGGGCAGCGTGATGGTCACGCTGCACGACGACCGGCGCTCGCACGACCTGACCGTCACGGCCCGGACGCTGAGCGAGGTGCGTCACCTCGTCGGCCAGGTGGCCGACGCGGCCGACGAACTGCGTGCCGCGATGACCACGGCGTTCGGCTCCGGCTGGGCGCTGACCGAGGACCAGCTTCGGCAGGAACTCGGCCACGAGGTCAGGACCGAACCAGGCGGCTGAGGCCTCAGCCGAAGCCTCAGCCGAGCAGCGAGCCGCCGTCGACGTTGAGGCTGACGCCGTTGACCGCCCGGTTGCCGAGCAGGAACGCCGTCGCGTCCACGATGTCGGCCATCGTGGCGAGCTTTCCGCAGGGGGTTCGGGCGATGACGTGGCTCAGGTCGCGGTCGCGCCAGTACGGGCTGTCGCCGACGATGCCGGGGTGGATCGCGTTGACCCTGATCGGCGCGAGCTCCACGACTAGCGTGTGCACCAGCGCGGCGATCCCGCCGTTCACGGTGGACACCGTGGTCGACCCCGGGTAAGGCCGGTCCCTGGCCAGCCCGCCGAAGAGCACGATCGCGCCGTCGGGGGCGATCCGGGACCGCAGCGCGTGCACCACCTCGGTGTACCCGACCAGCTTGAGCGTGACCAGCCGCAGCGCCCGGTCGATGTCGTAGTCGGCCACCGTGTTGACGTCGCGTTCGATCGCGGCCAGGACCAGGCCGTCCACGGACTCGATCCCGGCCAGGGCGGCATCGATGTCCTTCGGCGCGGCCAGGTCGAGGGCCAGGCCGCTTGTGTCGCCGCCCACGTCCTTGGCCGCGGCCGCCGCCCGGTCGGCATCGCGGCTGGTCAGCGTGACTCGGTGCCCGGCGTCGGCGTAGTACCTGGCGATTTCCAAGCCGAGGCCCGAGGTGCCGCCGACGATCAGGTAGCGGCTCATGGCTGCTATGTCTCCTTGGGCTGTGTCTGCTGCGCGGTCGCCTTTGCCGCGGTTTCGCGCAGGTAGTCCCAGTCGCCTGCGAACCGGTAGGAATACCGGGCTGGCGGCTGCGGCGCCTGCGTCTCGAGCCAGCGCACCGGCTCGCGGCCGGCGTTCCGGAACGAGTGCACGCACCCGGCGCCGGCCCAGGCGATGTCGCCGCGCTCCAGCCGGTAGGCCTGCCCGTCGAACGTCGCGTCGGTCGCGCCGGCCAGGATCAGGTACGTCTCCTCGAACGGATGATCATGCGGGCCGGCCTTCCCGTCCGCCTCGTACTGCACCATGAACATCGTCTGCAGCTGGGCCCCG
The DNA here is from genome assembly GCA_003140115.1 of Actinomycetota bacterium. The sequence goes on along the minus strand of PLIQ01000346.1, from coordinate 17,872 downwards.
AGGTCGGTGTCGACCATCATCTTGACCGTGATCCCGCTGTACACCAGGCGCGCGGTCCGCATGCTGACCTCATCCGGCGACGGGCCGCTCATGCTGGCCGCCGCGATATGGCCGAACGACCGCGTCCGCGGATCCTTCAGATTCGGCCGAACGGCCCGGGCCTCGTGCCCCAGGTCCACCCGGATCGTGTCGCCGTGGTAGTGCTGGCGTGGCTGCGGCGCCAGCATGTCGGCCCACCGCGCGGTCACGCCGCCTTCGTTGCGCCAGGCGTGCGGCATGCCGACCGGGACCAACCCGTAGTCGTCCGGGCCGAACAGGAACGAGCCCTCGGCCGTGGTGAGCACGGGCTCGCCCTGCAGAACGAAGAAGGACTGCTCGAAGGAGTGCACGTGCCCGGGCACGCTCCCGCCCGGCTCGAGCTCGCAGATCCCGAACCCGGTGTGCACCGCGTGGGTCTGGTCGTCAACAGCTGTCCAGCGACGAGCACCGGAGGCCTCGGGGGCCCATTCGGGCGGGCCGAGGAAACGGGCTTCGTCGGCCCACCGGACCAGGTGCCGGGAGTGCGGGGTCGTCATCATGATCAGTCTGGCATAGTAGCGACTCGCTCCCCTGGTACACCTGTGACATGCCACCGCCCCGACTGACGGTTACCGGGACCAACATCGACGCGCCCGACGCGAACGCGCTCGCGGACTTCTACCGGCGGCTGCTGGGCTGGACGACGCGGACCGAGGAGCCCGGCTGGGTGGTGATCCGGCCCGCCGACGGCGGGCCGACCCTCAACTTCCAGACCGAGTCGCGCTACGTCCGGCCGGTCTGGCCGGCCGGACCGGGCGACCAGCAGATGATGATGCACCTGGAGATCAAGGTCGACGACCTGCCGGCCGCGGTGGCCCATGCGGTCGCTCAGGGCGCGACGCTGGCCGACTTCCAGCCCCAGGACGACGTGAGCGTCTGCCTGGACCCGGCGGGCCACCCGTTCTGCCTGTTCCGATAGCGGCTGGGCGGCCCGGGCGGTGGTGCGGGGTGCTGTGGTTGCGAGTCCGAGCCGCTGCCATTAGGGGCCGTTCGGCACGAAAAAGGGTTTAACGGGCTTCTTCGGAGCCGTCCTGCGCCCACAGGGTGTGGAAGACGCCGTCACGGTCCGTGCGGCGGTAGGTGTGCGCGCCGAAGTAGTCGCGCAGACCCTGGATGAGGGCGGCGGGCAGGCGTTCGGCGCGCAGCGCGTCGTAGTAGGCCAGGGCGGCCGAGAAGCCGGGGACGGGAATGCCCAGGCGGGCGGCGGTGGCCACGACGTTTCGCCAGGCGTCCTGGGCGCCGGTCAGGTCCTTGCCGAACTCCTCGTCGGCCAACAGCGTGGGTAGCTCAGGGTTGGCCTGGTAGGCGGCGCGGATGCGGTCCAGGAACTTGGCCCGGATGATGCAGCCGCCGCGCCAGATGGTGGCCATCTCACCCAGGTCGATGTGCCAGTCGTACTCGCGGCTGCCGACGTCCATCATGTTCCAGCCCTGCGCGTAGGAGACCAGCTTGGACGCGTACAGGGCCTGCTCGACCTGGTCGGCGAACTCTTTGTGCTGCGTTGCGGTGGGCTTTGGTCCGGGCAGGTCGCGGGCCGCGCGGCGCAGGTCGGCGTGGCCGGACAGGGACCGGGCGAAGACCGCCTCGGCGATGCCGCTGACCGGGACGCCCAGGTCGAGCGCGTCCTGCACGGTCCAGCGGCCGGTGCCCTTCTGCTCGGCCTGGTCGAGCACGATGTCGACGAACGGTTGGTCGCTCTGTTGATCTGTGTGGGCGAGGACCTCGGCGGTGATCTCGATCAGGTAGGAGTTCAGCCGGCCGGTGTTCCAGGTCTTGAACGTCTCCGCGGCCTGGGCGGGGGTCAGGCCGATGGCGTGCCGGAGCAGGTCGTAGGCCTCGGCGATGAGCTGCATGTCGGCGTACTCGATGCCGTTGTGGACCATCTTGACGAAGTGGCCGGCGCCGTCGGGGCCGACGTGCGTGCAGCACGGGGTTCCGTCGACCTTGGCGCTGATCTTCTCGAGCATGGGGCCCAGGGCCTGGTAGGACTCAGCCGATCCGCCCGGCATGATGGACGGGCCGAGCAGCGCGCCCTCCTCGCCGCCGGAGACGCCCATGCCGACGAAGTGCAGGTTTTGCTGTTTGAGCGCGGCTTCGCGGCGGCGGGTGTCCTTGAAGTGGGCGTTGCCGCCGTCGATGAGCATGTCCCCCGGCTCTAGCAGCGGGGCGAACTCGTCGATCACGGCGTCGGTGGCCTGGCCCGCGTTGACCATGATCAGCAGGCGTCTTGGGCGCTCGAGGGCTTGTACGAAGTCTGCGGGGTTCGGCGCCGCGACGAAGGTGCCCTCGTGGCCGAACTGGTCCACGGTCGCGGTGACGCGGGAGGCCGTGCGGTTGTGCAGGGCGACGGTATACCCATTGCGGGCGAAGTTGCGCGCCACGTTGCGGCCCATCACGCCCAGTCCGGTGACGCCTATCTGCGCTTGTTCGGGCATTAGCTGCTCGTCTCCTCCCGGTCGGCTTCGTGGTTCACTATGCCATCCCGGGTGTGGCGCCGCCGGACCAGCAGTGCCGTATCGAGCTTGTCCCCGGCCCGGCGGGGTGCCGATGGTGTCTGGGCGGACGTCGCGGACCGGGAGACGGTACGCTCTGGAGTGAACAGCCGCCCGCTTCCGGGGCGGCGCCGCGGGCGTAGCTCAATGGTAGAGCTCCAGCCTTCCAAGCTGGTCATGCGGGTTCGATTCCCGTCGCCCGCTCCAGTTCATAGATAATTTTCGATTTGGTGTTCCCGTAGACCTCGATCCAGGCCTTTCTCTCGGGCGGCGAGCCTATACATGCGATATTTCCCCAGCTAAATTACAATCCTCGAACATATTTATGCTGACGTGAGGGGCTGGTGGGACTACCCGTCGTTCTACCCAAAATGCCAGCAGCCTTAAGGCTGGAGCTGCGAACTTGAATCTGCCGCCCGCTCCACCGTGATGTCCCAAGACACCGGTAGAGGTTGAGGGAAAGTCGGAGGCCGGTCTTGGTGCCGCACCGGAATGGCTTGTTCTGCGCGCGCTCGATATGTGCCCAGGTCAGGGAGTGTCTAACGGGCACGGACACGGGCGCTCAGGGCCCCTCCGGCGGTGGTCGCAGGCCAGCAGGGCCGTACCCACTGCCGGCGCGATGACCCAGGCCGTCCGGCTGACCCAAAAGGCGGGCGTGGTCAGCTATGAGTGGCTGGCGACTATCGCGCTACGGCACGGATCACCGCTGCGTCGGCCCGCCCGCCGTCAGGCGGCTCGCGGACCCCGCAGCCTTGTCGAGCCGTCCCGCCCAGGCGCTCGGAGCGTGCCCTCGGGTGGACGCGCACGGTGAGCCGCATCTGCCCGCTCACCGGGGCCGGCCGGGGCGTGCTGCAGGGTCCGGAATGTCATCGACCACCGCTCCTCCGGAACCGGTGGGATGTGGTGCTGCCATTGTGTCCGCGCCGGACCGGACAGGACGTAGGCGGAGCGGGGCTGCAGGGTGAGTTCGGCCGTCTGCCAGGCGCGGGGCTGGCCGCGGCGGAACCGCATCCGGCACGCGGCCTGGAGCGAGGCCAGCCGAACCGCCCCATACCGGGTCAGTTGTCATCACGAAATACGGGCCAGATCCTCCAAATTCGGATGCCGTTGACCGCTTCGACAATTACCCGTAAACGAAGCTTAGCGGCCACGCGTATCATATTCAGAACAAGGCGCCAGCGGCCCGTACAGTTGGCTAACTGCCAGAAATCCATGACGAAAGGCTGGTAATGCCCCGAGCCAGGGAATATTGTGCGCAATCTTCGCGAGGGGGACATTCTTTTTTGGTACTTGCCTGCATGGCAGCCACTTTTCGCGGAGTACGGCAGGTCCCAGCTATGCCTTAAGCCGCTCGCTTTGATACGCGTCGTCGCGTATCAGCCGCACGTCATGGCATGGGCAAAGGTGACCTTCGGGGAGCCTCGGTAAGCATTCCGGGGGATGTCAAATGTATACGACTGATTATTTGGGCGAGTTGGCCGACCTCCGACGGGGCAGGCTTCTGCCGGAGCTCGCAGCTTCCGAATTGGCGGTTTTCCGGGCTGCCGCGGCGGCACCGGAGCGGACGTTGGTCGATGTTTTCGAGCGCACCATGGCGGGCTGCCCAGATGCCCCGGCGCTGGATGATGGGCGCGCTGCCTTCAGTTACCGGGCGCTGGCGGCCGAGGTGGGCACGCTGGCGGCCCGGTTGCGCAGGGCCGGTATCGGCGCGGGCGACCATGTCGGTGTCCGAGTGCCGTCCGGCACGGCCGATTTGTATGTGGCGATCCTCGGTGTCTTGGCCGCCGGCGCCGCCTACGTCCCGGTTGACATGGACGACCCGGATGAGCGCGCCCGGCTGGTCTGGTCCGAGGCCCGGGTCTGCGCGATCCTCGGCGCCGGGCTGGCCCTGACCACGTGCCCCGGGGTGGTCCCGGGCGGCGTCAGGCGCCGACCGCACCCGGATGACGACGCCTGGATCATCTTCACCTCGGGCTCGACCGGGAAGCCGAAAGGCGTGGCGATCAGCCACCGCTCGGCCGCCGCATTCGTGGACGCCGAGGCGGCGCTCTTTGTGCGCAAGCCGCCGCTGGGTCCCGGCGACCGGGTCCTGGCCGGCCTGTCGGTGGCCTTCGACGCCTCGTGTGAGGAGATGTGGCTGGCATGGCGGCACGGCGGCTGCCTGATGCCGGCGCCGCGTGCGCTGGTCCGTGCCGGAGCCGACCTCGGCAGCTGGCTGGCCAGGCGGCGGGTGACAGTGGTCTCGACCGTGCCTACCCTGGCCGCGCTGTGGCCGCGGGAGACCCTCGCGCACGTCCGGCTGCTGATCCTGGGCGGCGAGGCGTGCCCGGCCGAACTGGCGGCCTGGCTGTGTGACGGCACCCGTGAGGTCTGGAACACCTACGGCCCGACCGAGGCGACCGTGGTCGCCTGCGCGGCGCCGCTGTCGGCCCACGGCCCGGTCCGCATCGGCCTGCCACTGGACGGCTGGCAGCTGGCCGTACTCGACCCTGGCGGACACTTGGTGGCCTGGGGCGAGACCGGGGAGCTTGTGATCGGCGGTGTCGGGCTCGGTCGCTACCTGGACCCCGCTACGGACCGCCAGAAGTATGCTCCGGTGCCGAGCCTGGGCTGGGAGCGCGGCTACCGCAGCGGCGATCTCGTCCGCGCTGACCCGGCCGGCCTGCTGTTCGTCGGCCGCGCTGATGACCAGGTCAAGCTGGGCGGCCGACGGATCGAACTCGGGGAGGTCGAAGCGGCGCTGCGGGCATTGCCGGGGGTGCGCGCCGCCGCGGCTGCCATAAAGACGATCGGCGGCGGCGCTCAGCTGCTAGCCGGGTACGTCGTCCCGGAACAGGGGGCGACCATCGAACCGGCGCGCGCCCACCAGACACTTGCCCGCCAGCTGCCGACCGCGCTGGTCCCGGCGATCATCGTCCTGGACAGCCTGCCCATCTGCACCTCCGGCAAGGTCGACCGGACCGCCCTGCCCTGGCCACCGCCGGATTCCGCCGACCCAGGCCGACCAGTCGGCCGGTCCGTGGACATGACGGACACGGCGAGAATGCTCGCCACCCGCTGGGAAGAGCTGCTCGGCGTAGCCGTAGACGACGAACACGCGGACTTCTTCGCCCTCGGCGGCACGAGCCTAGCGGCCGCCCAGCTGGTCACCACCTTGCGCCATACCCAGCCAGGGGTTTCAGTCGCAGACATCTACCAGCATCCGGTGCTGAGTCAGCTGGCCGGCCGGCTCGACGAGCTCACCAGCCCGCGGCACAGCCGACGGCTAGTCCGCCCGGCACCGCACGGGTCCGGCCTGGCCCGGATGCTGGTGCTGCTGCTCACCGCGACGCTGACCGGCATTCGGTCCCTGATCGTCTTGGGTGTCGTNNTGGCGGCCTGGCTGATACTGATGAGCACCCCCGGCCGGGTCGTGCTCACCGCGATCGGAGTCCGGGTGCTGCGCTGGCGGATCAAACCCGGCGAGTACCGGCGCGGCGGCCTGGTCCACCTGCGGCTGTGGGCGGGCGCGGCGATCGCCGCGAGTTTCGGTATGGGCAGTATCTCTGGCACACACTGGGCCGCCCGTTACGCGCGGCTGCTGGGCTGCCGGGTCGGCCAGGACGTCGACCTGCACACCGATCCACCGGTGACCGGCATGGCCATGTTCGGAGACGGCTGCGCGGTCGAGACAGAAGTGGACCTGTCCGGCGTCTGGCTGGACGGGGACGTTCTGCACGTCGGCACGGTTAGCATCGGCTCCGGCGTCCGGGTGGGAACTAGGACGACGCTGATGCCCGGCACCGTGATCGGCGACAACGCTGAGGTCGAACCCGGCTCCTGCGTAAACGGCTACGTCCCCGCAGCCCAGCGCTGGGCCGGCTCGCCAGCCCGCCAGAGTGGCCAGGCCGGCGACACATGGCCACCACCGTGCGCCTTCCGCTCCCGCCGGTGGCGCACCGCCTACACCGCGACCGTGCTGTTCCTCTCCGTGCTGCCGCTGCTCGCAGCGGCGCCAAGCCTGCTGATCATAGGCCTGCTCCTCCGCAACACGGTCAGCGCGCGCGAGGCCGCGCTACTAGCCCTGGCCAGCTCACCCATCACCGTGACGCTCGGCCTGCTCACCTACGGCCTCATCACGGCTACGCTCGTCAGGCTGCTGGCCCACCTGCTACGCCCCGGGCTCTACCGGGCCGACGGCCGGGCCGGATGGGCGGCGTGGTTCGCCGAGCGCCTGACCGACATGGCCCGCACGGCGCTGTTCCCGATCTACGCGAGCCTGATCACCCCACTGTGGCTGCGGTTGCTCGGCGCCCAGGTGGGACGGCGGGTGGAGGCCTCAACCGTACGTGCCCTGCCACACCTGATCCGGCTGGCCGACGGCAGCTTCCTAGCCGACGATGCCCAGCTCGCGGCGTACGAGCTGCGCGGCGGCTGGCTGCGGCTCGGCTACGCACGGGCCGGCGAACGGGCGTTCATCGGCAACTCCGGAATGGTCGGTCCGGGCCGCGAAGTGCCGGACGGCGGCCTGATCGGCGTACTGTCCGCGGCGCCGGCCAGCGCTAAGGCCGGGTCGTCCTGGCTCGGCCAGCCGCCGATGCTGCTGCAGCGCAAGGCCGACGCCGCCGACCCGGCGCGCACCTTCGACCCGCCGCGCCGACTGATCCTGGCCCGGGCCTGCATCGAAATGTGCCGCCTGATCCCGGTGATCCTGTCCGGCGCGCTCGGCGTGCTGGTTCTCGGCGTGCTGGTCGGCATGCTCGCCCGGTTCGGGCTGGCGCTGACGGCCGCCGCCTCCGGGCTGGTGCTTCTCGCGGCCGGCATGCTGGCCTGCGCGATCACGACGACCGCCAAATGGATACTGGTCGGGCGATGCCGAGCGGCCGAGCACCCGCTGTGGAGCTCGTTCGTCTGGCGCAACGAACTGGCTGACACCTTCGTCGAGGACCTGGCCGTGCCGTGGCTGGCCGGGTCGGCGATCGGCACCCCGCTGCTCAACGTCTGGCTGCGCAGTCTCGGGGCGCGGATCGGCCGCGGCGCCTGGATCGAAACTTACTGGCTGCCAGAGCCAGACTTGATCGAGATCGGGCATGACGCGACGGTCGGCCGTGGCGTGGTCGTGCAGACTCACCTGTTTCATGACCGGATCATGCGGCTCGGCCGGGTTCGGATCGCCGCAGGTGCCACCCTCGGCCCGCACACGATCGCGCTCCCCGGATCGCTGGTGGCCGAGGGCACCACGATCGGACCGCAATCGCTGGTGATGCGGGGCGAGTCCGTCCCGGCGCACAGCCGCTGGATCGGCAACCCGATCTCGGCGTGGGAGGACACTCCTGGCCGCACAACTCGTCGGACGCGTGGCCGAGACGGCCGACCCTTAGGCCGACAAGGTGACGGCGACAGGTTGGTTGGGACAACCCGCCGGACAGGCGGCGTCATAGCTATCGATCCTGGCAACGCGCGCATATCGCGCAGCGCCTCGCACCAGATCCGCACGCAGCGTTAAATTCCAGCGTTCCCTGCGTCCGTCATCCGATGAAGCGCTGTCCGGCCACGGCGCAGGCCGCAAGACCGCGTCGGGGGCGCAGAGGAAAGCTATTGCCGCCGCCCGGTATTGGCGAGAACGCCTGGTCTGACCGGACGCGGCGCCCTTCGATGATCTCGGTCCCGCTGCCCATTGCCCGGGCGAAGTCGCGGCTGGCCTTGCCGACCCAGAAGCGGTGACCAGGGCCCTTCAACCCGTCGGCGAAAGGGTCCTTGTTCGCAATCGGCGCTGGCGACTTCCCGCGGCCGCCGTCACGGACGGTCGCCGCTAGGCCAACACGCGGCGCGCGCTATCCGCCGTTCTGGACGTCCCAGCGGGCCACTAGATGGTTGTCCAAGGCGTGCAAGAACGGATGTTCTGTAACGTCGCGCCGATCTGCAGCCACTGCCGCGTCGCTCCTCGGAGGCCCTGGGACGTGCCGGTGGTTCTTTGAGCTAACGATTAGCTGCGATCCTCTCCGTGGCGCTCGGAGGGCTGGGAGGCGAGCGCGTCGCGCAGCGCGGCCCGGGTGGTTATGCCAAGTTTGGGAAAGATCTGGTACAGGTGGGCTCCGACCGTCCGATGTGACATGGAAAGCCGTTGGCCGATCTCCTTGTTGGTCAGGCCGGCGGCGGCCAGCAGCGCGATCTGGCGTTCCTGCGGCGTGAGCGAGTCGGATGCTGGCTGATCGGCGCGGGGTTGGGTTTGCCCGGTTGCGCTTAGCTCGCCGGCCGCCCGGCTGGCCCATGGGCTGGCGCCGAGGCGTTCGAAGATCTCGAGGGCAGCAGCCAGATGCGGCCGCGATTCTTTCATGGCCCGGGCGCGTCGCAGCCGTTCGCCGTAAAGGAGCTGCATCCGGGCCAGGTCGAACGGAAAGTGGTCAACGCCGGGGATCGCGAGCGCTTCCTCGAACAGCCCGAGAGCGCTGCTGTCGGGCGCGACGATCGCCTGCGACCCTGCGGCCAGCAGGGCCAGCCGGGGCGAGATCGCGGCGATGTGAGCCTCGCACATGGCGGTGACATGGGCGGCTGCCTCGGTGCGGCGGCCGGTGCGGACGGCGGCCTCGACCAGGTCCGGGAGCACCCACAGGGCGAGCGGGACGTAGGAGGTGAGGACGCCCGCTGGGCTAATCGCCGTGGCGTGCTGGTAGGCATCCTCGAAATCACCCCGCGCTAGCGCCGCTACCGACCTGACATGATGAGCCGCCAGGCCGGCCAGCCCGATTCGTCTTGGCGCGGCCCAGCGCAGCATCTCGTCCGTCAGCGTATGCGCCCCGTCGTAAGCGCCGCGTGCCGCGGCGATCAGTGCCTGGCGGTAGCGGAAGGACCAGGTCAGCAGCGGATAGCCGTGAGCCAGGCTTAGCTCGAGGCCTTCGTCCGCCAGTTCCTGCGCCTGGTCCCACTGGCCCGCCAACCAGGCGTCGAGACCGAGATGATCCAGGGCCGTGATCAGCGGAGCGGCACCGCTGCCCCGCCGGCCTTCGCGGACCACTCGCCACAGCGCTTCCCGGCAACCTGGCTGCCGGTCGGTGAAGTGGCCGGTTGAGCTGATCATCAGGATGCGAAGATGGTCCGTCTCGCTGCGCAGGCCGGCGATGGCGGCGTCTACCAGGGGTAGAACGCCGGCCGCGGTACGGACCGGGTCGGCGCAGGTCTGACCGAGCAGATACAGGTCCTTGGGCACATTCGGCGCGAACCCGCTCATAGCGGCGTGAAAGGACATCCACAATTCCGGCCGTCCGCCCAGGCGGCACATCAGGAAGAGGCCAGAAACCGCCTCGAAAAGCCCGGTGTCGCTGATCCGGTAGGGCCTGGCCTGATCCTCGATGGCCTGGGTTAGCAGGCGGTGCGCGGTGATGACGTCGCCGTCCCCGTTGAGGAGCACGAAGGCGGCCGCGACCGCGGTGAGCAGGTACGTGGCGGGCTCCGGGCTGGCTTCGCCCACGCTACTGAGCAGCGGGGAGACCGTGTCGGTCTCCAAGCTGAAGACCGCGCCTACGGCGGAGGCCTGGGCGAGTCGGCGGCTCCGGTCCGCGCGCGCCGGGCTCAGCTCGGCCGCGCGCAGCAGCGCGGACGCGGCACCGACCGCATCGGCGCGCCGCATGAGCCTTTCCGCCGTCTCTTCGAGCAGGCCCGCGACCTGCTCGTCAGGCTCGACGGCCGCTTCACCGAGGTGCCAGGCGCGGCGTTCGGGCTGATCCGCCAGCTGGGCAGCCAGCGCCCGGTGGGCCCGGCGGCGGTCGCCGCTGGTGGACAGCTCGATGATCGCGGACCGGGTCAGCGGGTGGCGGAAGACCAGTCGGCCGGTTCGATCATCGACGCGCACCAGCCCTGCCTGCTCGGCGGGAGCGAGGTCTTCGATCTGCTGTTGCCCGGCCGCGGCCTGCAGGACGCGAAGGTCTCCGCTGCCGTCCAGCACTGCGAGCAGGAGCAGCCAGCGGCCCGATGCGGGCAAAGCTGAGGCCCGGGAAGCGAACAGGCCCTGCAGGCGCCGGCTCAGCGGCAGGACCGCAGGCAGCGCCTCGGCCGCGGCGCGCTGCGCGCCGCTGAGCGCCGCCGGGAGCTCCAGAAGGGCGAGCGGATTCCCGTGGGCTTCGGCCAGAACCCGCTGGATTACTCGCGGCGCCAGCTCCGGGAAACGGGAACTCAGCAGGCCGCTCGCCGCCTGATCATCCAGCGGCCCCAGCTCATGCTGTGCCAGCCCGGCGCGTTCGAAGAAGCTCTCCGGTTCCGGCCGTGACGCAGCCAGGAAGCCGACGCGGCTGCCGGCCAGCCGGCGTGCCACGAACCCGAGCACTCCGGCGCTGGCCCGGTCCAGCCACGGCAGATCATCGACGATCACTAGCACCGGGCTGGCGGCGGCCGCCTGCCGCAGCACCGTCAGTGTCGCGGTGGACACCAGCAGCCGATCCGGCGGCGGCCCCTCGCCGTAACCCAAGGCGACGTTCAGCGCGTCGCGGTGCGCGGCACTGAGCTGCCCGAACTCATCGAGCAGGGGAAGCAGGACCTGGTGCAGCCCGGAAAAGGCCAGGTCGGCCTCGAACTCCACCCCGGCGGCCCGCAGCACCAAGGTGCCAGCATCCGATGCTGCGCCGACGGCGGCGTCCAGCAGGGCCGTCTTGCCGGCGCCCGGCTCCCCGAGGAGCAGCAGCGTGTCCCCGCCAGTGCAGGCCCGCTCGATAAACGCGCCGATCAGCGCGAGTTCGCCGCCGCGCCCCACCAGAACCTCGGCCACGCCCGCCCACCGGTTCGCCCAAGCTGTCCAGCGAGGTCAGCCCAGAACATAGACAGATCTCTCCTTGGCACGATACGCCCCTGGCACGGGCCTGGCCACGTACCACGTCTCAGCCAGCCCAGTCAGCCCGGGCACCGTCGGGCATCCGCCGACCGCGCGGGCGCACCGGTCATCTGACTGCGGGTCATCGACGGGCCGGCGGGCCAGGCCGAGTCATTTGACAGATTCCCGGGTCTGCTGGCTGGGTCATGATCGCAGCAGGGCAGATCCCGGGGAAGACCCGGCCCGGACGGATGCCAGCTGGCGCCCGCCAACCCCGGAAGGGAGCTAGTAATGCCTGATCAGAACCGCTTCCTGCACGGCCCGTTCACCCCTGTTGAGGAGGAGCTCACCGTTTTCGACCTGCCGGTGACCGGCAGCGTGCCGGCCGGGCTGTCCGGGCGCTACCTGCGCAACGGCCCCAACCCGCTGGGCCTGGAGGATCCCGGTTACCGCTTCTGGGAGGGACACTGGTTCCTGGGCCCGGGCATGGTGCACGGGGTGCGGCTACGTGATGGCAAGGCCGAGTGGTACCGCAACCGCTGGGTCCGCTCCCGCCAGCTGGCCGAGGCCTTGGGCGATAAATGGCCGGCCGGGCCGGTCCACAACGACATGGACTTCGCCGCCAACACCCACATCATCGCCCACGCCGGCCGCTACCTGGCCACCGTCGAGGCAGGCCCGCTGCCCTATGAGCTGTCCGGCGAGCTGGACACGCTCGGCCCGTGCGACTTTGCCGGCACGCTGCCCGGCGGGTTCGCCGCCCACACCAAGCTCGACCACGCGACGGGTGAGCTGCACGCCATCGCCTACTTCTGGGCCTGGGACCACATCCAGCACCTGATTATCGGCGCCGACGGCACGGCCAGCCGCACCACCGACATCCCGGTACCCGGCGGCCCGATGATGCACGACTTCGCGCTCACCGGAAGCTACGTGGTGCTGCTCGACCTTCCGGTCACCTTCAGCCTGGACGCGGTATCGGCCGGGCTGAAGCTGCCCTACAACTGGAACCCCGCGCACCAGGCCCGGGTCGGCCTGCTGCCCCGGGGGGACGCCGCGGCCGGGGTCCGCTGGTTCGAGGTGGACCCGTGCTGGGTCTTCCACACCCTCAACGCCTACGACGACGAAGGCCGGGTCGTGGTCGACCTGGTCCGGTACGCAGGCGCCTACGACGCCTCCACCTTGACCGGGAACGGGCCGCTGACCCTGGACCGGTGGATCATCGACCCGGCCACCGGGAAAGTCACCCAGCAGCGCCTGGACGACCGCCCGCAGGAATTCCCCCGCACCGACGAACGGGTGACTGGCCAGCCGCACCGCTACGGCTACAGCGCCGTCATCGCAGCGGTAGGTCACGCCACGATCTCACCCGGCGGCGACTTCGCCGACGAGGCGTTCAGCAACGCGCTCCTCAAACACGACCTGGCCGCCGGCACCGTCCAGGCCCACGAATTCGGCAAAGACGCCACCGCGGGCGAAGCGGTCTTCGCCCCTGCCGCGCCGGACGCCGCCGAGGACGACGGCTACGTCATGGCCTACATCCACAACCCCGACCGCGGCGCCGCCGACCTGGTGATCCTCGCCGGCCAGGACTTCACCGCCGAACCGGTCGCCCGCGTCCACCTGCCCGCCAGGATCCCCCTCGGGTTCCACGGCAGCTGGATCCCCGACCAGTAGATCCGCTTGATCCCGCCGTTGCCGCGCCCTGACGGACCGCGACCAGATACCGGACGCGGCCGGTCGCGGCAGGTCCCAGTCACGAGGAGAGCCATGAAGATCGACGGATCGGTTGCCCTGGTCACCGGGGCCAACCGCGGCCTGGGCCGGGTGTATGCCCGGGAGCTGGTCAGCCGGGGTGCGGCCAAGGTCTACGGAGCCGCGCGTGATCCGGCCGCCGTCACCGAGCCCGGCGTGACCCCCGTTGCCCCCGACATCACCGACCCGGAACGCGTCGCCCAGGTCGCGGCGCAGTGCGCGGACGTGAGCCTGCTGGTGAACAACGCGGGAGTGCTGAAGTACAGCACATTCACCGGCGCGCCAAACCTGGACGCCGCCCGGCTGGAGATGGAGACCAACTACTTCGGGACGCTGAGCATGTGCCGGGCCTTCGCGCCGGTACTCGCGGCCAACGGCGGCGGCGCGATCATCAACATGCTCTCGGTCACCAGCTTCTACACCAACCCGTTCGACGCCTCCTACGGCGCCTCGAAAGCCGCTGCCTGGTCGCTGACCAACGGCGTCCGCCTCGAACTGCATCACCAGGACACCCTCGTGGTCGCCGTGCATGCCAGCTTCATCGACACCGACATGGGCGCGCTGACCAACGCACCCAAGGACAAACCCGAATCAGTCGCCCAGCAGGTCTTCGACGCTGTCGAGGCCGGCCAGATCGAGGTGCTCGCCGACGAGCGGACCCGGACCGTCAAGGCAGAGCTGTCGCGCGATCACGAGCTGATCTACCCGCCCGTTCAGGAGTTCTGGGACGCCGCGGTGAGGGGCGCCCCATGAGCGCCCGGCGGGTGAGGATGCCCCGTCCTGATGCAGGAGGAACACGATGAGCCACAGCAGTACCGCCGGAGCCGGTGGCCGGTCCCGGACCCTGATCCTGACGGCGATGATCTTCGCGGTCGCGATGACCTTCATCGACCAGACGATCGTCTCGATCGCCGCGCCCACGATCCAGCACGCCCTGGGCCTGACCTCCAGCGGCATGCAGTGGGCGATCAACGCCTACCTGCTGGCCCTGGCGGCCCTGTTCGCGTTCGGCGGCCGCCTGGCCGACATCGCCGGGCACCGCAGGATGGTAGTGCTCGGGGTGATCATCTTCGCCGGCGCGTCGGCGCTGTGCGGGCTGACTCCCCGCGGCGGCGCCGCGGAAGCATGGCTGGTGGCGTTCCGCGCGGTGCAGGGCGCGGGCGGGGCGATCATGTTCCCGGCCGCGATCGCCATCGTGGTGGTGACCTTCGATCTGCGCTCGCGCGGCCGGGCGCTGGCGCTGTTCTTCGGCATCGCCGGCGCGCTGACCGCGATCGGCCCGATCGCGGGCGGGTACCTGATCCAGTGGACCTGGCGGGCGATCTTCTGGATCAACATCCCGGTCGCGCTGATCGCGCTGGCGCTGATCGCGGTCTCCAAGCCGGCCAACGAATGCCGCCCGGCGCCGATGGACTACCGCGGCCTGGCCCTGATCATCGGCGGTGTGGGGCTGAGCGTGTTCGGGTTCCAGCAGTCGGCCCTGTGGGGCTGGGGCAACCCGGCCATCTGGGCGAGCATCGCGGTCGGCGTGCTGCTGCTGATCGTGTTCTTCTCCGTTGAGCGCCGGACCGAATCGCCGCTGATCAACGTCCGTATCTTCAGCAACCAGGCGTTCTTGGTGGAGAACATCATCCTCGGCGTGGCCATGATGGCGTTCATCCCGGTGTTCTTCTTCGCCGCCATCTACGGGCAGATCGCCCTGGCCGAGAAGGCCACGACCGCCAGCCTGCTCATCTTGTACTTCTTCCTCGGCTTCGTGGTTTGCGCGCAGATCGGCGGCCGGATGCTGGACCGGATCGGGGCCAAGCGGCCGGTGGTGCTCGGCAGCGCCCTGGCCGCCGCCGGGTTCGGGCTGTGGGCCGGCCGGGCCACCGACCTGCATGTCGGCGGCCAGGTGACCTACATCGTGATGGCCGGGGCCGGCATGGGGCTGATGTTGGGCCAGGCCAACACCGACGCGATCAACCGGGCCTCCCGGTACTCCTACGGCGAGGCCACCGGCATCACCCAGACCGTCCGCAACTACGGCGCCAGCGTCGGCTTCGCCATCTTGGGCACTCTCCTGATCACCCGGTTCCGGTCCGCGATCACCTCCTCGCTGACCGGCCGGGGCCTGCCCGGGCCAGCGGCGTCAGCGGAAGCGGCCAAGATCGCCCAGCTGCAGGGCGGCAACGGCAACATCACCGCCATCCCCGCGTTCATCCGCGCCGACTTCGCCGCCGCCATCCGCGACGTGCTCTACGGGATGGCCATCATCATGGCCGTCGCAACCGTCGTGGCGCTGCGCGGGCTCCGGCGGGGCATCCAGGAAGACACCGCACGGACCGCGCAGGAGTTCAGCAGCCAGCTACCCGACGAGGACCCAGGCGCCGACCTCGACCCGCCTGGCGCTAAGCCTGGAAGGATCCGATGATAAAAGCCTTCAGCATTATCGCGGCGCTGGCCACCGCGGTCCAGGCGGTCGCGTTGATCATGCTGCATCTGCTGCCCACCGGTTACAACCCGGTACGCGATGCGGTCAGCGACTATGGCGTCGGCCGTTACCGTGGCTGGTTCTGGCTGCAAGCCGTAGCCGGCGGCGTAGGCTGCCTGGCCCTGGGGATCGCCCTGGCCCAGCTGCACCCGTTTACCCCGACCCACGTGGTCGCGGCGCTGATCGTGACCGCCGCGGCCCGGTTGCTCATCCCGTTCTTCGCCACCGACCAGCACGGCAGCCGGTTCCAGACGCTCCACGGGATCATTCACATGATCCTGGCGGTCATCGCCTTCGGCGGGCTGGTCTGGGCGGCCACCGGCCTGTGGTCCACGCTGAGCCATTACCCGGCCTGGAACGGGGCCGAGAGCGCTCTCACCATCATCCCCTGGATCATGCTCGGCAGCGTCATCGCCGTCGTGCTCGCGATCAGGGGCCCGCGGCTCAAGCCCTTCTTCGGGGTCTTCGAGCGCCTCTTCTACCTGTCCTCGATCCCCTGGATCCTGATCGTCGCGATCGATCTCGCCCGGATTTCAGGTTAAGGGCCACCCCGGAACTCAATCCAAGCCCCGCCGTGAACCACCGCCACCGAAGGAGACCCGGAATGCCTACCGTGACCGTAGAAGGATCCGTAACCCTGCAACAGGCCGCCAAGGCGCTGCAAGACAAACTCGGCAGCCGCTACGAGATAACCACGCACGGAAGCGGTACCCAGCAGGCACTGAAAGTAAAGCAATCGGCGGCTGCCACCGCCACCGTGCACCTGGACCAGGACGGCAACGCCACCACGTTCCACGTCCACGGCGGCGGCCTGGTCATCTCGCGGATGGTCAACGAGTTCGGCATCGCCAAGAAAGTAGCCGCGACAATCGCAGAAGCCTTCACAACCCACCCCGCCAGCTGACCATCGCGCTGAACGAGGTCCGCGGCCTGAGCACGCCGACCAAGATCATGGGCGTGACCTGGAGAGGCAGACAGGGCCGGCGCCAGGGACCATCACCCGCGGGCGACAGCCCGTCGACCGCCGCTGGGGACCATCCAAGGTCACCAGCACACATCAAGAAGGAGAAACCTGATGGGAACCATCACCACGAGGGACGGCACCGAGATCTTCTACAAGGACTGGGGCAGCGGCCGCCCGGTCGTGTTCAGCCACGGCTGGCCGCTCACCGCCGACGCGTGGGATGACCAGTTGTTCCTCGTGGCCTCGAACGGCTACCGGGCCGTCGCGCATGACCGCCGCGGCGGCGGGCGCTCCGGCCAGCCGTGGAACGGCAACGACCTGGACACCTACGCCGATGACCTCGCCGAGCTCATCGAGGCCCTCGACCTGCACGACGCGGTCCTCGTCGGTCACTCCACCGGCGGTGGCGAGGTGACCCGCTACATCGGCCGCCACGGCACCTCCCGCGTCGCCAAGGCCGTCCTGGTCAGCGCGATCCCGCCGCTGATGCTCAAGACCGACGCCAACCCCGGCGGCCTGCCGATCGAGGTGTTCGACGGCCTGCGGGCCAGCCTTTCCGCCGACCGGTCACAGTTCTACAAGGACATCAGCGCCCCCTTCTACGGCGCCAACCGGCCCGGTAACACCGTCTCCCAGGGCCTTCGTGACTCGTTCTGGCTGATGAGCATGACCGTCGGCGTCAAAGGCGCCTACGACTGCATCAAGGCCTTCTCCGAAACCGACCTCACCGAAGACCTCAAGAAGATCGACGTCCCGACCCTGATCATCCACGGTGATGACGACCAGATCGTGCCGATCGGCGCCGCCGCCCTCCAATCCTCCAAGATCGTCAACGACGCCACCCTGAAGGTCTACCCCGGCGCCCCGCACGGCCTCGCGCAGACAACCGCCTATAAAGACACCTTCAACACCGACCTGCTCAGTTTCATCAAGGGGTAAGCCTCTCTACATACCCGCCGGCACGAACGCATCCAAGCCCGCCGGCAGGAGCGACGAGAACGCCGCGAAACGCGGCGCTAGGAGTGATGCGGAGAGATCACAGGGCTCTTCGATCGTGCCGGCCAACCCGGCGCATACCTCGTCCACTTCAGCGGGCACCGCCGCTCATCGCCGAAGCCATCAGGGACGTCGCCTTTCACTACATCCCTCGGCTGGCGCCGGGCGGCACAGGCGATGGCGATGAGCCAATGACGCAGTTGTGCGTTCTTCCTCTACTCTCATGCGTCGGCGGCTCGTATCGTGAAAGTGCGGAGCCGAGGCCGCTCCGAATTTAATGATCTGTACTCATCAAGGGCGAGAACTAGAGACCCGAGCCATAGCAAATATTCGGC
>PLIQ01000666.1 GCA_003140115.1 Actinomycetota bacterium | reverse complement strand
CCAGGGCCGGGCGCTTCCGGCGGCCAGCCCGGCTGCACGGTGGGCATTCGGCGCCGCTTCCGGGCTCGCCGCGGCGGTCTCGACGTCGGCCGGCGCCGCCGGGCGCGCGGGATGGCAGGTATGCCGGGTCGTGCGGAGCGGTCAGGCGGCCGGGCGGTTCGGTGGCCCCGGGCCGGCCCGCGAGGGGCTGGACCGGGTCGGCCGCCTCGCATCGGACTTCGTCGCCGCGGAGCTGATCGACCTGGCGGCAGCCGAATCGATCGTGGACGGGCTTGAGTCGGCGCTCGCCGCGCGGTCCCGGCTTGAGCCGCGCGGGGCGTGGCCGATGCGCCGCAGCAGCCGGCGGCAGCGGGGTTCGCTCCCGGCCGGCCGGGTGGTCGCGATACCGCTGGGCCGGGCCGTCGCCGTGCAGTCCGAGGACGGCCTGATCCAGCTCGTGCTGCTCGCGCTGGTCCTCGCCCCGGACCGGGCCGAGGTGACCGTCGCCGGGCGGCTGCCGGCGGTCCCGGACGGCGGGGCGCGGCAGCACCACCACTGGTCCGGGCCGCTGAGGGGCTCGGCCACCGACGACCGGGGTGCTAGGTACGAGGCGCGTTTCACCGGCGGGTGGGACGAGTCGCGGATCGACGGCGCTCTCAGCTTCCGCCCGATCCCTCCCTCGCAGGCGTGCTGGCTTGAGGTCAGGGTCGGCGAGACCGACCCGGTGCGCGTTCAGCTCGCCGGGAGCCAGCCGGTCACCGCGGATCTGGACGAGGAGCCGGCGGACCCGGTCGAGCGCTTTCTGGACTCCCGCGCCGAGCGGTTCCTTCGGCATCGCTGGCTGCCCGGCGCGGGCGGTGCCGCGGTAGCGCCCGAGGCCATCGCCGCGCTCCGCGAGATTGGCGCGGTCTCGCCCGCAAGCCCGGCGCTGCGCAGGCTCGCCGCGCTGTTTCGGCGGCTCGGCTCCGGCTCTCCGGACGTTCAGGGCGTGCCGTGGGCGGACCTGCCCGAGCCCTGGACGAGCGTGCTGGACAGCCAGGATGCGGCCGACGGGCCAGTGGGCGTCAGCCCGCTGGCCGTGGTGTTCCCCGAGATCGACGGCACACGCTGCGTGCTCACCGGGCTCCGCTCGGAGCCGGACTCGGCGTCGCTGCAGCTTACTGGCTGGCTCGGGCCTGCACTCGGCTGGCCGTCGTTCGCCGACGAGACGACGTGGCCGTCCGTCTGGGCGCGCGATAGTGCCGGTCGCTGGCACATCGCGGCCCAGAACGGCGGAGGATCCGGCGGCGGGCATGCGAACCTGACGCTGCGGCTGACTCCGCCGATCCACCCCAAGGCGACGTCGCTGGAGATCATGCTGCTCGGCAAGTCCGGACGGGCGACCGCGACGGTCCCGCTGGCCTGGCAGGACATGGCATGACCGCGCCCTGGTGGGCTACATTCCGCCCGGCCGAGGCGACCTGGCGCTGCGGCGGCCTGCAGCACCGGCTGCGCTGGGAGGCCGGCCGGCTCACCGCCCCTGATCACCCCGAGGCGGAGGGTGAGCTTGTGCTCGGCGCGCTTGGCGGCGACCAGCCAGAGTGCATCCGGCTGCTGCGCGCCTGGGGCGAGCACTCCGACGATCTGGACGTGCTCATGCTCGGCCCGCGCTCTTCAGCCGACACGCTAACCG
Organism: Actinomycetota bacterium; assembly: GCA_003140115.1. The sequence continues at coordinate 23,748 of PLIQ01000666.1, read as the reverse complement.
TCGACTCCCGCGACGCGGAGCATCTCCGCCGTGGGCCGGCCGGCTGGGCCGGCCATGCACCCCGCCCGGGACCGGCTCCTGGCGGCGTGATCCCGGGAACGCCGCTGACCTGGGGCTCGCTGTGGTTCAGCACCCTGCGCAGCTTCGCGGTGAATGCCCGCGGACTGTCCCGCGGCACCGCCACCTACGGGCCCGGCCATGCGGCCCGAGTGGCCCAGCTGGCAAGGCTGCGCGCGGCGCATGGCGGCGCATTCCTAGCGCGCCAGCCAGGCAGCGCTCACGCCTTCTTGCCGGGAACGGGCCAGGATCCGGACCGCGAGGTCGCCCGGCGCACTGAGCTGCTAGAGCTGCTCATGCTCGGCCCGGCGTTTCAGTTCCGGCTATCCGCCACCGTAGCCGCCGCCCGGTCAGAACACGATCCAGGGACGGCACGCCCCGCGCTGGCCGCCGCCCTCGCTGGCCGCCTCGCCCCGGCGATCGCCGCCTGGCTGCACATCAACCCGGACGACGTGAGCTGTTCCATCGGCGCCGAGCGTGCGATCACCGAACAAGGCGGCGGCAGCAAGGGCATCCGGGCCGCCATGCCGGTGTCGTGGCTCAGCGAAGTCTGGGCTCCCGGGCTGGCCCTAGTCGACGGTCACCTGGTCACCGACATTACTCGCGCCGAGTTTCCGGACGCTGATGTGCTGGCGCTGGAAGTGCCAGGCGGCGAGCCGGCCGCTCTCGCCGTTCAGTGCCACAGCGACGCCAGCTCGTCGCAGGTCCCCCGATGGCGCATCACCGGACAGTAACCACGGCATCCGACACGCTTGGCATCGCCGTCACCCCACGTGACTTACCGTGATCCCAGGACAAACCCGAACCGATGCCGTTATGCGGTGCTGATTTGTGATTCTGGATGCTGTCGGGCTGCGTCCAGATCTAGGTGTTCTGTGTCGTCTGGGCCGTACGCTGGGCTCTGGCTCCGTGCGCGCCATGACCTCCCGAGCGTGCTCCAGCCGCAGGCCAGGCTCCAACCGGATGTGCAGAGATTCCAGTGTCGAGAGGGTGTGTGAGGTGGCCGTCACCAGGATCGTGTCGGTGGAGGACGCGGAGGCACTGGCAGCGGTGCTCCGCGCGAACCGGGAGTTCCTCGCCCCGTGGGATCCCGTCCGGGACGAGCATTACTTCACCGTGGAGGCGCAGCGCACCGGGCTGGAGCAGGTGCTCGACGGGTACGCCCGCAAGGCCATGGTGCCGCTTGCCATTGTCGGTGAGGACGGGCATATCGTCGGGCGCATCAACATCAACGGCATCACCCGCGGCGCCTTCCAGTCGGCGGCTATCGGCTACTGGGTGGGCCAGTCCAGCAATGGCCGTGGGTTCGCGACCGCGGCCGTAGCGGAGGTTGCCGCCATCGCGTTTGGTGAGCTCGGTCTTCACCGCCTGCAGGCGGAGACCCTGCTGCACAATGTTGGTTCGCAGCGCGTTCTCATCCGGAACGGCTTCCAGCCGTTCGGCATAGCGCCGAAGTACCTGAAGATCGCCGGGACCTGGCAGGACCACATTCTCTTCCATCTGCTGGCCCCCGCGCAGTAGCACTGTGCCGGCCACTCCGGCAACTCAGTCACATCAGTACCGGTTACCTATACACGACTTCCGTGGACGTGACGTGCGGCTTCCCGGGTACGTCTCCTCCGCGCTGCCAAACCGTGGTTTCGGAACGGTCATGGCCACTCGGAGGACGTGAGGGGACGTGAGGACGAGAACTACCGGGCCCGCTGGTCGGCGCGGACGCGGCGGAGGACTTCGAGCCCGTCGACTTCGGGCTGGTTCAGGGTGAGCAGGATGAGCGCCGGGTTGCTCTGGTCGCGGTGGTCGTGTCCCAGAAGCATGGTGAGCGCTCCGGCGCCGTTGCTGGCGACGGTGACGGGGTTGAGGACGTTGTTTTTCTTCAGCGCCCCGACGGTGAGATCCCGGTCGGCAGGGTGGTCCTCGATCACCATGATGCCCTCAGTGTTGAGGGTGAAGTAGATGGTGGCGCCGCCGCCGACGGCGCCTTCGGCCCAGGTCCGGCCGCCGTGGCGCTCGATGATGCGCCGGACGCTGGCCAGGCCGATGCCGGTGCCGGGGAACTCGCGGGAGGCGTGCAGCCGTTGGAACGGCTGGAACAGCTTGCCGGCGTAGGCGGGGTCGAAGCCGGCCCCGTTATCGCGCACGTAGCAGCAGATGCGGGCGTCGCCGGCGGGTGCGGTCGCGAACTCGATGGCGGCGCCGGCGCGGCGGCCGGTGAACTTCCACGCGCGTTTTGGAGCAGGTCGTCCAGCGCGGACCGGATCAGGGCGCGGTCCGCGGTGACCCGGACGCCTTCCTGCACGGTCACCCGGACCTGGCGGCCCGGCTCACGGGCGCGGAGCTGGTCGCAGCTGGCAGTGACCTCGGCGCTGAGGTCAACCTCCCGGAGGTTCATCTCGACCCGGCTCACATGTGATAGATGCAGCAGGTCATCGAGCACGGCGCCCATGCGCGCGCAGCCTGCCTGGACGCGCCCGGCGTACTCGCGGCCTGTTTCGTCGAGCCGGTCGCCGTAGTCCTCCGCGAGGACTTCGGCGAACCCGCTTATCCCTCGCAGCGGGGTTCGCAGGTCATGAGCGATCGAGTAGGCGAAGGCCTCCAGGTACTTGTTAGCCCGCTCCAGGTGAATGGTGCGATTCCGGACCTGCTGTTCCAGGTTCGCGTTCAGCGAGCGTATCTCCTCCCCTGCCCGGCGCAGACGGCGGCGGAGGACAAAACCGGCGAGGAGACCAGTGACGGCCAGGACGGTTTGCAGGGCAGCGAAGGCAATCAGCTGGGTAGCCAGGTCCGAGCGCCGCGAGGCGCCAGCCGCAGCGGCGGCGCGTTGGAGGTCCGCGATTACCTTCCGTGCATTATCCATCACCTGCAAGCCCTCGTTGGTGTTCACAATCCGCAGCGCACCGGCGTGATTACCGGCGCGGGCCAGGTCGATGGTGTTGGCCAGCTCCGCCATCTTCGTCGCGACCAGACTCGTGAGCTCTGCGAAGTATTGCCCGCCCCCAGGGACCGCCGAGACCTCCGAGCCGAGACGCTGCTGGTCGGCTGGGATCGTCGAGAGCGCCGCATCGTATGGCTGAAGATAAACGGGTTTGCCGGTCAGCAGATAGCCGCGTTGGCCAGTCTCGGCGTTGAGCAATCCGATCAGCAAGCCGTTGCCTGCCGCGATGACATTCGCGGTGGTGACGTCGGCTCTTTCATAGAGCACGTAGGCCCGCACGGAGAGGGCTGAGCTGCCAATGAACACAATAAGGAGCAGAACCACCGATGCACGTACAAGCACGCGGGGAACGGGTGCCCACCGCGCAGTGCCCCTGCCCGCGGTATCAGGGACGGCGGTCGTCGCCTGCCTGGTCCCAGACGCCCCACCTGTCACCTCGACCCGGGACCGGGAGCTAGTCACCGAGAGCCCGGGCGCCTGCGCGAACGCCGATGATCTTCGGGTTCAAGACTGCTCCCCCCGGGATTGCGCGGCCACGTCCTTGAAAATCGTGTACGAAAAAGCCACCTCGCGACCTTTTTCCACTTAAGCAGTAATTGCCTCTATAGTCAATCCAGCCCCGCTAATGATATTTTATCCCATTTCAGACGGGATAGGCTTCCCGTAAGCAGCGAGGATCTCAAGTCCCATATAGTGCGCGACTCGGTCCATTCGTCGTTCTGCTCGGCCGGCACCGTGCCGACCAGACGGATGATCCCGGCCGGGGAAGATCCGGCCACATCCTGCGGCGCTGGATCTCCTCGTCCAGCCGCTCCTCCGCTGGTGCTCCCGTCGTACCGATCGCTGCCCGCGCCGCGAGGCATGAGCGTCAGGAAGTCGTATTACCCGACGTGAGAGCACCAAGCGTCCTTGTTTGCCCAGCGGATCAGGCGTAGTGTCCGCGCTGGGAAGGTGTATCCGTCCATCCTGCGTGTGGACGAAGTAGGTATGCCTTTCAGCTGCCCTGGACCTCGGTAGCGCCTTGCGCGCAGCCAAGCCGAGGTGGCATATGGCCGCATCTGGCCTTTTCTGTCCCCGCTCTCCGTCAGCGGCGCACACCGTGGTGAGACGCGGCGTCATCGTGCAACGCCTAGGTAACGGTGCTGCCCCGCCGTCTGCCGCCCCGGGCACATCAAGCAGGCCTTGGCCTGGTCTCGGCGGCTGCGATGGCTGACAGTTCACCGGGAGTGAGCGCTGCCGAGGCCGCTGCGCCGGTTCGGCTTGAGGGTAATGGCGGGCTGCATGTGATTTTCGGCGCGGGGCAGGTCGGCCGCGTGCTCGCGGCCTTGCTGGCGGAACGAGGCGTCACGGTCCGGGTGGTGTCGCGGCGCAGGCCCGCTGGGCTGGCGGAAGGGACGGCCTGGCGGGCGGCGGATGCGGCCGATCGTGATGCGGCCAGCGATGCCGCCAAGGGCGCCGCAGTTATCTATCAGTGCCTCAACGCTCCCTACGCTCAGTGGCCAGAGCGGTTCCCGCCCCTGCAGCGCGGCGTACTGGCGGCCGCTGAGCGCGCCGGCGCGCTGCTGGTGAGCCTGGAGAACCTCTACGGCTACGGCCCGACCGGCGGCAGGCCGATGACCGAGGACCTGCCGCTGGCTGCCACCACCGTGAAGGGCCGGACCCGGGCGGCCATGACCGGGGAACTGCTGGCCGCCGCCGAAGCTGGCCGGGTCCGCATCGCCATCGGGCGGGCCTCGGACTTTTTCGGCGCCCGCGTCACCCAGGGGTCGACGCTCGGCGAGCGGGTCTTCGGCAACGCCCTGGCCGGCCGGCGCGCCGACTTCATCGGCAACGCCGACCTGCCGCACACCTACAGCTACGTGCCCGACATTGCCGCCGGGCTGGCCACTCTCGGTACCGATGCCCGCGCGGCCGGCCGGGTGTGGCACCTGCCCGGCCCGCAGACCGTCACCACCCGGGCGCTACTGGATCTGGTGGCCGTCCAGGTCGGCCATCCGGTCGGCATCCGGTCGGCGCCCAAGCTGGCCGTCCGCACCCTCGGGCTGATCAACCCGGTGATGCGGGGGCTGGCCGAAATGTCGTACCAGTTCGACGAGCCATTCGTCCTGGACACCAGCAGATATGAGTCTGTCTTCGGAGCGGCCGGCACCCCGCTGGCCGCCGCCATCGCCACGACCGTCGCCTGGTACCGGGCCTAGACCAGCACGCCATGATCGAGCCGAAGGCGATGAACGTCATGACCTCCCCTGCGAGCCACGTGAAGCCCGCCGGCCGTTCGATATTTGAGAGGTTTGGGCGCCCTGCTTACCGGCGCAGGCGGCTGATCCTGGTGACCGCGCTGGTTGCTTTCCCGGCCCTGCGGCAGGGGCGGCCGCTGATGGCGGCGGCCGGCTCGGGACCGACGAAGGGATGGCTCACATGACCGGCACAGGCCGCCAGCAAGACCCGCCACGGCTCGCCGGGCTGACCGCGCGATGACCGGCTTCCGGCCTTTCTTCAACCCGGCCACTGGCGAGTGGATCGAGTTCACCGTGGTGGCTGAGGACAGCGGCGGGCAGCAGGGCCGGCGCGCAATTCCTGGCGCGGGTACGGGAGCTGTATCCCGCCGCCCGGCGGGCTTCATCCTGACCGGCCCGGACCTGGCTGAACGCTGGACCCTGCAGCGGGAACCCTACCTGCTCGAAACCAGCACACCCGGCGTGTTCGCCGTCGGCGACGTGCGGCACGGCTCGGTCAAACGCGTGGCATCAGCCGTCGGCGACGGGTCGATCGCCATCCGCCTGGTGCACGACTACCTTGCGTAAGCGCTTGCGAAGCGAATTCGCCGACCAGGTCGGGCGGGGTTCATGCTGGTGTCGTTCGCATCGCGGTGCGGGTCTGGTGGTCCTTGGTAGGGGCTGAGAAGGAGTCGAGTAGCCCGCCGATTTCGGCGAGGTCGAGAGGTTCGGTGAGGTAGGCGAGGGCGCCGTCGCTGAGGAGGCGGCGGACGACACCGGGGCTTGCGTCGGCGGAGAGGACCACTACTGGGATCGCTGCGGTGACTGGTTCGGCTCTGAGTTCTCTGAGGACCTGCTCTCCGTGAAGGTCGGCTAGGTGAAGGTCGAGAAGGATGATGTCGGGAACGTCCCGGATGGCGCGCTCGATGCCGGCCCGGCCAGATGACTCGGATTGCAGCCTCGCGTCCGGTCGGCTCTTGAGGAACCGGGAGACCACCTCGAGGTTGGCCGGGTTGTCTTCGATGTAGAGGATGTCGATGACGTCTCCGGCGTGGCCGTGTATCTCGGCTGGTATGACCGGTGTCGCCTGGGGTGGCGGGACGTGGCTGATATCCGGGGCGCGCGGGAGGCTGATGGTGAAGGCTGATCCTTCACCGGGCACGCTTGATGCGCTCAGCTGGCCGCCCATTGCCTCAGCGAGGGACTTCGCCAGGGGGAGCCCGATGCCATTGCCTTCGATTGCTGTCCGCTCGGCGCCGAGCCGTTCGAAGGGAATGAAAATGCGCTCCAGGTCGTCCTGCGACAGGCCCGGCCCGGTGTCCGAGATGACCAGGCTGACCCGGTCGGCGCCGTCTTCCTGGCTGGTTGCCGTGATGGTGCCGCCGCGCCGGTTGTACTTGACCGCGTTGGACATCAGGTTGATCAGGATCTGCATCAGGCGCTGCCGGTCGGCGTGCGCCGTCAGAGCAGGTCGCGTGCAGTGCTGGGTGATTACTATCGAGCGCTCGGCGGCGAGGGGACCCATGAGCTGGCTGGCCTCTTCGATGAGCGGGAGGAGCGACACCGGCTCGAGGGACAGGCCGAGGTCACCTGATTCGATGCGGGCGATGTCAATCAGCTCGTCGATGAGGGTCAGCAGATGGCGCCCGGCGCCGAGAATACGCTCGGCGCTGTCGTGGTCCTCGTCACTGAGGTCAGAGATCTCCAGGAGCTGGGTGAACCCGAGGATGGCGTTCAGCGGGGTCCGCAGTTCGTGGCTCGTATGCGACAGGAACGCGTTCTTGAGTTCGGTGGCTTTCAGCGCCCTATCCCGGGCGGCCGTCAACTCCGCCGCGTAGGTGGCGAGGAGGCTTTCGGCCCGGAGGAGGGCCCTGGACAGGTGGCCGAATTCGTCCTCTGAGCGGTCGGCCGGTTCCAGGGGCTGTCGCACGCCCAGTCGGTCCGCGTTCGCCGCGACCGCGGCGACCCGGCGGGAGATGCCCAGGGTGAACAGCGCGACGCCGATGAGTCCGGCGACCAGCCCTAGCGACAGGGCGGCGATGTTGAGTGAGTCGATCGCCTGTTCCTGCCTGGTGATCTCCTCGGAACGAGCGGCGATCAGGCCTGCCGGGCCGGCGGCCAGGTCGGCTATCTGGAGGCGGAGCAGGTCCATGGTCTTCTTCTCGGGGGCCAGCTCTGCACGCAGGCCTGCCAGGGACACGTGGCCACTGACCGAGGAAAGGAGCTGTGCCATCTGGGCGAACACCGTGGTCATCGTGCCATCTGCCACTCGCTGCGCGCTGCTGTCGCCTTCGGTGATAGCAGCGGCCCGCAGCGACGCCCGGTCTGCGCCGATCCGCGTCAGCGCGAGATTGTACGGGGCGAGGTACAGCGGCTGGTCCGTCGCGGCGTAACCACGGACACCCGTTTCCGCGTTCACGGCGTCGGCCAAGACCTGAGCAGCGGCGGTGGTCAGGCCGCGGCCGGCCAGAGCTACGGTCCGGACCTGCTGTTCGTTGTTCTGCAGCACCAGGCTGGCCGAGGTGGTACCGATCAGGGCGGCCAGCGGGACCGCGATCACGATCAGGCCTTTCGACCGCACCGACAGGTCGAGCCACCACTGCCGGAGCCGCCGCGGAAAGGCCGCGAGCAGCAATGGCCTTATTTCATACGTTCGCACGCTATTCTCCCGATGGCTACAAAAAGTAGCTAATTCATTACTACATGTTACAGTACGCTAAAAGGTCGGCCGGAGATGCAACTGGCCCGAGCCGCCCTGAAGCCGGATCCTTTGCCCGCTTCGTATCGGCGTAGTGCTTGTCGCGGTTGTCGTCGTGCAGGGTCAGACCACGACGTCCTGGTAGGCGCGCGGCGTGCTGGCCGCGTCTATTCCAGCGGTGATCGGAGAGGGCTTGAAGCCCTTGAAGGCCAGCCATACGCCCAGCGAGAGCTCCCAGGCCGCCACCGGGATCACCGGGAGGCCGGCCAGCCCGGTCAGGGAGGAGTGCTGCCCGAGCAGCGTGGCGAATACGGCGATGATGAGCAGGGGGCCTCCGATGAGTCCCAGCGCGGGAATGATCCGGGGCACCAGCCGGGACCGGTACATCAGCGAGCCCAGCAGCAGCGCGTTGATGCCCGGCATGAGGGTCTGCGAGAGCAGGAACGTCCACTTGTAGACCGCGACGTGCGACGCGCCGGCGGTGACCAGGGCGGCCGCATTGGCTCCGGCCGCACCGCCCAGGTCCTGCCGCAAGGTCACCAGCGACAGCAGGCTAACGACACCGGTGAAGATCATGGCGGCTTCCAGGACGCGGGCGGTGACAAACCCGAGCGCGAAGCCTTCGTGCTGCCGCTTGACCACCGGGTACAGCGTGACGGCGGTGCCGATGCCGGCCAGGGCGACGATCACCTCCAGGAAGCCGCCCACCAGCACGCCGGTGCTGGAGCCAGAGCTCAGGACCCAGTCCCGGTGGTTCAGCACCGGGCGGTAGATGGCGAGGGTGGGGATCGAGACGAAGGTGATCAGGTAGAACACACCCGCGACTAGCGCGGTCTTCCTGGTTGAGGTCATCGGGAGTCTTTTCGTCGTTTTCGCGGCGGGGGTCTGTACGGTGGTCGTCATGTCGGTCTCCTATTCGCGGATGGCTGAGTTGCCGGGTCTGGATGGAGGCATCGGTGCAGGGCCGGGTTCGACGTAATTGACCGAGATCAGGGGCAGGCCTAGGTCGCGAATCTTCTGCAGCACGCCATAGAGCGCGGCCTGGTCGGCTACCCGGCCATGGATGATGGTGGTGCCGTCGCCGTGGTGGGCGAGGGTCAGCCCGTCGAACCAGGCGGCCCACCGGGCAGCGAGGTGCCCCTTGAGGCGGATCTCGCACCGTCCAGGGCTGTCCTGGTGGCCGTCGGGTGTGTCGTTCATGGGTCGAACGCTAGGAGCGGACGTGGTGAGCTGGCATCACCACACGTGGGGATTGAGGTGATGATCCGTGACCGACAGATCAGGGTTGCCGGTTGCGGGTTCGCGGCAGGTCGAGTTCCGCGGCTCGGCGGACCGCGGCCCGGCGGTTGGTCACGGCGAGTTTGGTGTAGATGTTCTTGGTGTGAGTCCGCACGGTGTTCAGGGACACCATGAGCTCGCGGGCGATGGCCGGGCCGTCCAGCTCGGTTCCGAGCAGCCGGAGCACATCCAGCTCACGCTCGCTCAGCGGGTCGATCAAGGCCTGCCTGCCCGGGCTGTCCTGCCTGGTCTGGCTCACCGCGGCCAGGAGCCGGCGGACATAGTCCCGGGTCGTCCCCTGTTTCTCGGCGGCTCTCAGCAGGGAACCTATCGGCGGGCCCTCATCGACGAAGACCCGGACGTAACCCTCCGGTTCAGCCAGCGTCAGGGCCCGTTCCAGGCAGGTCAGCGCAGCCGGGATGGGCCCAGGTGCCTGGAGCGCGAGCGCCTGAAGCACCAGGATTTCGATGACGTGTCCCGTCCTGCCGCCCTCTTCCGCCGCCAGCAGCAGGCGCTCCAGCAGCCGGGTCACCTGGTGGACGGGCTCACCCCGGGATCGCGCCAGTAGCATCCTGGCCAGGGTGATGTGCTCGAACTCGCGCAGGTAACTGAGGTCGTCATCCGCGGACAGGCCCTGCTCATGCGCCCAGCCCAGCGCTTCACCGAGCCTGCCCTGTGCGATCCAGACCCGGGCCTTCAACGCCGGGACTGGCCGTACGTTCGGAAAGAAGTCGCCCACATAAAGGCGCTCCGCCTCGTCGAGCAGATCGAGTGCGCCGCCCAGGTCTCCTTCAGCCTGGCGTATCCGGGCCATCGCGACCCGCCAGCGGTACGGGTTCTGCGGCAGCCCGTTGTACTCGCCCAGCTCCTGGCTCCGCAGCAACTGCTGGGTGGCGGCCTGCAAATCGCCGCGCTCGCGGTGGACCTCGCTCATCCCCACGTACATGTCTGCCGTGCCCCGCAGAACCGGCCCGTCCTGCACAGATGCGCGTTGCAAGGCCTGATCGTAGGTGCGCATCGCCTCGCCGAGGCGGCCTTGCACCAGCCGGATGTCCGCCATCGCGATCGCGCAGCCGAAGATATCGGCAATCTGCCCGGACCGCCGTAGTCCCGCCGCGCATTGCGCCCACGCCGGATGCGCTGCCTCCAGATCCCCGCTCGTCCAGAACGCGAGCCCCAGGAACCCCGCTGCCCCGGCGCGGACGCCGTGGTCCTCCGTAAGCGCAAGATCGAGCGTCCGCTGGGCGTGCCTCACAGTACCGGGCACATCGCCCCGGACCAGGGCCAGGGCGGAACGGTACAGCTCAATCGCCCCCGGCAGGCGACGGTATTCCTCTTCGTCGGCTACGACCATCTCGCCCGGCCGGGCCAGGGATCCCTCACCGGTAGCTGCTGCCTCCTGCAGCCACCGCCCGGCGTCCCGCAGCCGGACCTCAACTTCCTCGGGCTCGCCGCCAGTCAGCAGCGCCCCGGCGACGGCAAAGCTGAGCATCGGCCTGACCCGGACCACCTCGTCTGGGAGCGCCTTGAGCCAGCCGTGCACCGTGGTTTCCTGCCTGGTTATGCGCATGGCCGGGATCGCCCGCTCGATCAGGTCCGCCGCCTGGTCGAAATCCCGGGCGGCCAGCGCGTGGCCGATGGCCATGGGCGGCTCGCCATTCTGCTCGTACCACACGCTGGCCCGCCGGTGCAGGCCCGGCACCTGCCCGGGCTGCTCGTCGAGCAGGCGCGCCTGCAGCACATCGGCAAACAGATGGTGGTAGCGATACCACTGGCGGCGGTCATCCAGGGGGACCAGGAACAGGTTTCCCCGGTCCAGCGCCTCCAGCATGGCCTTGCCGCCGCCCTGCCCGGTGACGGCATCGCAGAGCGGGCCGCTTAGCCGGTCCAGGATCGAGGTCTGGAGCAGGAAGGCCTGGACATGATCGGGCTGGCGCTGCAGCACCTCCTCGGCCAGGTAGTCGACGACGTAACGATCGTCGCCCGCGAAGCCGGCGATGAACCCGGCGACGTCGTCTCGGCCCTGCATGGACAGCGCCGCCAGCTGCAGCGCGGCGATCCAGCCCTCGGTGCGGCCCTCCAGCGCGGCCACGTCCCGCGCCGTCAGCTGCAGGCCCATGATCTCGTTGAGGTACGCCGCGGCCTCATCGGCGGTGAAGCGCAGCTCGGCCGCGCGGATCTCGACCAGCTCGCCGCGCGCTCGCCACCGGGCCAGCGGCAACGCGGGATCGGCCCGGCTGGCGATCACCACGTGCAGCCACGGAGGCAGATGGTCGAGCAGGAACGCCATCCCGTCCTGCACATCGCTCGCGTCGATGACGTGGTAGTCGTCGAGCACCAGCACGAGGTCACCCGCGGTGGCGCCCAGGTCGTTGAGCAGGACGGTCAGCACCGTTTCGATCGGGGACGGCCGGGGCGCCTGCAGGAGGGCCAGCGCACTGTCGCCGACCCCGGGTGCGACCGTCCGCAGCGCGGCGATCACATAGGTCCAGAAGGACGCGGGATCGTTGTCGCTCCGATCGAGCGAGAGCCACGCGGCCAGCCGCTGATCGGTCGGCGCGGCCGGTCCCGCCGCCAGCCACTCGGTGAGCAGTGTGGTCTTGCCGAAGCCAGCGGGCGCGGAGACGAGCACCAGCTTCAACGCTGACCCGCGATCCAGCCGCTGGCTCAGGCGCGGACGCGGCACCAGACCCCGCCGTGACCTCGGGACGTAGAACTTCGTCTCGAGCAGGGCGGCTGGCCCGGGGGAGCCTGGCGCGGGCGGCAGCGGTTCGGGCGGGAGCGGTTCGGGCGGGACCGGTTCGGGGCTGAGCGACGGGTCCTGGGCCAGGATGCGGGCCTGCAGGTCGCGCAGGGACGGGCTCGGGTCGATGCCGAGTTCGCCGGCCAGCCGGTCACGGACGCCGGTGTAGGCGGCCAGGGCCTCGGCCTGGCGTCCGGCCCGGTACAGGGCCAGGATGAGCAGCTCCCATAGCCTCTCGCGCAGCGGGTGCGCCCGGCACCAGGGTTCCAGTTCGGCGGCGAGCTCGCCGTGGCGGCCCAGCGCCAGGTCGGCTCCGGCCCGGGTCTCGATCGCCACCAAGGTCAGCTCGTCCAGCCGCGCCCGTTCGGCATCAAAAAAGCCCGCGTAAGTGAAGTCGGCCAGCGGCTCGCCGCGCCGCAGCCCGAGCGCTTCGCCCAGGGCGGCGGACGCGTCCGCGGGCTGACCCGCCTCCGCCAGCCGGCGTCCCTGGGCCACCAGCTGCTCGAAGCGGACCACGTCGACGTCTTCGGGACCGGCGTCCAGGGCGTAGCCGGCTTCGGTGGTGAGGATCGCCGCGGGCCCGAGGGTGCGGCGCAGCTGGCCGATCTGGGCCTGCAGGGCGTTGGCCGGGTTCGCGGCCTGCCCGTCGCCCCACAGTACGTCGATCAGCCGGTCGGCGCTGACCGGCTGCCCCGGCCGCAGCGCCAGCAGGGCCAGCAGCGCCCGCTGCTTGGCCCCGCGGACCGGCACCGGCACGCCCGCGTGCTCGGCTTCGAGCTCGCCGAACAGTCGTACCTGCATGAGGCCACCCTAGGTCCCGCCTCAGCGCCACGACAGTGCCGCCTCAGCCGCCGGACGCAGGCTGCCATCCAGAAGGACCAGCCAGAAGAACCACTCAGCTCGAGGGGACGGACGAAGCTCAAAGCCGTGCCGGCGCTGGCGCACCGGCGCCCGGGCGCTTCGAAGCTGCTGCCGGGTTTCGCCCGGCCAGCCCGAGAAGGGCAAATGCGAACGACACGACGGCAAGAAAGATCCAGCCGGTGTCGAAGCTCGTATGGGGCACGAGGTGCCCGAAGATGATGGGGATGAAGAAGCCGCCTACGGCGGCGAGCGTGAGCATCAGGCCGGTTGCCGTGCCGATGTACTGGTGCTCGATGTCGCAGACCCGGGCAGGCACCGCCAGCCACGCGGCGAAGCCGAAGATAAGGAAGAAGCCGATACCGATCCCGAGCGCCCACAGCGCGCTGGCCGGCACAACGGGAATGAGGGCCAGCAGCGCGGCGACGACGATGAGCGGTCCGACGACGAATATGCGCAGGTTCCTGCTGCGGTCCGCCCAGTATCCCCCCAGCAGGCTGCCGGGGATGCCGGCGAGCGCGATGAGCGCGGCCAGCAGTCCGCCGGCGGACGGGTCGAAATGCCGGTCGACCGTCACGTACTCGCTGAACAGCTGCGTGGTGGTGAAGTAGGCGCCATATCCGCCGAAGATCGCGACACCATAAACCCATAGATCTCTGTTCGCGAGCACGGCGCGTACTGCAGCTCGATCGAACCTGACGCCGCCGAGCGACTGATGGCCTTCCGGGATCTGGAAGGCCATCAGGGTCACCAGCATGACGAGCAGCTCGAAGACGCCGGCCAGGATCAGTGACGTACGCCAGCTTGTCGCGCGCTGCACGTAGAGCCAGACGTAGAGCGCGAAGGCTGCCCCTGCGCTGAAGGCAGCGCCGCCGGTGATGCCGAGCGCGAGCGTGACGTCTTTTTCCCGGAACCAGACGACCACTGCGGCGGTCCCGACAGCTACGAGCACCGACCCGCCGATGCCGCTGATGACCCGGAAGAAGGCGAGCTCGGTGTAGCTGGCTGATAGCCCGGACATGATGCCGGCCAGTCCCTGCACGCCCAGCCCGAGCACGAGGGTCTTCTTCATGCCGAGCGCGGTGGCGAGCATGCCGCCGGGAATATGCGTGAGCCCGTAGCCGACGATGTAGAGCGAGATCAGGTAGCTCAGCGGCCCGAGCCCGACCTTGAACTGCGCGCCGATGAGCGGGAATGCCGTGGCGACGTCGAACCAGTTCAGCGTGAGCGCGAGAATGCCCAGGCTGATCACGCCGAGCATGGCCCACCGAACATGGCCTGGCCCGGCGCCGTGGACGGAGGTCATACGAGTCCCCTTACCGGGAGCGCCGCCCGGTTACGCCAGATCAGGACTGGCTGATAGGCGCTGGCGGCTTGCCCGCGGGACCGCTGTATCGTAACCGTAACACGGTCATTGTCCGCCCAGCTCTTGTCGGCCGCGACCGAGCCGGTGCGCGCCACCGCGGCCGGTAACCAGCCGGCGGCGGTCGCTCAGCTCGAAAAGGCCCACCGCATCTTCTCCGACCTGGGCGCAGATCCCTACGTGCACTAGCCGCGCTGCTGCGCTAGCCGCAAACGCAAAACATAGGGTCGAACCTAGGGTCACACCCTGGGGACAATACCGCGCTGTTCGCGTTAGCTAAGAGCTATGGACGCCTCACCAACACCGAGGCAAACGATTCGCCTTCTCCTCGATATCGACCGGACTCCAGACGGACGGCTCGAAGGACGAATACGCGCCGAAGGCACCGACGCCTGGAGGCCTTTCTCCGGCGTACTCGAGTTGCTCAAAGCGCTTGAGGAAACACACACCAACCTGTATTGAGGGCGACGCTCGCAATACCCGCGAAAGAGGGAACAGCCATGAACACTACCCAGCAGGAAAACCGGCAGGACGGCAGGCTTCTTCGCCGCTCGCTGAACGGACGGATCCTGGGCGGCGTCGCCGCCGGGCTCGCCAGGTACTTCGCTGTCGACGTGGCGCACGTCCGGATCGCGCTCGTCGCGCTGTCGTTTATCGGCGGTGCCGGGGTGCCGCTCTACCTGGCGGCGTGGGTGCTTATCCCCGCCGACGGCTCCGGCGTCGCAATCGCCGACGAGGTTCTGGGTCACGTCGGCAGCCACTTATCGCGACCGGCCGCCGGCTTTCCCGGCCGCGAATTGGCCATGAGATGAAAGTCTTCTGTTTCCCGAACTGAATTGCCGTTGCAGTAAGAAAGGAACGTCATGAGTCAGAGCACCTCGTTTTCACCCGCCAGCGGTTCGGTATTGGCCAGGTGGGGCCGTACCGCTTACCGGCGGCGTCGGCTGATCCTGCTGATCGCCTTGCTCGTCGCGGTAATCGGCGGCGTGTGGGGAACAACCATCTTCGCCAAGGTGCAGACCGCCGGCGGGTTCAACGCCCCGGACAGCCAGAGCCAGCACGAAGCGAACCTGGCCACGCAGGCGTTCGGCCGCGACGCCGGGGACGTGGTCGTGCTGTACTCCAGCCCGACCCTGACCACGGCTTCCCCGGCGTTCCGGTCCGCCGTGACCAGCACGCTGGCCAAGCTGCCGCGCAGCCGGGCCGAGTCGTACGCCAGCTACTGGTCAACCGGGTCCCGGCAGTTCGTCAGCGCCAGCGGCCATCAGACCTACGCCGTCATCGAGCTGGCCGGCGGCACCGACACCGCCCGGCAAACCAGCTATGACGCGATCAAGACCGACCTGAGCGCGCCCGGCCTGCACAGCCAGGTCGGCGGGGTGGTGCCCACTGACGAGACGATCGACCAGCAGACCACCACTAGCATCACCCGGGCGGAGGGACTGTCCTTCCCGATTCTGCTGATCCTGCTGCTGGTGATCTTCGGCGGCCTGACCGCGGCCTGCCTGCCGCTGGCCATCGGCGCGCTGGGGATCCTCGGCTCGTTCACCGCGCTGCGGCTGCTGACCATGGTCACCGGGGTGTCGGTGTTCTCCCTGAACATCACCACCATCCTGGGCCTCGGGCTGGGCATCGACTACGGGCTGTTCCTGGTCACCCGGTTCCGGGAGGAACTGCACCGGCCGGGCACAGTCGAGGACGCGGTGGCCCGCACCGTGGCCACCGCGGGGCGCACCGTCCTGGTCTCCGGCGTTACCGTCGCCATCGTCTTGTCGAGCCTCATGCTCTTCCCCGAGACGATCCTGCGGTCCATCGGCTACGGCGGGGTGGCCACCGTGCTGGTCGACATGCTCGCCGCCCTGACCGTGCTGCCTGCGCTGCTAGCCGTGCTGGGACCTAAGGTGAACTCGCTGCGGATCCGCCGCTCGGTGCAGCGCCCGCCCGCCGCCGAAGCCAGCGGCGGCTGGTACCGGCTCGCGCACAGCGTGATGCGCCGCCCCGTCCTGTACGCGATCCCGATCGTGCTGGTCCTGCTCGGCCTCGGCTCGCCGTTCCTGCACGTCGTCTGGGGCGGCGTCGACGCCACCGCGCTGCCCGCCAGCGCCGCGCCCCGCATCGTCACCGACGCGCTGAACACGGACTTCCCCGGCAACCCCACCGCCCCGATCGAGACCATCGTCCAGTTCCACGGCGCCATCGCCAGCTCGCCGGCCCGCGCCGCCGGCCTGACCGCGTACGTCAGCCGCCTCGACCACCTTCCCGGCATCACCGCCGCGCAGGTCACCGGCGTCCGCGGCGACATCGCCCGGATCGACATGACCTACGGCCCCGGCCCTTACACCCCCCAGGCCCGGGCCATCGCCGGGGCCGTCCGCGACGTGACGGCACCTCCCGGCGCCACCGCGTCTACCGGCGGGCAGACCGCAGCGCTAGCCGATGAGCTGTCCAGCCTCGGGCAGACCCTGCCGTGGATGGCCCTGACCCTCGTCCTGGCCACCTTCCTGCTGCTGTTCCTCGCGTTCGGATCACTGATCCTGCCGGTGCAGGCCATCGTGATGAACATCTTGTCGCTGTCGGCCATGTACGGCGTGGTGACCTGGATCTTCCAGGACGGCCACCTGTCCGGGCTGCTCGGCTTCACCCCGAACGGCACCATCAGCCCCGTCATCCCGATCTTGATGTTCGCGATCATGTTCGGGCTGTCCATGGACTACGAGGTATTCCTGCTCTCGCGGATCCGCGAGCGCTACGACATCACCGGCGACAACACCGCCGCGATCGCCAGCGGCCTGCAGCGCACCGGCGGCGTCATCACCAGCGCCGCGCTGCTGCTGATCATCGTGATCGGCCTGTTCTCCCTGTCCAGCATCACCTTTATCAAGCTGCTCGGCGTCGGCATGATCGTCGCCCTCATCCTCGACGCCACCCTGGTCCGGCTGCTGCTCGTGCCCGCCACGCTGCGACTGCTCGGCCAGGCCAGCTGGTGGGCACCCGCGCCGCTGCGCCGCTTCTACGCCCGGCACGGCCTGCACGAGGACGACAGCCCCGGCTCCGGCGCGGTCGCGGAACCCGCCCCCGAGCCGGCCCGCAACTAGCGCCGCACGGCCCGGCCGCGATCGGCACCCAGTCAGCTAGCAGACGACTCGCAACGCACGGAAGGAACTAGAGAGATGAACCCGAACGACGCGACCACGACAGCACGGACCGGCAACACCAGCTACCTTGGCCGTCCCGGTGGCCGCATCGGTTACGACGTAGCGGGCGCCGGGCCGCTGGTGGTGCTCGTGCCTGGCCTGGGCGACCTGCGGGCTGCCTACCGGTTCCTCGCCCCGGCCCTGCGGGCGGCGGGCTACCGGGTCGCCTGCACGGACCTGCGCGGTCATGGTGACAGCGACGCCACGTTCTCGTCCTACGGCGATGAGGAGACCGCGGATGATGTCGCCGCCCTGATCGGCGAACTCGGCGGCCCCGCGGTCGTCGTCGGCAACTCCATGGCGGCCGGATCCGCGGTCCTGGCCGCGGCCCGGCGGCCCGAGCTCGTGTCCGGGCTGGTACTGGTCGGGCCGTTCGTCCGCGACGCCGCGGTGGGCGCCGGGCGGCGCGTACTCCTGCGCATCGCCATGGCCCCGCTATGGGCGGCCCTGTCCTGGAAGTCCTACCTGCCCAAGCTGTACGCGGGCCGGCGGCCTGCCGACTTCGACGAGTACCGCGACCAGGTCGTGGCGAGCTTGCGCCGACCGGGCTACGCGAGGGCGTTCTCCCTGACCACGCGCACGAGCCATGCGGCAGCACAGGCGCGGCTGGCAGACGTCACGGCACCCGTCCTGGCCGTAATGGGCCAGCAGGACCCCGACTTCCCGGATCCGGCAGGAGAGGCGGCCTGGATCGCGCAGACCATGCACGCGCAGGTCGTCATGGTCCCCGAGGCCGGGCATTATCCCCAGTCGCAGCGGCCCGACATCACCACCGCAGCCGTGCTGCGGTTCCTGGCGACGGTGCATAGCCGTGCCTAACGCCGGCCCCGCCGAAACCCCGCTGGCGGATGAGGCCCGCGGCAGGTCGGCACGCCGCCGAAGCTGCTGGCCAGCGCCGCCGCCGGCGTCACGGGCCAGGTACGCATCCGCCGACCACGTGGCGTCGAACTGGCGCCCGATGGCCCGGCGGCTGCATTCACTGGGACTCCTCGGCGGGCGTACTCGATGGCCAGCGAGCGGGCGACCAGTCCCCGTCTGGGTCCGTGGTCTGCCCCACTTCGATCAGATAACCGTCGGGATCGCGAATGTAGCAGCGGATCTCGTACTGGTGCTGTTTGGACGGCGTCAGGAATTGAGCACCCCGGGCGCTCCATTCGGCGTACACGGCCTTGATGTCTTTGACCCGGATATTGAGGAAGCTGCTGACCCGGTCCGGATCGCGTGGCGTCTCCAGGGTGACTGACGGCTTGTCGTCGGTCGGCCCTCCGCCGGTATTGATGATGATCCAGCTGTTGGAGAGCGCGACGTAGGTCAGCCCTCCGGGACCGGAGAAGGCCAACCGGCCGCCGAGTACTTCGGTGTAGAAACGCCGGGAGCGCTCGACATCGTCCGAGACGATGAAGTGGGCCAGCACTATGCCCTCCGGGGGCGGTGGGAACTCGGCCATCTGGCACCTCCACTGGTTAGGTATGCGGTCTTGCTGCCGCTTGCCTGCTGTACGCCTTCCGTCATGCCCGTGCTCCTTGGCCCTGCGGACCAGGCATCGGTCATGCCGGGAGTCGGCCGCCTGTCGGTGCTAGGGGGTAAACAGCTTCCAGTGCCCCTCGGAGACGACTTCGACGTTGCCGTCGGTCACCTTGACGGCGGTCTGGTCGTCGATCGCGTACGTCGGCGCCGGTATCTTCGCGGCCCATTGTTCTGCGATGGCCACGTCTTGGTGATCGGCGTTGTCCACGTGCGGGATGATCGCAAAATCAACCAGTCCGGCTCCCTGGGCCTTGACCAGGATCATGCGGAGTTCGCCATCGGGTGTATCGAACACGATGTCTTCCGTCGAGAGCGCTTCACCGCTGCCGCGGCGCGGAGCTCGGTAAGTCTCGGCGAAGGTGGAGGCTGCTACGACAAGAACACTGGATCGCCGCCCCAGACCAGCAGGGCGTCGGTCTCCTGGACCGCCGGGACCCAGCATTCTTCGTCGATGCTGGGCAGCACGGAGAGCTCCAGCACACCCAAAGACTTCCAGCCCAGTCCGGCGAAGGGACTGTTGGTCCTTCCGCAGATCGCCTCCCATGCGTGGCCGGCACCGCCGGGGAAGGGGTATATCGCGGTCGGGATGACGAGGGCGCTGGACTCCTCAACCGGCTTGCCCAGCAGGCCGACAAGCGCGTCGTGGATGCTCGTGTTCGCGATGCCAGCAGAGGTCAGCAGGAGTCTCACGGCGTTTCCTCGTTGCCGAGCAGCGACATCAGGTAATCCTCCAGCTTGTCGAAGCTGGACTCCTGGCCGTCGTGCTTGGTCATGTGGTCACGACCGGCCTTGTCACCGAACACCATCGTCACCGTCAGCTTGGTCACTCCGTCAGTCTCTTCCAGCGTGTCCGTCTCGACGGCCTCCGCGTCCGGCCAGCCTTCGAACAGCCATGTCTGGACGATCCGTGCCGGCGGCTCGACCTCCAGGTAGGTCCCGCGGAACGAGCACTCTTTCCCGTCCGGCGTCACGAAGACCATGTGGTAGTTCCCCCCGGCGCGCAGGTCGATCGAGCAGACCGTCATCTTGTCCTCGAAAGGGGCGAACCAGTGGCGCACGTGCTCCGGCTTCGTCAGCACGTCGAAGACGAGCTCGATCGGCGCGTCGAACTCCCGGGTGGTGACGATCTCGAGCTCGCCCGGGTATTCGATGGCTGCGGACCCGTGGCGGTTAGGTGTCACTGAAGGTCTCCTTGGCGTTGAAGCTCTTTGAGATAGGCATCCATCCGGTCCAGCCGCTCGTTCACCGCCCGCTCGTACTTGGCAAGCCAATCGCGGAACGGCTGCAAGTGCGCCGGTTCCAGCCGGTACAGCCGGCGACGCCCCTCCGCCCGGCACCTGACCAGTCCCACCTCACTCAGCACGCGGAGGTGCTTTGACACCTGAGGCTGGGACATCGACAGATCGCTCACGATCGCCCCGACTGCCTTCTCGCCTTCGATGAGCGCGTCCAGGACTTCGCGCCGGTGCATATCGGCAATGGCGTTGAAGACATCCGACGTCGTGGAAGCGCGGGCCACGAGCCGATCATATGCCCATCTCGGCATACGTCAAGCCTCGAGATCGCCGAGCTGACCCGGAAGCATTCGCAGGCAGCTCGGTCGGTCGACTCGCCCCTCCGGGCCCCGTATGGACTGCGGCCACCTAGTTGAGGGCGTGCCTGAGCTTGATGTCGGTCCGAAAACCGACGCGCTAGGATCTGTGTCCCGACGGAAACGGGAGAGGGCATGGCGCGCTGGGTGAAGGGGGAGCGAGCCGTTCAGTTTCTCGTCGACCGGAATCGTCTGGAGAGCTTTGCAGGAGGAGATCTCGCTGCGCTGGCAGAAGCTCTAATCGGGCGGGCGGTGCTGCGGGTCGAGACCACTGCTGCCGCGGCCTTGGCCGGTGGCGACGTGGATGGCGCCTATGTGGCGGCCTACGACGCATACCGGATGGCTGCGGAAGCACTCCTGGCTCGGCAGGCCCTGCGCGCTACCGGTGGCGACGGGTCGCACATGGCTGTTGAAGATGCCGTTTCAGCGCAATTCAAAGAAGATGTTCCGGCATTCGCGAAGCCGACGTTTGAGCGGCTCCGCAGGGCCCGTCATTCAGCACAATATTTTGATCCTTCCGCGCCGCCGCTCACGGCGTCCGACGCTGCGTGGGCAATCGAGAAGGCGAAGGAAGCCCTGTCGGGAGTGAAGGCGCTGCTGGCGGCGTCGCCGCCGGAGCGGTTCGGCTAGACATCTGGCAATGAAAGCCTGAGCACGGGCTGGCTTGTAATCGTGTCGTGGAAGGCACCGGATCCGGACTCCAGCCAGTCGCGGTCGCGGATGGTTGCCTGCACTGGCCTGGCCAGGCGCTGCTCGGCGGTGCTGAGGGCGGCATAGAGCTGGTCCCGGTCTGGCTCGCCGAGGACAAGGACGTCGATATCGCCGACAGGCCGCTGGCCGGCCTGGCCCGCATGCCGGGCGGCCCAAGATCCGTAGATGTAGGCCGCGGTAATGCCGTCGACGTCGCGGAGGGCTTCGGCTAGGACGGCGGGGACGCCGAATGCCCTGGTCAGAACCTCGGCCAGCCCGGCGTAATACGGGCTGACGGTGTTGGCCCTGACGAGCCGCGTGTTCCCGATCTTCCGCGAACTGACCAGGCCGGCCTGCTCGGCGCGCTGGATCTCACGGTAGACCGAAGGGTGGGGGACACCGAGCCGTGACGCGATCTCGGTCAGGCTGAGTTCAAGATCTGGATCACCGAGCAGGAGCGCGAGGATCTCGCCCTGCTGCTGGGAGCGCAGGATGGGCAAGAGCGCTGGAGCGGGCCGTCTATCCACTATCAGAAGAATACTCTTCACTTCGCGGATAGTCGAAGCTTGCGTGCCTAGATCCCGCCGATGACGGCGCAACTCCTCGAGGCGACCCTCGGAGCCAGATCCGGAGCACGCCGGGCCGCCTGCGAATCCTTCTTGATGGCACTGTCGGCGAGCCTATAACTATGTAACCCGATGACTCTCCGCTTGGGCTATCCGCCTGCCGGACCGGGGAGCTACGGGAGCCAACGGAGGCAGACGCCGGGCGACACAGGGCAACGCCCAGGCACGGTCGGTACAGGTAGATAGCCCGTCAGGCGACGTCCAGCGACTCCACCGGCTATTTGCGCTGGAGACTGGCTTGCCTGCCGTCTCACGGCGCTGGGCGAGCTAGTGCGGGCGCGGCGGCAGCCAGGCGGCGGACGGCGGTGTCCAGTTTGGTCTCGGTCGCCGCGCCTGAGAAGGTGAGAAGCAGATAGGGCCCGGGGGCCTCGGCGGGAAGAACGGCCGCCCGGCCATGACGATCACGCCGCTTCGCCGCGCGGCCGCGGCCACTTCGGCATCATCCAGGCTCCGCGGCAGCCGGGCCCACAGGTGGGTTCCGCCGTCCGGGAGCACGATATCGACGGCCGGGAGGTGGCGGTTGACGGCATGGAAGTCGGCGACGCCACCTTGGTCAGTGAGGTGAGATAGACGATGCGTCCCGAAGCGGCGCTCATCGCAGCGGCCGGGGTACTGTCCGGCATCGTGGGAAGCGCCGGCGGGATCACCTCGCTCATTTCCTACCCGGCCCTGCTCGCCGCGGGCATACCGGCGCTTCCCGCCAACGTGGCGAACATCGTCGCGGTCGCCGCCTGCTGGCCGGGCTCGGCACTGGCCTCACGGCCGGAACTGCAGGGCACGGCGTCCTGGCTCCGGCGCTGGGCCTGGGTAACCGCGGCGGGCGGCGCGATCGGTGCCGTGTTGCTGCTGTCCACCCCGCCGGGGGCGTTCGGCCGGATCGTCCCGTTCCTGGTAGCCGCCGGGTCGCTCGTCCTGCTTTTGCAGCCCAGGTTCTCCGCTCTGCGCGGGGACCANNCTCACACCAGCACGCCGGTCCTGTTGGCCGGCTTGCTGCCGGTATCGGCCTACAGCGGCTACTTCGGAGCCGGGTCGGGCGTGATGACCCTCAGCCTGATGCTGCTCACCGTCGACCAGCACCTCGCCCGGGCCAACGCCCTGAAGAACATGCTCATCGGAACGGCCTCGGTGACATCAGCGGTCATCTTCATCATTTTCAGTCCCGTCGACTGGGCTGCGGTACTTCCCCTGAGCATCGGGATGTTCGCCGGCAGCATGATCGGGCCACGGCTAGCCCGGCACATTCCCGCCAACGTCCTCCGCTGGCTCGTCGCGCTGCTGGGGATAGGCCTAGCAATCAAGCTGTGGATCGCTCCCGCATAATCACAACCCCAGCGGGCACCCCGATATCGGGAATGATTTTCATTATCAGATTGTTGTGCAGAGCATGAGTCACAGCACACTTCGCCCCGTCATCAAGCTGAGGTCGACCGCTGGGACTGGCTACACGTACGTGACCAGGAAGAGCCGGAGAAATGATCCTGACCGCCTCGTCGTCCGCAAGTACGACCCGGTGATCGGCCGCCACGTTGAGTTCCGGGAGGAGCGGTAACCATGAACCAGAAAATCCACCCGGACTATCATCCGGTCGTCTTCCGCGACCGTGCGGCGAACTTCGCTTTCCTTACCAGGTCGACCGCGACCAGCGAGCGAACCATCACCTGGGAGGACGGAAGCACCTATCCCGTCGTCGACGTCGAGATCTCCTCGGCGAGTCACCCGTTCTACACCGGGCAGGCGCGCGTCCTCGACAGCGCCGGGCGGGTGGAGCAGTTCCGCCGCCGGTACGGCAACAAGGCCACGGGCGCCTGACGGCCTCAGGTGGCTTGTGCCCCCCGATCACGGGCCGTCCGACTCTTTGAGCCGGGCGGCCCGTTCCCGTGTCCTCCCTCTGCGGGCCGGCGAGCGGACATCACGGGGCGACGATGGCCTGCCCGGTGGTGTCCCAGAAGTTGCCCGACCAGACGTTGCCCGT
>PLIQ01000405.1 GCA_003140115.1 Actinomycetota bacterium | reverse complement strand
AAGGCCACCCTGCCGCCGAGTACTTCGGTGTAGAAGCGCCGAGAGCGCTCGACATCGTCCGAGACGATGAAGTGGGTCAGCACAATTCCGTCGGGGGGCGATGGGAGCTCGGCCATCCGGGCACCTCCACTGGCTAGGTCTCGCACCCCGCTTTGCGACGGGGGCCGCAGCCAACGCTACTACGAGCGTGCCCCGCGGCTCGGGCTGCGTTAGGGGGCGTCACCGAAGAGCCGGGCGTGCCGGGATTGCAGCTCGCGGGCGTGCGGAGGCAGTTCCGCGTCAACTTCCGTAGCGAAGTCCAGGTACTCCTGGTTACCGGGCAGTTCCTTCAGACACTCAGTGACCAGCGTGGCGGCCCGGGCGACGTCACCGCGGCGTTCCGCGATCCTCGCGCGCAGGAAGGTGAGCTCTGGCCCGGCAAGCGCCGGGCTCGCGGCGAGCCGGTCCAGCAGCTCATCCTCGGGGGTTCCTGCGAACCGGTCGAGGAGCATCTCGTGCCAGGCTGCCAGGTCCGTGGTGCGCTCATGGCGTCGGTAGCGGGTCTCGTCGAAACTTCCGTACACGGTGCGCGGTCGCCTCGGGTCCGCCCGTCCGGCCGCGTCCAGCGCGTCCAGGTAGGACTCGGCGAACGTCCGCCACATGTCAGGCGTGGTGAGCAGCCGGGCGAGCGGAACGGCAAGGGCTGTCTCCTTTTCCGGCACCTGACCGTAACCCCGTCGAGTCCAGCCGTAGCCCGACTCCCAGCGGATGAGCTGTTCCGGCACGCGCCGGGCGAAGGCGGCGAAGCCGTCATGACGGAGCACCGACTCCCACAGCGTGGCGACGGCATCCGAAACCACGAACTTCGCGGCCTCCACCGGGTCATCGGAGTGGAAGTAGTCATAACTCTTCATATCGCAGGCAAGGTCAACCATTTCTGCGACGGCCTGCTGCGCTGGACCCGGATCGTCGGCTTGGAGCGCCGCTAGTGCGTCGCCCGCCAGCCGACGGAACGTGAGCCGCCACTTGGACCGCTCGGTGCGGTGCACCCGGCGGTCCCCGGCCATGTAGGCGCCGTCCTTCGCCAGCGTGACGAACGTCGTCACTTCGTCCAGCACGGTGCCCGGGTCCGGCCGTTCCTTCTTCGGCTTTACTTTCGATTTTTCCGCCGAGCACAGCTCGTCCTCGATGCGCTCGCGAACCTGGGCATTCCCTCGCCAGTAGAGAGTCCACAAGATCTTGCGGAGGCGCGCATCGTCATTTGGCGCCATCGCGGTGTAGAACTGATCATGGTTCATCCGGTTCGCCGGCATGACCACCTATCGTAGGCGCGAGGCAGCCGCCACTGGGATATGTTGAGCCCGCCTCGGCGTGGACTCCTCGTAGTCCGGGCCCGCCTAGCCGCCGCCCAGGACATTGGCCTGGCCCGCCGTGATCGCGGTGACCTCGCCGCGGCGCGCGCACGTCATCAGCCGCTCGTGCTCCTGCTCGGGCACCGGCACGGCCTCGCTGGCCAGCATCAGCGGAATGCCGTCCTCGATCCGGTACAGCCAGCGCAGCCGCGGGTTGTACAGCACCGCGTCGTCCGCGAAGTACAGCAGGCCGCGCTTGTCGATGGGGCATACCAGGATGTCGAGCAGGGCGTCCTCCAAGGCCATCACTGCCTCCCCACGTAGCCGGGTACCGCGGCCGGCTCGGGTCCGGCCTCCTCGGCTACCGGGTCCGATGGCTGCCGGGACAGGGTGACCAGCACCAACCCGGCCGTCACGATCGCGGCCAGGCGCAGGCCGAGCTTGGCCGGGCTGGTCGGCAGGTGCTCGTGGAACAGCCAAGTACCCGCGATCACGAAGTACACGCTGCCTGCGACGTTGGACACCGGGACCACAATGGAGGCGCGGCAGGACTGCAGCGCGACCTGGAATAGCAGCATGGCCACCGCCGAGCAGCCCGCCAGCACGTACAGGTAGGGCGACGAGACGATACCGGCCAGGATGCGCACGGCGCCGTGGTGGCCGACGAGGATCCCCGACAGCCCCTTGATAGCCAGCGCCGCGACGCCGTAGAGCAGCCCGGTGCCGATGCCGAAGCAGACTCCCGCTGCCGGGGCGCGGTGGCTGCGGGAGCGGCCGCGCAGCGGACTGGCCGCGACCAGCAAGCCGATCACGACCGAAGGGATCATGACCGCCGCCATCCAGGCCGGGCTGGCGTGGTGGCCCGCCCCGCCTCCTGCCCCGCCAGCCGACGCGGCCAGCAGGATCACGGACACGGCCATCGCACCCACGCACCAGTACTCCACGGCGCCGAGGCGCTCCCGCAAGACCAGCCGGGACAGCACCAGCACCAGCGCGACCCCCGAGGCGAGCACCGGCTGTACGACGCTGACCGGCTCGAACGTCAGCACCACGATCTGGCAGGCCAGCCCGACGAGCATGAGCGCGAACCCGGCCAGCCACGCCGGATCGGCCAGCAAGCTGGCGACCACGCGCGGCACCCGGCGAAGGTCGAGGGCAGGCATCCGTCCGAGAGCCCGTTTCTCCTGGATCAGCCCGACGTTGTAGGCCGTCGCGGCCAGCAGCGCCAGCGCGATCCCGGCGTAGGACGCGGGCATCAGCGATCCCCCTCCCCGACGGCCCTAGGGGTCCCGGCGGACCCGGCGATCAGCGCCGCGGCCAGGGCCACGAGCGCGCACGCCTGCGCCGGCCAGCCAAACGGGCCGAGCAAGCCCGTGCCGAACGGCCGGACCGCGGCCAGCAGCCCCGATGCGACCATCGCGCCGAAGGCGAGCACGGGCAGCCGCACCCGCCCGGC
>PLIQ01000612.1 GCA_003140115.1 Actinomycetota bacterium | reverse complement strand
CCTGACGCAGCACGTCAACCACGAAGTTCGGCTCAGTGTGCGTGCCGAACTGGTGGCTGAAGATGTCGATGCAGGAGTTGCCGCACGACGGGGTCGCCGCGCTGGCGGTTCCCGCAGTGAGCGCGCCTGCTACTCCGACGCCGCCGACCAGGGTCAGCGTCGCCGCAGCGGCGAGCACTTTGCTCTTGATGGACATGGGTAAAGATTCCTCTCGGGGAACTCGCAGCCGTACCCTGCGCACGGCTGCGCCAAGCTGGCCCCCGCAGCACGCATCGGAACTTGCCCGATGCTCGGCACGCTGCCGGCTCGCGGTGGCCGGATCAGGTCAGGAACGGCTGACCTAGATCGGTCTTGCGGTCTGGAGAGGGAAAGACCTTAGGAAACCCTGAAGTCTCCGACAATTAGGACGCCGGGCCCGCCGAAAAGGTTTACCGGCCGACGCATCTTGTATACGTGCTCTTTCACCAGGTACTACGACGGTGACGCCGACCCGCCATCGCGGAGGACCGACGTCACCGTCACTTTGTTACCAGTCAGAGTCCGAGCTCAGGCCTACTTGAGGATCCCGATGTCGGCGCCCCAGAGCTGGTTCACATCAACGGTGCCCAGCTCCGGACCCGGGATGAAGAACGGCGGGCTGGAGTTGGAGAAGCCGGTGATGTTGTCAACCTGCAGCTGCGGACGCGGCAGGTCGGTCGGGTAACCACTGTTCGGGTAGGTCAGGACGAACGGCTGGGAGAAGTTGGTGTCCGAGCCGTTGATGACCGGAACGTACCCACCGAACAGAGTGTTCAGCGAGTCGAAGATGTCATCGATCCACACCGTCTTGGAGGACACGCCACAAGGCTGCAGCGTAACGCCCTCCTCCTGAACAGCCGTGCTGGCCACGCCCATGCACAGACCGGAGTCCACGCCGAACGGCGCGTACTCGATCTCGAACGCCGGGTCGTTAACGGCGATCGTGTTCTGGCCGTAGCAGTCCGGGAAGTTGGCGCCGGCTAGGCCGGCCGGGATGCAGCCGTAGTGCAGCGCGACGTCAGCCGAGACCAGGCCGGCCGCGAAGAAGTCGGCCGTGGTGCCCTGGAATGCCGCGGTCCAGTCTTCGGCCGGGTCGAAGTTCGCGGTGCGGAACAGGATGATCGGCTGGCCGACCTTCTCGCCCTGACGCAGAACGTCGACCACAAAGTTCGGGTTCCCGTGGGTGCCGAACTGGTGGCTGAAGATGTCGACACAGGAGTTGCCGCACGACGGGGTCGCCGCGCTGGCGGTTCCTGCGGTGAGCGCGCCCGCTACCCCGACGCCGCCGACCAGGGTCAGCGTCGCCGCAGCGGCGAGCACCTTGCTCTTGATGGACATGGATTGTTCCTCTCTTGGAACCCACAGCCGTACCCTGCGCACGGCTGCGTCGAGCTGGCCTCCCGTAGCACGCGCAGTCGGACGGCTTCCGACCTGGCTCGGCACGCTGCCGGCTCACGGTGGGCTGACCAGGGCAGGAACGGCTGACCTGATCGGTCTTACAGTCTGGAGAGGGAAAGTCCCGGGCAAGCCCGGAAGTTCTGGGGCCTATGAAGTTGGGGCCTATAGGGATCGGGCAAGCTCAATAGGGAAAACGAAACATAGCGGAATTGTCGTACTGCGACTACAGACTGAAACCAATACAGACCAATCGGGCCAACGGCGGCTACCATGGTCCATAGATCCTCGTCCTCCTGTGCAGGCCGGGGGTCAAGGTCCCGCCCGGTGAGTTGCGGTCACCGGGCTGGGGCCGCCTAAGCCGTCTAGCTGCGTCAGTCCCCTGCCAGCCAGGCCCGATCAGAGTGGTGACGCGGATCCGGCGCCGCCCGCTGAGTGGGTCCCGCTAGCTCTGGTTCTTTATCCCACACTAGGGACGCCTGATGCGGGTAAACCGTTGGCATGGCTCGCGATAATTCACCGACGTGACCGAATTGCAACTTTTAAAGCCGCGCCGACAGCGACCACCTAAAGATGAGCAGGAAGATACCACGCTTGCCGACCTGACCCGGAGCGCCGATACTTAGCCGCGTGTCTGGATCCGTGATCCCTTGTGTGGGCGCCGTCATCAAAGATGATCAGGGGCGACTCCTGCTCATCAAGCGCGGGCATGAGCCTGGCGCCGGGCTATGGTCGCTGCCCGGCGGGCGGATCGAGCCGGGCGAGACGGACGCCGAAGCGCTGGTCCGGGAAATGCGGGAGGAAACCGGCCTGGACGTGCAGGCGGGACCACTGCTGGGCAGCGTACGGCGACCCGCGCCGGGCGGCAACGTCCTCGACATCAGGGACTACGGGGCCACGATCACCGGGGGAACGCTCCGCGCGGGCGACGACGCGGCGGAGGCGCGCTGGGTGGCGTCCGGCGACCTGGCGGGGCTGCCGATCACGGAAGGTTTGGTCGAAGCCCTTACCGACTGGGGTGTTCTGAGCCAATGACGGCATTGATCGTCCTATTTCTTCCTTTCCGTCATTCATAAGGACCAGTCGTCACCTCTGCCGGGTTTAACGGCATGTATCGGAGCTCATTCCGGTGCTTTACCGATTTTGGCGTGGGCGACCGCGTTTCCCCGGGCCACGATGACCTCGGCCATTTTGCGAGAGGCCTCGTCGATCATCTCGTCGCCGAGCATGGCCGCGCCGCGCTGGTCGACCGTGGTGGCGTGGTCGTAGGCCTCGATGATCGCCGCGGCACGCGAATAGTCGGCTTCGGAGGGCGCGAACGCCTGGTTAACGGGTTCGACCTGGCTCGGGTGCAGCGCCCACTTGCCGTCGAAGCCGAGCGCCGCCGAGCTGGCGGCCGACCGCCGCAGGCCCTCGAGGTCGCGGACCTTCAGGTACGGCCCGTCGATAGCCGCCACGCCCCGCGAGCGCGCCGCGATCAGGATCCGCATCAGCGCGTAGTGGTACGCGTCGCCGCCGACGTAGCCCTCCGGCTGGCC
>PLIQ01000252.1:15644-17053 GCA_003140115.1 Actinomycetota bacterium | reverse complement strand
GGACTGGCGGTGGGGCCGGCCGGTCTATGGGCTGGGGCTTGGGCGGGGCGGGGGCCTGGAGCATGCAGCGCAGGACCGGGCCGTCGTCAGGGTTGCCTAGCCGCACCACGCAGTCGGCGGCGATCGGGACCCGCTCGATCCGCTGCAGCCCGACGAACGTCCCGTTGGTGCTGCCGAGATCCTCCAGCAGCCATCCGTCGCCGTCGACGCGCAGCACGCCGTGCCGCCACGAGACCCGCGAGTCGGCCATGACGATGTCGGAGTTGGGGTCGCGGCCGATGCGATAGCTGGTGCCGCCGTGTAGCGTGCGCTCCGCGCTCCGGGTCCTGACCACGAGGGTGGGCACGGCAGTGGCGTGCTCGGGTGGCATGTTCAGAGTGTAGGGCCGCTCGCGGTAAACGGGAATCAGCTGGAACCTTTCGGGTCACTCGAGCGTTTTGGCGCACGGGGCCGCGGACACCCTTGATACTGGAACGTCCGGAACTATCGGTCCGGTCAGACGCTGCCATGCCGGGAGGCCAGCCATGAGCGCCGATCCCACCCGCCCCTTGCCCGAATGGTGGCGGACGCAGGGTCCGGCCGAGCCGACCTTCGTCACCCGCAGGCGGCGCCGGAAGGGGCCGCTCATCGCCCTGATCACGCTGATCGTGATCGTGGTCCTGCTGGTGGTCAGCGACCGGGTGGCCAACGCGTACGCCGAGAACCAGATCGCCAGCCAGGTCCAGTCGTCCCTGGACCTGTCGGGCAAGCCGCACGTGAGCATCCAGGGGTTCCCGTTCTGGACCCAATTGATCGCGAAGGACTTCAAGACCGTCGACATCACGGCCAGCAACGAGACGATCAACTCGGCCAGCGCGGGTGGCGGGGCGCTGGAGATCGCCAGCTTGAACGCCACCGTGGACGGGTTGCACTTTCACGGGTTCAACAGCACCACCGCGACCGTCGATGAGTTCAACGCCTCGGCGCTGATCACGTTCACCGCGCTGGCCAACGTGGGCGGCATCCCGCAGGGCATCACGCTGACCTCCAGCGGCGGGAACACGGTGACGGCGACCATCAGCCTCGGCCCGATCAGCGGCTCGGCGCAGGCGCAGGTCACCCAGTCCGGGCCGAACACGATCAACGTCAAGGTCACCAACGCCGACGGGATACCGGCGTCCGTCCTGGGGAACCTGGCCGACTTCAGCTTCTCCATCCCGAAGTTGCCGCCGGGGGTGTCGATCCGGAGCGTCAGCGTGACCCAGCAGGGCGTAATGATCACCATCTCCGGCCAGAACACCACGCTGAGCCAGAACTCCTAGATTCTGGACGTGGCGGGCCCCGCATGAGTGAACTATTGTCTACCGAGAGTAGTCTCATAGGTACAGACAGTAGTTAGAATGATCGCGGAGGCCGATATGCCCGGTGCG
>PLIQ01000252.1:15389-15612 GCA_003140115.1 Actinomycetota bacterium | reverse complement strand
CCGGGTGACGGTGGCCGTGCTGCACCGCGGCGCGCTCGTGCACGTGGACGTCATCGACGACGGCTGCATCGGCCTGCCGCACTGGCGCGAGGCCGAGGGGCACGACGAGGACGGGCGCGGTTTCCAGCTGATCAACGCGATCGCGGAACGCTGGGGCTTCCTGCGCGAGCGATCCGGCACCTGCTTCTGGTTCGAGATCGTGCCTTAAGCGCCGAGCCCGCCG
>PLIQ01000252.1:0-15382 GCA_003140115.1 Actinomycetota bacterium | reverse complement strand
CTGCTCAGCGACCTGCCCGCCGATCAGGTGCCGGAATTCTTCGGTACGGCCCAGCGGCTGGAGCGCGCGGTCGAGGACGGCCTGCCCGCCGACGGCTCGATGATCCTGATCAACAACGTGATCAGTCAGTCGGTGCCGCACCTGCACCTGCACGTCATCCCCCGGAACAAGCGCGACGGCCTGCGGTTCTGGCTCGGCCCGCGCCAGGCGTACAGCGCGGCGGCCCCGGCCGAGGCCTTCGCGGAACGGATCAGGGCCGCCCTCCCTCCGGCGCAGAGCTAACGTGCCGCGCCCACCAGATCGGCAGCCGCGGCGTAGCGTGGGTACCCAGGGAGGTCCCTTATGTCCGACGGCTTTTCGGGTCCCAACCGCTTCGCGCGAAACCTGTTCGACCCGCTGCCCGCCCGGTACGACCGCCTGGCCGAGATCCTGTCCTTCGGGCAGAACGGACGATGGCGTTCGGCCATGGTCGACCGGGTCCTGCCGGCGGACGGCGTGATCCTCGACGTCGCCTCGGGCACCGCGGGGGTCGCGCTGCAGCTCGAGAGGCGCGGCGGGGCCAAGGTGGTGGGCGTGGACCTGACCGAGGCGATGTTGCGGCAGGGGCGCCAGCGGGTGGCGGCGGCCGGGAAGGGGAACCGGATCGGGCTGGTGGCCGGGCGGGCCGAGCAACTGCCCTTCCCCGACCGCCATTTCGACGCGCTGACGGTCACCTATCTGCTCAGGTACGTCCAGGATCCGCAGGCCACACTGACCGAGCTGGCCCGCGTCCTGCGGCCCGGCGGCATCATGGCCAGCCTGGAATTCGCCGTCCCGGCCGGCCCGGTGTGGGGCCCGGCCTGGTGGGCCTACACGAGGCTGCTGCTGCCGGCCGGCGGGCTGGCGCTGGGCGGGCGGGAATGGTACCGGGTCGGGCGGTTCCTCGGCCCGAACATCTCCGCCCATTACCGCCGGTATCCCGTCTCCTGGACCGTGCAGGCGTGGCAGAAGGCGGGGTTCACCGACGTGAGCGCCCGCATCATGAGCCTCGGCGGCGGCCTGGTCATGTGGGGCACGCGTGCCGACGTCTGAGGAAGAGGGGGACCATCCGGCGGAACGGCCGGCGTACTACGCGGCCCGGCCCGGCGGGTGGCGGGACTGGTGGACGCTGTTGCACCCGCCCTACACGGCCTGGCACCTGTCTTACTCGGTGATCGGCGCCGCGCTCGCGCCGCGGGTGCAGACCAGTCGCCTGATCGCGACCGTACTGGCGTTCTTCCTCGCGGTCGGGCTGGCCGCGCACGCTCTCGATGAGCTCCGCGGCCGGCCGCTGCGGACCAGGATCCCGTCGCCGGTCCTGGTCGCGGTGGTCGCCGTGGGACTGGCCGGCGCGCTGGCCCTGGGCGTGGCCGGGGTATACCGGGTGGGCTGGACCCTGATCCCGTTCATGGTGGCGGGCCCGGTCCTGGTCATCGCGTATAACGCCGAGCTGTTCGGCGGCGCGATGCACACCGACTTCGGCTTCGCCGCCGCCTGGGGGGCGTTCCCGGTGCTGACCGCCTACGTGGCTCAGACTGGCTCGCTGGCGGTGGCTCCGGTACTGGCCGCGGCCGGGGCGTTCGCCCTGTCCACGGCCCAGCGCCGGCTGAGCATGCCGGCCCGGAACATCCGCCGCCGGGCGGTGCGGGTCGAAGGCAGCATCACGTTCGGCGACGGCCGGACCGTGCCGATCACCGCGGACGGCCTGCTCAGGCCGTTGGAGCGGGCCCTGCGGGCCGCGTCATGGGCCATCGTCCTGCTGGCCGCTGCCCTGGCCGTGGCCCGGCTGGGCTGACGCCTTGCGAATTACGTCAATCGGGCTTAAACAATTACTTTTACGGATTAAGGTGAGTCATCGGAACTCCTGTCTGAACGTGCCGTCCGTGGCCCATAATTGACATGAGCGCAGCCAGCGATGCCATCGGGAGACAAACACATGACATCGGGCAGGTCGGCGAAGGGCAGTGCTCTTGGGTCGAGCGTCCCCGAGAGCGGTGTCCCCCCGAAGCGCGCCCCGGCCCCGCGAACCCCGCAAAGCACAGGCAATGGCGCCCACCGAGGCGGCGAAGGCACAATCGAAACCGACTCCTGGGAGGGCGGCATCGGCGAAACCGAGGGGCCCTTCGCCGGGGACATCGGCTCCGAGAGCGTGCCCACCGCGCTCTCCTCGTCGGTTCGCACCCTCATTCTCGGGATCGATTACGACGGGCGCATTGTCCAGTATGACCGCAACGCGCCGCGGATTCTGGCCCGCGAGCCCGACGAACTGCTCGGTGCTCAGCTAAGCGACCTGACCGTCCGCGCCGCCCCGGGCAACTCGCACCCGGCCCGCGCGGTGGACGGCGTCGCCGCGGTCAGCGGGCTGCTCGAGGCGATCCGGTCCGACCGCGAGGGCAGCGCGATGCTGACCATCGCGACCCGCGGCGGCCATCCGGCCGAGGCGGTGGTGACCGTCCACCCGATGCGCGCGGTAGGGACCAGCCTGGCCGCGCTCGCCCTGCTGCGCATTCCGGTGCCGCGAGCCGAGCGGTTCGTCGACCCCGCGGTCATGCGCAAGCAGATGCTGGACGACACCTTCACCAGGATCGGCGACACGCTCGACATCGATCACCTGGCCAGCGAGCTGATCGACGCGCTCGTCCCGCACTTCTGCAACGCGGCCGACGTGCTGCTGATGGAAAGCCTGATGGGCAACGACGAGCTGCCCGCGCACGGGCCCGAGGGATCGCTGCCGCTGCGGCGGATCGCGCTGTCTCACGACCGCAAGGACCCGGCCTGGGAGGCGGCCTTCCCGACCGGCGAGATCCTGCGTTACCCGGCGAACACGCCGTACTACAACTGCATGGACACCGCCAAGCCGGTGCTCGAGACGACCATCAGCGAGAGCCAGGCCGCGAAGATCGCCAAGGTCTGGCGGCGCAGGCCGGTGGGCAAGCTGCTGTCGGGCGCCTCCATGCTGATGCTGCCGCTGGTCGCCCGGGGCACCATGCTGGGGTTCTTCGCCTGCACCAGGCAGGAGGGATTCCGCCGGTTCGACGCGTACGACATCGAAATCGGCATGGACTTCGCCTCCCGGGCTTCGATCTTCATCGACAACGCCCGCCGCTACACCCGAGAGCACGCGACCGCGCTGACCCTGCAGCGGAGCATGCTGCCGACCGGGCTCTCCGCGCCGTCCTCGGTCGAGGTCCGGCACCGCTACCTGCCCGGCAGCAAGCTCATCGAGGTGGGCGGAGACTGGTACGAGTCGATCGCGCTGCCCGGCGGGCGGGTCGCGCTCGTGGTCGGGGACGTGGCCGGTCACGGCGTGCGCGCCGCCGTGACCATGGGGCGCCTCCGCACCGCCATCCAGACCCTGGCCATGCTGGAGCTGCCCCCGGCCGAGTCGCTGCAGCAGCTCGACGAGCTCATGCACACCCTGGGCGAGCGCGAGCCGCACTTCGCGACGTGCGCTTACGCGGTCTACGACGCGGTGAGCGGCGACTGCGAGGTCGCGGTGGCCGGCCACCTGCCGCCGCTGCTGGTCCGTCCCGACGGCACCAACGAACTGCTGGACGTTCCCCCGGCGCCGCCGCTGGGCATCGGCGACGGCGAGGTGGAGAGCCGCCAGTTCAAGATCGAGGACGGCAGCCTGTTCGTGCTGTACACCGACGGCCTGGTGGAGAACAAGGGCCAGGACATCAGCGACGGGCTGGCCCGGTTGCAAGGCATCTTCGGCCCCGGCTCGCCGACCCGCCCGCTCGAGGACCTGTGCAAGGCGGCGCTGGACGGGGTGTACTCCGACCATCAGCGCGACGACATCGCGTTGCTGATCGCGCGGCTGCGCCGGCTGCCCAAGGAGAACTACGCCTCGTGGACGTACTCGCCCAAGCTGACCTCGGTGCGCGAGGCGCGGCTGGCGATCGCCGAGCCGATGCAGCGCTGGGGTCTGGAGGACCTGATCCCCACCACTGAGCTGCTGGTCTCCGAGCTGGTGACCAACGCGGTCAAGTACTCCCGCGGCGACGTCACGCTGCGCCTGGTCAACGAGCGGGCGCTGGTTTGCGAGGTGCTGGACAACTCCGCGGCGCTGCCGAGGCTCCGTCAGGCCAACGGCGACGACGAGAACGGCCGCGGCCTGCAGGTCGTCCGGCAGCTCTCCCAGCGCTGGGGCGCGCGCCGTACGCCGGCCGGCAAGGTCGTCTGGTGCGAGCAGCCGCTGCCCGGCGGCCCCGGTCCCGAGACCGACTGGGCTTCAATGCACTGAATTAGCCCGGGGGGNNCGACCCCCCGGAACCCCCCGGTGCGCTTCGCGCCCCGCTGGGGTGCTCGCCGATACACCGGCCGCTCACCCGGGCACAAGGCCCGGGTTCGCTGGGCCGGTAGAGCTTCGCTCTTTTTGGACCGTATCAGTGGTACAGGTGGGGAATTCGAAGAAAAGCGGCGAGGGATAGATAGCTGGATAAGTCCAAAAATGTCGCACGCAATCTGATTTCCGGATGGGACGCGTCTGGCTACCTGCTTGATGGTCCGTTCTACCAGTTCTTACTGGTACATCGGCCCATCAATCATGCTCGGCCGGGCGGCTTCAGGTAGGCAAAATAGTATTATTTGGGATAAAATGGACTCCTGCCGCGACGCGCCCCGACTCGCGTTATTCCGGGATGCTCACATAATGGGGGGCCTATTCTACGGTGACGCTTTTGGCTAGGTTGCGGGGCTTGTCTATGTCGCGGCCTAGTTTGGCGGCGATGTGGTAGGCGAGGAGTTGCAGGGGGGCAGTGAGCAGGAGGGGCTCTAGTTCTGGTTCGCCGCGGGGGACCCGGATGATGGCGTCGGCTAGGGACGGGGGCAGGTCGGCGCTGGTGACGGCGATAACGGGGCCGCCGCGCGCCTTGATCTGCTCGATGGTGGAGATGTTCTTGGCCAGCAGGTCGTCGGCCGGTACCACGACCACGCTCGGCATCGAGGCGTTGATCAGGGCCAGCGGGCCGTGCTTCAGCTCGGCCGCCTGGTAGGCCTCGGCGTGCACGTAGGAGATCTCCTTGAGCTTCTGGGCGCCCTCGCGGGCCACCGGCCAGCCACGGACGCGGCCGATGAAGAACATGTGCTCGGCGGCGGCGAACCGGCGGGCGATCTCGGCGATCTGCTCCTCCTCGGCCAAGATCGCCTCCAGCTGCCCCGGCAGCGCGCGCAGGCCGGCCACGATCCGCTGGCCGGAGGCCGCGGACAGGTCCCGGACCCGGCCGAGCAGCAGCGCGAGCATGGCGAACGAGGCCGTCATGTTGGTCAGCGCCTTGGTGGAGGCGACCGCGATCTCCGGGCCGGCGTGCAGGAAGACCCCGCTGCCGCACTCGCGCCCGATCGCGCTGCCCACCACGTTGACGGCCCCGATGACCTGACCGCCCTTGCGGCGTAGTTCCTGCACCGCCATCAGCGTGTCCAGGGTCTCGCCGGACTGGCTGACCGCCACGTAGAGCGTGTCCGGGTCCACCACCGGATTGCGGTACCGGAACTCCGACGCCGGCTCGGCGTCGGACGGGATGCGGGCCAGCTCCTCGACCAGGACCGCGCCCATCTGGCCGGCGTAGTAGGCCGAGCCGCAGCCGAGGAACTTGACCTGCCGGATCGACCGCAGCTCGCGCGCGTCCAGGTTGATGCCGCCCAGCCGGGCGGTGGCGAACCGGTCGTCGAGCCGGCCGCGCAGGGCGCGGCGCAGGGCCTCGGGCTGCTCGTGGATCTCCTTGCGCATGTAGTCCTCGTACGGGCCGAGCTCGTAGTCGCCCGCGTCGGCTTCCACGATGGTGGGCACCTTGCCGTTGGCGGTGCCGTCGGCCCCCTCATCGGACGACCCGGCGTCGAGCGATACCACTCGGTAGTCGGTGGCGTGCACCGTGGCCACCTCGCGGTCGTCGAGGTAGACCACCTGCTTGGTGTAGCGGACCAGGGCGGCCACGTCGGAGGCCACGAACATCTCCGACGCGCCGATGCCCAGCACGATCGGGCTGCCATTGCGGGCGACCACGAGCTCGTTCGGGTTCTTGGTGTCCAGGACGAGCAGGCCGTAGGTGCCCTCCACGTGGCGCAGCACCCGGCGGACCGCGTCCTCCAGGCTGACCTCGCCGGTGGCCTCGGCGGCGATCATGTGCGCGAGCGCCTCGGTGTCGGTGTCGCTGACCAGCGTCACGCCGCGGTTGGTCAACGCGCGCCGGAGCGACTCGGCGTTCTCGATGATGCCGTTGTGCACGACCGCGATGCGCCCGGTCGAGTCGGTGTGCGGGTGCGCGTTGATCTCGCTCGGCTCGCCGTGCGTGGCCCACCTGGTGTGGCCGATGCCGATCGTCGCCTTGGCCCGGTCGTTGACCCGGTCCCTGAGGTCCTGGACCCGGCCCGCGGTCTTGGTGATCTGCAGCTTGTTCCGGTAGATGACGGCCAGGCCGGCCGAGTCATAACCGCGGTACTCCAGGCTCCGCAGGCCCTCAAGCAGGACCGGGATGGCATCTCTGCGGCCGATGTAGCCGACGATTCCGCACACGCAGACTCCCCTGTTCGGTTGGCTGTCCGGCTGGCATGGAGGCTATCCGTAGACCAGGCGCCGGAGCTGGCGCTCCGACAGCCCGGGCGCGGCGAACCGGCGCTGACTGAGCTCGGCCGCGATCACCGGCCAGATCTCGTCGTTCTTGCGCTGACCTCGCTGCAGTTCGGCGTGCCGTCTGCGGACGAACGCCTCGATCGTCTCGCTGAAGTACGTGGTGACGTCCACGATGACCCGCGTCGCGGTGGACTGCGGCAGGCCGGTGGAGGCGGCCAGGTAGCGCGCGAGATCCTGCGGAAACGGGTCAGGCATGCTCACTTCCTACCCGTCGAGACCAGTTTAGGCAAGTTTCCTGCCCGCTTCCGGGCAGGATGTGACGAGTTTAGCCCGCTTAACGTGGATAAGAGCGCTTTTGGGTCAAGCCTAGGACGCCGGGGCCGACGCGGGGCTGACGTGGGTCTTGTTGCGACCCGTTTCCTTGGCGTAGTAAAGGGCCGCGTCGGCCGCGGCGAGCATGTCGGTCAGCTCGCGGTTCGTGCCGTCCAGGGAGGAGACCCCGACCGAGATCGTGACCCGGACGGCCGGGCCGGACTCGGGGTCGTCGCCGACCGGGACCGACATCGCGGCGATGTGTGCCCGCAGCCGCTCGGCGACGCTCAGCGCGTCCATCTCCTGGGCGTGCGGCAGCAGGATCACGAACTCCTCGCCGCCGAACCGCCCGGCCAGGTCGTAGCTGCGCAGCTGGCTCTGCAGGGCATCGGTGACCGCGCGCAGCGTCTTGTCGCCCACCAGGTGGCCGTAGGTGTCGTTGACCGCCTTGAAGTGGTCGATGTCGACCAGCGCGAGGGCCAGCGGCGTGCCGGTGCGGATCGCGCGGGCGATCTCCACCGCGGCTTCCTGCTCCCACGTCGACGAGTTGAGCAGCCCGGTCTTGGCGTCAATCCTGGACTGGGCGAGCAGCTGGCCGTGCATCATGAAGCGCCGGACCAGCAGCACGGTGGGCACCGCGAAGATGGCCAGCACCGGGCTGACCGCGACCACGATCGTGATCACGACGCCGAGGTCGAACTCGGCGAAGTCGGCCACGAGCGCCTCCCGGTTCAGTTCCTGAGGGGCCAGCTTCGCCGAGGGGTCGGACAGTTTGATCCCGCCCATGATCAGGATCTGATGGCCCCTCCTGCCGACCTGCTCGGCGATGGCGACTGCCACGGCCCAGGTGAGCGCGTGCAGGCCGGTGCCGATCGTCCCGCCGGCGAACGACGCCGGGAACATCCGGAACAGCACCGACGCCAAGCCATACGCCAGGCTTATGGCACCGACCGTGAACACCCGGCGGTAGACGATGCCCCGGGCGACCCAGAACTGCGTAAGCACGTACAGCGGGATCGGCGTCACCATGGCGTAGAACGGTGGCAGCAAGATCGCGATCGGCAGCACCCACACCGTGATGAAGTCCCTGGTCATCCCGCCCTGGCGGTAGGCGACCCGGGGCGTCGCCGCGACCGAGGCCAGGCCGCAGCCCAGTAGCAGGACGAACTTCCACCAGTCCGCGGCGCGCCAGGTGGTCTCGGCGGCCGCGACGAAGGTGAGCGCCATCGCCGCGACCGGCACGATGCCCACGTAGCACCGGAGCAACCAGGGAAGCTGCCACCATCCCCAGTCTCGCACGTCTGCGCGCGCCAGTACGCGACGCGTGACGGGCGAGGCTTCCATGCTCCACCGATCCTGATGGGACGCTGCTGGCACCTGTCTAGTCGGCAGCTCACCGTAAAGGACTAGCTCCGTATAGCTACCTTAACCCATGCGGGTCATCTTATGCACTATTGCGCCCGATTCGCCGACATCGCGTCCTAAAGAGGCGCTAAATAGGGATTGACATGCCACGATTACCCGGCGTACTGGCATCCGGGAGCTTTCGCAAGCGCACCCATCGCTGCCGGAGGGAGGGCGGACCATGCGCATCGCCTGGAGCTGACCACCCGTACTCCACAACTCCATCTCGGCCGGAAAGGAGGAATTCGCAATGCGCGATACGTGGACTTGAGCGAAGCCCGCAGCCGCCGTCAGTTGGTCTCGCGAAGCGGCACCGACCTTCCAGCCTCGGCGTTCCCGGGACGCCGGCTGGCTGCATGACGTC
The DNA here is from genome assembly GCA_003140115.1 of Actinomycetota bacterium. The sequence goes on along the minus strand of PLIQ01000252.1, from coordinate 6,713 downwards.
CGCCTGGTGGTGACACGTGGCGCCACCTGAGCATCAGGACGATCGCGACAACCGCACCTATGCCCCCACCCACCGCGATGACCGCCGCCGGGGATACCACCTCCGCGGCGGCGCCGGCCGCCACGAAAGCGGCCCCCTGGCCGACGATTACCCCCATGTTGGCGATGCCGAAGGCCTGAGCCCGTCGTTCGCTAGGCACCCTGACCACGAACGCGGTGTTGGCCGCCACCTGGTAGACCCCGAACGCGGCCGACAACGAGAAGACCACCAGCGAAATGGCAAGATTGGGGCGGAGGCCGGTCAGGACCAGTGAGCCACAGGTCAAGATGGCCAGCGGGCCCATCAGGTTGATCCGCTGGCGCGGCCGGACGAACCGCGTGAACAGCGGGACGGCAATCGTGGTGCCGAGCACGGTAGAGGCCAGCACCAGACCGGTGGCGATCGGCCCTCCGCCCAGCCTGGCCGCATACGGGGCGGCGATACCCTCCGGGATCGTGTAGAAGACCACCAGCCAGCCGAACAGCAGCAGGGTCCGGAGCGCCGGATCGCCGAACACCAGCCGAAACCCGCTGAGCATCCGCGCCAGCGCAGAGGCCTGGCCCGCTTCCGGCCGGGCCGCGGCCGGCCGGGCCCGCAGGCCCAGGCCGATGAGCAGCGCGGACAGCACGAACGTGGCGGCATCGATGGCCAGCGCGGACCGGACCCCGAGGTAGGCGACCGCCACTCCCCCGCCCACCGCGCCGGCCACCTGGCCGACCAGCAAGGTCGTCTGCAGCACCGCGGTACCCAGGACGTAACGCTCGCCCTGCAAGATGTCGGGCGTGATGGAGGCCTTCGCCGAGTCGAACGGAGGCTGGAACATCGTCGCGGCGAACAGCAGCGCGACCAGGGCCCCGATCGGCACGTGCGGGAAGACCATGGCGGCCACCAGCACGGCCCGGGCCGCATCGCAGAACACCATCACCGAGCGTCGCGGGCGCCGGTCGGCCAACTCGCCCAGGAACAGCCCGCCGATCACCCAGGGCAGGTAGCCAACCGCGTAGACCGCCGCGGCGAGCAGCGGCGACTTGGTACGGTCGTAGACCAGCAGGGTGAGGGCGACCAAGGCGAGCCGGTCACCCGCGGTGGAAAGGAGGACGGAGGACCACAGGATCCGGAACTCGCGCACCGCGAACACCTCGCGAAACGTGGCTCGCGGCGGCACAGCGCCTTTCACTGTGACCCTTCTGTCCCGGGTTTCTGCTCCGCGGTCCTCATTGTTTATCTCGTCATCATCACCCAGCGATGGCATATATCGCAACAAGTGGTGCCGAATCGGTCACCGTATATTCGACCAGCGCCCGTGAAATGCGGAGTCGCCGCTTTCTGCTATACCTGAATAAAAAGCCGCATTCCGGGCGGATGTACCGGAGATGGGAGGCGGGCGTGACGGAGCCGCTGCCGGAGCCGGTGCCGCCGCTGGTCGCGGAGCGGCTGGGCGCGCTGCGCGAGCGGCCGATCGAGGCGACCGAGAAGGGGTTCGGGTCGCTGCGGGGGCGGGCCAGCGCGGCGAGCCTGGCGGCCGCCCGGCTACCCCTGGCGGAGGCGGGCCTGACCTACCCGCTGGCGACCCTGCGAGACAGCGCGCTGCGGAACAACCTGGCGGCGATGGCCGCTTACTGCGCGCGGGCCGGGGTCGCGCTGGCCCCGCACGGCAAGACGGCCATGTCCCCCGAGCTGGCCGCTTTGCAGCTCGCGCACGGCGCCTGGGGGATCACGGTGGCCAGCATCGGCCAGCTGCAGGCGTACCGGACGTTCGGGTTTGGGCGGCTGCTGCTAGCCAACGAAGTTACCGATACCGCGGGCATCGCGTGGCTGGCCGCCGAGCTGGCCGCCGATCCCGGCTTCGAGGCGTACTGCTACGTCGACAGCACCGACGGCGTGGCCATCCTCGATCACATCCTGCGCCGGCATCCGGCCGGACGCCCGCTGCCGGTGCTGGTGGAGATCGGCCACGCCGGCGGGCGTACCGGCTGCCGCACCGACGAGCAGGCGCTGGCGGTGGCGAAGACGGCGCAGGCCACCGGCACGCTGACGGTCGCGGGCGTGGCCGGGTACGAGGGCACGCTGCCCGCGGGAGGTCAGGGGGTCGCGGCGTTCGGCCGGCGGCTCCGGGCGCTGGCCGACGTGCTGGCCGACGCGCTGGGCGACGCGGGCGGCCCGTGCCTCGTCACGGCCGGCGGCAGCGCGTACTTCGACGTGGTGACCCGCGAGCTGACCGCGGGCGGCCGTGCCCCGGTGCAGGTCATCCTGCGCAGCGGCGCGTACCTGACCTACGATCACGGGTTCTACGGCACGGTCTCCCCGGCCGGGCGGGGCGCGCCGGGCGCGCCGGTGCTGCGACCCGCGCTCGAAGTGTGGGCCCAGGTGCTGTCGCGGCCCGAACCGGGCCTGGCCGTGCTCGGCGCGGGCCGGCGGGACGTCGGCTTCGACCAGGGCCTCCCGGTGCCGCTGCGGGTGCTCGGGCGCGCCGAACCCGTCGCGGGCTGGGCCGTCACCGAGCTCTACGACCAGCACGCCTACCTGCGGCTGGACGCCGACGCCGAGCTCGGGCCAGGTGACGTGGTGGGCCTGGGCATCTCGCATCCGTGCACCACGCTCGACAAGTGGCGCGTCCTGGTGGTGCTGAACGACGATGACCTGATCATCGATGCGGTGCACGCCTTTTTCTAGGCTCCCGCCCCGCCATTCCTGGGTGTATCACGGGCGCTATCACCACGGTCCGTTCGGTATAAAGATCATTCTTCGCGAACGGCCGGCGGTTCATCGCCCCGGCACGGAAGAATTCGCCCGGGGGGTCAACGGAGCTTCCCTGGTACCTACTGAGCGGAGCTTAACCATGCCGGAATCCTTGGTGCCGCTGGCCGGCAGCGAACGTGCGTCGCTGCCGGACGTCACCGACACCGCGCCGCTGAACATCGCCGAGCGGGCCGAAATCACGGTCGTGCTCAGGAGGCGGGCCGAGCTGCCCGCCGAAATCATCGAGGGACCCACCGTGCTGAGCAGCGCCCAGCTGGCCGCAGGGTACGGCGCCGACCCGGCCGACGTGGACCTGGTCAGCCGCGAGCTCACCAGCCGCGGCCTGGTGGTCACCGCCGTCTACGCGACCACCCGCCGGGTCATGGTGGCGGGCTCCCTGGGCGACCTGTCCACGGCGTTCGGGACGACGCTGCGGCAGGTCAGCAGCCCGGACCCGGGGGGCCGCGGGCGGGTCAACCACCGCTACCGCGAGGGGCCGCTCTACGTGCCGGCCACGCTGGACGGCGTGGTCACCGCGGTGCTCGGCCTGGACACCCGGCCGCAGGCCCGGCCGCACTTCCGGAGCCGGGCGGCCACCGCCCAGGGCACCTCGTACACGCCGGCCCAGGTGGCGCAGATCTACGGCTTCCCGGCCGGCACCACCGGCGCGGGCCAGACGGTCGCGATCATCGAGCTCGGCGGCGGGTTCGCCACCAGTGACCTGGACGCGTACTTCGGCGGGCTGGGCATCGCCGTGCCGTCGGTCACCGCGGTCAGCGTGGACGGGGCGGCCAACAACCCCGCGGACACCAGCGGCGCCGACCTGGAGGTCAGCCTGGACATCGACGTCATCGGCGCCGCCGCGCCGGGCGCGGCGCAGGTGGTGTACTTCGCGCCGAACAACGGCGACCAGGGCTTCGTCGACGCGATCTCCGCCGCCGCGGAGGCCAGCCCGGCGCCGATCGCGATCTCGATCAGCTGGGGGCAGTCCGAGGACTCGTGGACCGCGCAGGGGCTGTCGACGATGAACGCGGCCATGTCCGACGCGGCGGCGCTTGGCATCACGGTGTGCGTGGCCGCGGGCGACAACGGCAGCGACGACGACGTNNGAGGTGGTCTGGAACGAGCTCGCCTCGAACGAGGGAGCCACCGGCGGCGGGGTCAGTGACCAGTTCGCGCTGCCCACCTGGCAGGCCGCGGCCGGGGTCGGCCCCCGGGCGGCCGCGCAGCCCGCTGACGCCGCGAGCGGGGCCGCGCAGCCCGGTGGTGCCGCGGCCGGTGGTGCCGCGGCCGGTGATGTGGTGGTCGCCGAGCACCGGCGCAGGCACCATCACGCCGGTGGCGGGACGGGCGGGTCAGGGGGAAGCGGCGGGTCCGGCTCGGGCTCAAGCGGCGGGTCCGGGGCGAGCGGCGGGTCCGGGGGGTCTTCCGGCACGGACTGGCGCGGGGTGCCCGACGTGGCGGGCAACGGCGACCCGGTCACGGGGTACCAGATCTACTCCGGCGGGCAGGCCCAGGTGGTGGGCGGGACCAGCGCGGTCGCGCCGCTGTGGTCGGCGCTGATCGCGCGGCTCGCGCAGGCCACCGGCACGCGGTTCGGCCTGATCCAGACGCTCCTGTACGCGGGCGTATCGCCTGGTAAGGACGTGCCCGGCTTCCACGACATCACCAGCGGCAACAACGGCGCCTACGAGGCGGGGCCAGGCTGGGACTCCTGCTCCGGCCTGGGCAGCCCGGACGGCACCGCGCTGCTGAGCCGCCTGCAGGACTCGTAACCCGGATACTAGAACGGGGGGCCCGGGACCGCGGGCCCCCCGTTTTATGTTCGCGGTTGACACTACCGAATGGATGACGCATACTTTTGAAAGTTACTTCCATTTAGGTGCTACTGCCGAAGGGATGTGAGTGTCATGGCGGACAGCTCGGCTCGCAAGTGGTGGGCGCTGGTCGCGATCGCGGCGAGCGTGCTCGTCGTCGGGCTGGACCTGACCGTCCTCAACCTGGCCCTGCCCACGATCGCCACCGACCTGCACGCCTCCACCGGTGACCTGCAGTGGTTCTCGGCCGCGTACAGCCTGGTGCTGGCGGCCGCGATGCTGCCCGCGGGCCTGCTCGGCGACCGGCTCGGGCGCAAGAAGGTGCTGCTGGTCGCGCTGGTCTTGTTCGGCGCCAGCTCGGCGGCGTGCGCCTACGCGACCAGCACGGGCGAGCTGATCGCGGCCCGGGCGGTGCTCGGCATCGGCGCCGCGGCTATCTTCCCGCTGTCCTTGTCGGTGATCCCGGTGCTGTTCGCCCCCGAGGAACGGCAGAAGGCGATCGCGCTCATGGCGTCGGCCACCTTCATCAGCTTCCCGATCGGCCCGATCGTGGGCGGCTACCTGCTGGACCACTTCTGGTGGGGCTCGGTGTTCCTGATCAACGTGCCGGTGGTGGTGCTGGCCCTGATCGCCGTGGCGGTCCTGCTGCCCGAGTCGCGCAGCGCACAGCGGCGCAGCATCGACGTCCTGGGCGTGATCTTGTCCAGCGCGGGGCTGGCCGGGCTGACCTACGGCTTCATCGAGGCGGGCCAGAACGGCTGGAGCAACATCACGGCGCTGAGCACCATCGCCGCCGGGGTCGCGGTGCTGGTCATCTTCGTGGCCTGGGAGCGCTGGCTCACCGGGCGCGGCAGTGGTGTCCGGCCGCTGATTGAGCTCGGGCTGTTCCGGTCGGCCAGCTTCACCTGGGGCACGACGCTGGCCACCCTGGTCTCGTTCGCGATGTTCGGCATCTTCTTCGCNNCCAGTCAGGAGCGGCCCCCGCTGGCCAGCGCCAAGGGGCTGGTCACGGTCGGCTTCATCGTCATGACCGTCGCGCTCGCGGTCGGCGCCTTGACCAAGGCGGGAAGCGGGACGGGGTTCGCGGCGGCGTGGCTGGCGGCGTTCGGCCTCGGGCTGGGGCTGGCCATGCCGCAGGCGATGAACGCNNGTGGCCGGCCTGCCCGCGGCGACCGCGGCCAAGGCCAAGTCCAGCGTGGTGGCCGGCGTCGGGGTGGCGCACGCGCTGGGGTCGGCGTCCCTGCTGCACTCGGCCCGGACCGCGTTCGTCCAGGGCATGGACACCATGCTGTGGGCCTGCGGCGGCATCGCGGTGGCCAGCGCCATCCTGGCCCTGATCTTCCTGCCGCGCCGTCCCGACGGGATGACAGGGGCTCCTCGGGGCGGCGCGGTCTCGGCTTCCGCCGCCCCCGCCGCCTCCGCCGCCTCCGTCACTTCCGCCGCCTCCGGTGAAAACGGCGCGGAGCGGGCACAATTGGAGGTGTGACGGACATCCTCGATTCAAGCCAGGCCCGGCCGGATGGCTTGCGCGAGCGAAAGAAGGCCAGGACGCGTGCTTCCCTGCGGGAGCACGCGCTCCGGCTGTTCCGCGAGCAGGGCTACCAGGCCACCACCGTGGAGCAGATCGCCGCGGCGGCCGAGGTGTCGCCGAGCACGTTCTTCCGGTACTTCCCGACCAAGGAAGACCTGGTCCTGCAGGACGACATGGACACCCGGTTGATGGCGGCGTTCGAGCAGCAGCCGCCCGGGCTCGGCCCGATCGCCGCGGTGCGCGCGGCCGTCCGGCAGATGCTCGACTCGTACACCGGCGCCGACCTGGACATCATCCGCGAGAGCACCCGGCTCAGCATGACCGTGCCGGAGATCCGGGCGCGGGCGCTGGACGAGTTCGCCCGGGCCATCGGGGCGATGACCGAGACGGTGGCCAAGCGCGCCGGGCGCCCGACGGACGACCTGGCGGTTCGCACCGTCGCCGGCGCGATCATGGGCGTGGTCATGTCGATCACGATGCCGTGGGACGGCTGGTCGGAGGGCCACGGCTTCGAGGACGCGTTCGGGCGCATAGACGAGGCACTCGCCCTGCTGGAAGCCGGCCTGCCGCTGTAGCGCGCCGTCCGC
>PLIQ01000111.1:13913-30906 GCA_003140115.1 Actinomycetota bacterium | reverse complement strand
TGGTGCACGGGCAGCAGTTCCACGGCGGTGACGCCGAGGCGGGTCAGGTGGTCGATGACGGCCTCGTGCGCGAGCCCGGCGTAGCTGCCGCGCAACTCCTCGGGCACGTCCGGGTGGCGCATGGTGAGGCCCTTTACGTGCACCTCGTAGATGACCGTATCGGAGTAGCTGCGCCGCAGCGGCTCGTCGGCGCCCCACTCGAACGTGGCGTCGGTGACGATGCTGCGCGGCACGTGCCCGGCCGAGTCGAGCGAGCTCGGCTTGTCCGGGTCGGTCACGTCGTGGCCGACGACCTGGGGCCCGAACGCGACCTCGCCGTGCACCGCCCGCGCGTACGGGTCGAGCAGCAACTTGGCCGGGTTGCAGCGCAGCCCGTGGCTGGGGTCCCAGGGCCCTTGCACGCGGTACCCGTAGGCCTGCCCCGGGCCGGTGCCGGGCAGGAACCCGTGCCAGACGCCGTCGTCGTACTCGGGCAGCCGGACCCGGGTTTCCGCTCCGCTCTCGTCGAACAGGCACAGGTCGACAGCCTCGGCGATGCCGGAAGCCACCGCGAAGTTGGTTCCCCCGTCNNTGGCGCGGCGCCTGGTCGACCGGGCGGTGCAGACCGCGCGAACCGAAGACCAGCCGCTGCGGCGGCTGCTCCTGGACTTCCTGGGCCCGGATGCGGCCATCCTGCCCACGGTCTCGGCCACCTGGCCGTCCTACGAGCACGTCAACGTCCAGGTCGGCCTCGAAGCCTGGCTGGCCCAGGACCGCGAGCGCACGCACGAGGTCTTCGGCATCACCGGCATCGGGATGATGCGCCACATGGAGATCGTCGGGATCGGCGAATTCCTCCAGCCCCCCAACCACGGCCCGTTCGGCTCGGCCAGCTTCGGCGGCGTGATGACCACCGCCGTGGCCAGCGGCCCCGATGGGCAGACCCATCCGTGCGTCAGCCACGGCATCTACCTGGTGGACGACGCCGGAGGCCGGCTGGCCATCGTGCTGCAACCTGTGTCGCGCGGCCCGAACCCCGAAGTGGTGCTCCAGATCACCGGCCCGGAGCAGGACCGGATCCAGGCCATCCTGGGCGAGATCCAGACGCTGGCCAGCGAGCGAAGCGTCTTCCGCGGCCAGGTGATCAGCGTCGGCGCCGAGGTGTTCGGCCCCGGGCCGAAGGAGGCGTTCGGGGGGCGGAGCGCCCCGCTGAGCTTCCTCGAGCGCCCGTCGGTCGGCCGCGACCAGATCGTGCTGCCCGCCGACGTGCTCGACAACATCGAACGCCAGGTGCTCGGCGTCGGCCGGCACTCCGGCCGCCTGCTGGCCAGCGGGCAGCACCTCAAGCGCGGCGTGCTGCTGCACGGTGCCCCCGGCACCGGCAAGACCCACACCGTCGGCTACCTGCTCGGCCAGCTGCCCGAGGCGACGGTGATCATACTGTCCGGCCGCGCCCTNNGACGTGACGTTCCTGCTCACCACCAACCGCGCCGACCTGCTGGAGCCCGCCCTGGCCGCCCGCCCCGGCCGCGTCGACCTCGCCGCCGAGCTTCCGCTGCCGGACGCCGACGCCCGCCGCCAGCTGATCCGCCTCTACCAGGGCAGCCTCATACTGGACCTGACCCACCCGGAAAACGTCATCGAGCGGACCGACGGCGTAACCGCCGCCTTCCTCAAGGAACTCCTGCGCAAGGCCGCCCTCCTGTCCTGCGAAGCCGACGCCGCCGCCACCACCGACGGCGACGACGCCACCGACGGCGACGACAGCCCAATCCGGATCACCGACGCCCACCTGGACGCCGCCCTCGACCAGCTCCTGAACAGCCGCAACCAGCTCACCCGCATCCTCCTAGGCGCCGAGCCCCCCCGCCCAAAAAAAGCCACCCCCAAGAAAGCCGCTCCCGGCCGACCCCGATAAAGCGCACGCCTGCCGCGGCCGAGGCCGATTTACCGGGCGGTTATGCGGCCCGGTCCATCTTCTCGGCGCTGGCCTGCGCTTGCGGGTGGCCAGCCTGGGCCGCCGCCTCGCGTTCGCTTTCGGCGTTGATTTCGGCGCCGAGGAGCACCGCCAGGCCGGTGAGGTAGAGCCAGAAGATGAGGATGACCACCCCGGCGAAGGCGCCATAGGTCTTGCCGTAGGAGCCGAACTTGGCCACGTAGAACGAGAAGCCCAGTGAGGCGATTAGGAAGATCGCCGTGCCGACCAGGCCGCCGGGGCTTACCCACTGCCAGCGCGGTGATTCCCGGTTCGGCCCGTAGTAGTAGTAGACCGCGAACAGCAGCGAGATCGCGATGATCGTCACCAGCCAGCGCACGACCGTCCAGAGAATGACGAAGGCCGTTCCAGCGACCGGCGCGTGGCTTTGGATGGCCAAGCCGATGGAGGGGCCGAACACGAGCAGGGCCGCGGCGACCCCGCCGAGCACCAGCGTGCCGAGCATGAGCGGGAAGGTCCGCAGCCGCTTGGCCACGAACTTGCGGCTGACCGGGACCTCGTAGGCGATGTCAAGCCCCGTCTCTAGCGCGGCCATGCCGCCCGAGGCGCTCCACAGCGCCACCACGATGCCGATGATCAGCGCGGTCAGCGAGGCCTTGTCCGACCGGGTGGTCGCGGCGGTGACCGCCTGGCTGAACACGCCCGCCGCGCCCGGAGGCAGTGCCTTGTTCAGGCCGTCGATCAGCCGGTGCAGGGTGCTGGCCCCCACGTTCATGAGGGTGACCAGGCCCAGCAGGGCGATCAGCGTCGGGAACAGGGCCAGGAACCAGTGGTAGGCCAGGCTCCCGGCCGTCATGCTGCACCGGTCGCGCCCGAACTTCTTCACGGCCCGCTTGATCGTGTTGCCCCAGCCGGTCCCGCCCAGTTCCAGAGGCGTGTCCGGGCCGCCAGCCACCTCGGTCTGCGGGGGAATCGTCTCCCCGCCTGCGCTGCTGCGGGTGTCGCCCGCGCCTGGTTGGTCGTCTCGCCTAGCCATGTTCAGGCCCCCTCTCCGCATTGTGTGCGGCTACCCAGCAATCCGCAGCCCTAACAAGACCCGGGCAGAAAAGAACGTCCGCCTTTGCGCGCGCAGGTCGCGGGCTGGCCCGCTTGACGTCTTCAGCCGGCCCGGCCGGACCCGACCGGCTGAGGCTGCTCCGTGGCCGGCGCGATCTCTGCGGTGCACTCCGGGCAACGCCGTGCTGCCACTGGGATGCTCATCGTGCACTCCGGGCAGTCCCGCTGAGTCGCCGCGTGGTTGCGCTCGAACAGCTGGATCACGCGGGTGACCGGCACCACCATGACGTAGTAGACCACCAGGGCAGCGATCAGGAACGACAGCACGTCGGTCAGGAACGCGCCGTAGGTAAATGTCGCGTTGCCGACCTTAAAGACCAGGGTGCCGAGGTCTGGCTGGCCCGCCAGCGACAACAGCGGATTGACAAAGGACTGGACGAACTGCTTGACCAGTTCGCTGAACTGCGTGCCGATCACCACCGCCACAGCCAGCTGCACCAGGTTCCCGCGCATGATGAAGTTCTTGAAGCCGCTCATCGCAACCTAGTTCCCCGCTGGCGCAAAGTATTCCGCGTTCACCCGGTCTACCCGGCCCGTCTCGATCTTCCGGCGGCCGCCGGGACGAACGAGATCGTGCGCCGGACTGGGGTGTCCAAGCCGACGGTGATCGGGTGGAAGCGGCGGTATGCGGCGGAGGGGATCGGCGGGCTGGGGGACCGGCCCAAGCCGGGCCGGCCGCGGTGGACCGATGACGTGGCGGTGGTGCTGGCCACGCTGGAGCCGCCGCCGGAGCGGCTGGGGGTGACGCACTGGTCGAGCCGGCTCCTGGCCGCGGAGCTGGGCCTGTCGAATGTGAAAGTCGCCAGGGTGTGGCGCGAGTACGGGCGGCAGCCCTGGCGGGCCGGGACGTTCAAGTTCTCCNNCGTGGATGAGAAATCCCAGGTCCAAGCCCTGGAACGGACCACGCCGGTCCTCCCGTTGCGGCCCGGGATCCCCGAGAAGCGCACCCATGACTATGTCCGGCACGGCACCACCACGCTGTTCGCCGCCCTGGAGGTGGCCACCGGCAAGGTCACCGACGCCTGCTACCCCCGCCACCGGCACGAGGAGTTCCTGCGATTCCTCCGCCAGGTCGCCAGGGCCTATCCCGAACATATCCTGAAGCCGTGAGCGAGGAGGCGGAGCCGGAGCCAACCGCAGGACAGCCAACCGCGGAACAGCCAGGCGCCGGGCAGCCGCCCGCCGGGACCAAGCTGAAGTCGGCCGCCAGGATCGCCGCCTGCGATGTCGTGGGCCCTCTCATCGCTTACGCCCTACTGCGGAAGGCCGGGCTGCCGGCGGTAACGGCGTTGATTCTGAGCGGCGTGCTGCCGGCCATCGGCGTCACTGCGAACGCGATCCAGCGACGCCGGCTGGACATCATCGGTGCCGTCGTCCTAGCGGGTATCCTCGCCGGAGCGGTGCTTGGGCTGGTGAGCCATAACGCCCGGCTCGTCCTGCTGGAGGGATCGGTGCCCACCGCGGTGTTCGGGCTGGCCTGCCTTAGCTCGCTCCGCGCACCGAAGCCCCTGCTGTTCGGCTTCGCGCACGAGTTCGTCGGCCCGGACAGCACGAGGGGACGCGAGATGACCAGGCTGTGGCAGTTCGCCGGCTACCAGCGCGCGTACCGGGTTGTCACCGCAGTGTGGGGCGTCGGCTACCTCGTCGAGGCCGGCGCGCGCGTGGCCATCGTGGAGAACACCTCGACGAGCACAGCGCTTGTCGCCTCCAAGTTCCTCCCGTATGTCAGCGCCGCCATCTTGGCAGGATGGACGGCCGCATACGCGCGCTATCAGTGGCGTAAGGCGTGAGGGCCTAGCACCCGGCCAGCAGCTTCTCCGCATCGTGCGCGAGCGTCGAGATCTTCTTCAGGATCGTCACCCGCCAGGCGATCCGCCGCGGCACCTTCACCTCGGTCAAGGACCTCATCGCGGCGATCGAGACCTTCATTGACGGGCGGAACGAACGCTGCCGCCCGTTCACCTGGACCAAGACAGCCGACTAGCCACTCGACCACTGAAAGCCAGGTAAGAGAACTTCGTTCACGCGGTACTAGCATGAGGCCTGGGTACGGAACCGGAGCGGAAATGATGTGCTGGATCCGCGGTGCCTTGTGGATGAACGAACGCGCTGAAACTCGCGCGCCGCGACCCCGGGCTCAGGCACCTGCGGTCGGCTCGTCCCCGTCCAGGTCGCGCCACAGCCTCCGCAGGAACCTCTCGTCGCTCCCGTCGCCGTAATCGACCGCCTTGAACAGCTCGGCGAGCCTGACCTGGTCGATGACGCACCGTACCTGGAAGAAAGCGTGTAACGCGACTGCCAGGGGCGTGATGTCAATGACCTTCTCGTGCCGGCGTGTGCGGGGGGCACCAGCCTGGTCCTCTGGTCCCCTGGCCCCCTGGCCCCCTGCCCTCTAGCCCCGCCCGCACTCGCCTCGTTGCCCCTCCTTCACCAGCTAGCTCACCAGTTCCATTAACGCGGATGATCTGGCTTAAGCGGAAACTTCGGGCAACCCCAGCTGCCCGGATCCTCCACGTAAGCCGGATGCTCCGCGTTAATGGGGTGCCTGGGGCTGGCGAGGAGGGATGGCTGGGGAGCGGGGCAGCCGGACGGGAGTGAGGGGACGGCGCGCCTCGCGGCGGCAGTTACCCACGGCGCGAACTGGCCCACCCGACTCCCAGGCCCGGGCAGTCGCGTTACGGGCTCAAGAACAGGTACAAAGTGACATCGACCAGGCAACCGAGACGCCCAGCCCAGCCGAGAAAGCCGCAGAACCGGCAGATCTTCACGGGCGGCAGCCCCAGGCGGAACCGCGGTGAAACACCAAACCACATCACGAGCCCCAGACACACCGCAAACCCGCGTTATTTTGGTACGCGTGCTAGCCGTACCGTAATAGGACGAGGCATCGGTTCGCCGACAGCGGTGATCACGGCAGCCGGGTGACGAATACGTACTCGTGGCTGTCGTCGGTGAACGGCTCGCCCGCGAACCCGCCGTAGAGCGCCTCCACCTCGAGTCCGGCCACGTCGGCCAGCCCGAGCCACTCGTTCTTGGTGGCCCACCACAGCGAGCTCTTCGCGCCGTCGTCGCGGACGATGTCCACCCGGTTCTCGCCCACCGCGTACCGCACCGTGTGCGGCACCGGCTCGGCCTGGTGCACGCCGTCGTAGCGAACCGCAAGCCGGTGGTCGAACGCGAACGCCTCCCACGCGAACCGCCCGCCGGGCTGCAGCGCGGCGGCCACCCGCTCGAACGTGCGCCGGCGATCGGCCCAGGTGGGCAGGTGCAGCAGCGCCCGGAACGGGCAGTAGACCAGCGCCGCGGGCTCCTCCAGGGCCAGGTCGCGCATGTCGCCCTCGCGCAGGTCGAGCTGGACCCCGGCCGCGGCGGCCCCGGCCCGGGCTTGGGCGAGCATGGCGGGGGAGGAGTCGATGCCGATGACCGGCCGGCCAGTGGCCTGCGCGACCGGGATCGCGACCCGGCCGTTGCCGACGGCCAGCTCGACCAGCGGCCCGTCCGCCTGCCGCGCGAGCCCGACGTAGAACGCGACGTCGTCGGCCATGTGGGCCGCCCACTCGTCGTAGCGGTAGGCGAAGCCCTCGTCCCAGCTCACCAGCCCATGCTCGCACTCCGGGCCTGAGCGGTGCGATAATGACAAAATGTCACGGCGAGTTGTTACCCCCGTAGTGGTCGTCGTAGGTGTCATCGCAGGCGGGACCGTCGCCGCGCGGCTCCTGGGCTACAAGCTGGGCGGCAACGTGGTCGTCCGGTGCCGTCAGGGTCACGTGTACAGCACCATCTGGATTCCCGGCGTGAAGCTTAAGGGGCTGGACCTGGTCGTGGCCAGGGTCCAGCGCTGCCCGGTCGGAAAGCACTGGAGCCTCGTCGTCCCGGTGCGCGAAGCGGATCTGACCGAAGGGGAACGGCAATTCGCCCGGGAACACCACGACCTGCCCATCCCCTGACGCTGGTCGCCGCGCGTGGCCGCCGGGCCACCGAGGCCCGGCGGGTGGCGGCGGTCGCCGTCCTACTTGCGGTGACGGTTACCGGGCTGCGGGCCCGCGGCACCTTCGCCCACGGCGCCAACCAGACGGCGGCCGGGGCCAGCGGCGCGGTCCTGGGCATCGCCCTGTCCGCCGCCGAAGGGCTAGCCGTCATCGCCTTCGTTATCGTCGTGGCCTCCGCCCGGCCCCAGCGCAAGCCGAATCGCGAGGACGACGAGGAGCCCTGGCGCCCGAACCTCCCGTGGTGGGCCAAGGCCGGCCTCGTCCTGCTGGCCCTGGCCGCGCTCGTCACCCCGTTCGCCGTGCTGCTCACGCGTAAGTCCCGTCCCCCCGGGCCCCGGCCCCTGCCAGGCGGCGTCCCGAAAGCCGGGTTGGGCCAGTCGGCTGCAACGGCTGCCAGCTCGATCTGGCCGCTGATCACCGGCATGGTAATCGCGGTCGCCGTCGTTGTCGCGCTGACCCTGTGGTCGCGGCACAAGCGCCCGGCCCGGACCGAGCCCGGCAGCAGAACCCGCCTGGCCGCGCTGGCGGACCTCCTGGCCGCGGGCAGCGAGGCGCTGATGGCGGGCGGCGAGCCCCGGGCCGCGATCATCGCGTGTTACGCGGCGATGGAACGCGGGTTCGCCGCCGCCGGATCCGCGCCCGCCGTCGCCGACACCCCGGCCGAGGTGCTGGCCCGCGCGACCCGGGCCGGCCTGGTCAGGTCCGAGCCGGCCGAGACGCTGACCGGCCTGTTCCGCCGCGCCAGGTACAGCACCTACCCGATGACCAGCACCGACTCCCGGATAGCCGCAGACGCCCTCACCGAGATGCGCGCCGGCCTGGACCGCAGCGCCGGCCTGGACCGCAGCGCCGGCCTCGGCAGCGACAGCGCAGGCCTGGACCACAGCACCGGCCTGGACCGTAGCGCCGGCCTCGGGAGCGGTCGGTGAACGGCCGCCGGGCCCTGGCTGGCGCCGCGACCGTGGTCGGGATCGGCGCCGCGCTCGTCGCCGGCTACGCCGCGGCGGGCGCCACCGGCCTGGTTGACGTGGCTGCTCTGGCCACCCTCGGCGTCCTGATCGTGGCGCGCGGAACGGTCCGGGGGGATAAACCACGGCCCGTTCGGCGTGGAAAGCAACGGCGGGATCCGGGGCGGCGGCCCGCGGTCCAGGCGGCCGACTTCCCCGCCTACACCTCGATCGCGTCGGACGTGGAGTGGGCGCGGATGTCGCGGCGGCACTACGAGTACGGCCTGCGCCCCCGGCTCGCCCGGCTGACCGCGGCCCTGGGCCAGGAGGACCCGGTAGATATCACCGGTCCCGCAGACGCCGACGGGCCCGGCCCGGACCTGGCCACGCTGGACCGCATCATCACCCGACTGGAGGGCCCGTGACTAAGACGGTAACGGGGGCGGTCGCGGACACCGCGCGGCTGTGCGAGCGGGTCCTGGCCGAGGTGGACCAGGTCATCGTCGGCAAGCGCCAAGCCGTCACCACGGTCCTGCTCGGGGTGCTGGCCTCCGGTCACATCCTGATCGAGGACCTGCCCGGGCTGGGCAAGACGCTGCTGGCCCGCACGTTCGCCACCGTGCTCGGGCTGGAGTTCACCCGGGTCCAGTTCACCCCGGACATGCTGCCCGCCGACCTGACCGGCGCGATGGTGCTCGACCTGGCCACGGGGGAGCCGTCCTTCCGGCCCGGCCCGGTGTTCACCGGCCTGCTGCTGGCCGACGAAATCAACCGCACCCCGCCGAAGACCCAGGCGGCACTGCTGGAGGCCATGGCCGAGGGCCAGGTCAGCCTGGACGGGGTCACCCACCCGCTGCCCAGCCCGTTCGTGGTGCTGGCCACCGACAACCCGATCGAGTACGAGGGTACCTACCCGCTGCCCGAGGCTCAGCTCGACCGGTTCATCGCCCGGGTCAGCCTGGGCTACCTGGATGCCGAAGGCGAGGCCGAGATGGTCCGCCGCCGGCTGGCCCGCGGCTCGGCGCCCCCGGTCCCGGCGCAGGTCACCGACGCCGGCCGGCTGCTGGCCATGCGGGAGTCGCTGGAGGCGGTGCAGCTGCACCCGGACCTGCTCAGGTACGTGGTGGCCCTGATCACCGCCACCCGGTCCCACCCGCAGGTCACCGTGGGCGCCTCGCCACGCGGCACGCTAGCCGTGATCCAGCTCGCCCGCGGTCACGCCGTGCTGGACGGCCGCGAGTTCGTCACCCCCGAGGACATCAAGGCCGTGGCGGTCCCGGCCCTCGCGCACCGGCTGGTCCTGCGCCCGGAAATGTGGGTTCGCCAGGTCACTGGCCAGGATGTGGCGGCCGAGGTGCTGGCCACCGTGCCCGTCCCCCGAGGCCCCGCATGAACAAAGCTTTTTTCAGCCGAACGGCCCGTGGTTCCTCCCCCCGGTCACCCCTAGCTGCACCCCAGACCGAACCCCGCTGGTACCCCGCCGCCCGCGCCCGGGTCCTGGCCACCGCTGCGCTCTTGGCCCTGGTCGCCGCGGTCCTCACCGGCCACGCCGCGCTGGTCCTGCTAGGCGCGCCCGCCCTAGGCGCGCTGGCCCTGCTCCCACGCCGCCGCCCCGCCGAACCCACCGTGGCCGTCACCCGCTCCGGCTCACGCTGCTTCGAGGGCGAGGAGGTAACGGTCACCGCCACCATCGACGCCGCGTCGCCGCTGGACGAGATCGTCATGGAGCTGGAGATCGCGCCGCAGGCCAGCCTGGCCGGGGCGAGCCCGCGCACGCAGACGTTCCTGCGGGCCGGGCGGGCCAGCGCCCGGTGGGTGATCCGCCCGGACCGGTGGGGCCGGTACTCGCCGGGCACCGTCCGCCTCACCGGGCGGGCCGGCGCCCTGCAGACCTCACGGCGGATCGAGCTGGACCCGCTGGAGGTGTTCCCCCGGCCCAACCGGATGCGACCGCGATGGGTGCCCGCCGAACTGCTGCGCCGGATCGGCGAGCACACCGGCCGGGCCGTCGGCGAAGGCGTCGAGTTCGCGGGTATCCGGCCCTACCAGCCCGGCGACCCGCTGCGCGACGTCAACCGGGCGGTCAGCATCCGCCGCGGCCAGCTGCACGTCAACCAGCGGTCCGCGGCCCGAGCCGCGGACCTGGTGGTGATGATCGACGCGTTCGGCNNTCTCCGAGCGCACCCTGGACCTGGCCGTACACGGGGCAGCGGCCCTGGTCACCGCGTACCTGCGGGTCAGCGACCGGGTCGGGCTGGTGGTACTCGGCGGGCTGCTCCGCTGGCTCGGCCCGGCGGCCGGCGACCGGCAGTTCTACCGCGTCGCCGAGATGATGCTCGCGGCCCGCTACGAAAGCTTCGTCACGCCCGACGTCGGGCGGATCCCGCGCACCGCGCTGCCGCCGGGCACGCTGGTCGTGGTGTTCTCGCCGCTGCTGGATCCCCGCGGGTTCGGCGCCATCGCCGACCTGCGTCAGCGCGGGTTCCCGCTGATCGTGGTCGACACGCTGCGCGATGAGCCGCCGCCGGGAACCCGGACCGACGCCCGGCTCGCCCTGCGGCTGTGGCGCCTGGACCGGACCGCGACCCGCACCCGCCTGCAGGCCCTCGGGATCCCGGTCCTGCACTGGGACAGCGATACCGAACTGGACACCGTGCTGGCCCCGCTCCGCCAGCCGCCCCCCGGTGCCCGCCGCCTCGCCGGGAGCCGTCCGTGAGCCCCGAGCCGTCCCCGAGCCGCGTCCCGGTTATGAGCGGCGCGGCCGTGGCCCTCGGGCTGCTGACCGTGGCCTGGCCGCTGGCGTGGGCGCCGGGCTGGGCCTACGCCGTCGCGGTCCTGGGCGCCGTGGCGGTGCTCGCCGCGGCCCTGGCCGACTGGCGGCAGGGACCGGTGATCGCGGTGGCGGCCGCGATCGCGGCGTGTGCCTTCTCCCGGGCCGGGATCGCCGGCCTGACCGCCGAGGGACTGTTCATCCTCGGCTACCTGCTCGCCGCCGACGCCCCGGCGGGCCTGGCCCGGCCCGGCTCGTGGCTGCGCCAGCAGGCGTTCGGCGGTGTGGCGGGCCTCATCGCCAGCGGCGCGGTGCTGGCCGCCCTGGCCTTGCACCAGGTGAGCTCGGCCGTCCTGACCGTGGCTGGCCTGGCCGCCGCGGCCGGCGCCTACCTCGTCGCGCTGCCCGTGGTACGGGCCTCGCGGCGCGGCTCAGACATCGATGTCCAGTGACACCTCGTCGATGGCCGTCACCGAGTCGGGCATGGTGATGCCCAGGCGTTCGGCCAGAGCGCGTGCCCGGGCCAGCAGGGGGTGCGCCTCGCCCATCGCGGCGTAGCCGTGCGACAGCAGGGTCCGGTCGAGCATCGGCTCGAGCAGGTCCGCGGCTTGCCGGGTGGCGCCGGTCGCGGCCTGGCGCACCGCCTCGTCGTAGCGGGCGGTGAGGATCACCGGGTGGCCCGGGTCGATCCCGCCCGCCCTGAGCTCGGTGATCAACCCGTGGCACTCAGCGGCGCGGCCGGGCTCGCCGAGCTGGTCCGCTGCGCGGCCGAGCAGGACGAGCGTCCAGCCTCGGGCCGGCCGTGGCAGGCTCGCCCGCGCTTCGGCCTCGGCCAGGCGGGCCAGGGTCGCCATCGCGCCGGCCGCGTCGCCGCGTCGCAGCGCGACCTCGCCCAGGGTCCGCTCGAAGTCGGCGACCAGCGGATCCAGGCCCACGTCGAGCGGCTGGGCGGCCAGCCGCTCACGGTCGGCCAGCAGGGCGGCCGTGGCCTCCTCGGTCCGGCCCAGCTCGCAGGCGGCCAGCGCCAGCAACCGGCGCGCGGTGTAGCCGAGGCGGAACGACACCTGGTCACAGAACCAGTCGGTCCTCGCCGCCTGGCCGGCCAGCAAGTCAAGCACCGTCTGCGGCTGCTCGAGCACCAGCGCGGTCCGGGCCAGCCAGAGGAGATCTTCCTGGACCCGGTAGGACGCGGCCAGGAACCGGCGGCGCCGCGTATCAGCGGCCTCCTCCAGGTGACGGCGCGCGGCGATTGGATGCCCGGCCGCCAATAGGGCCTGCCCGAGTACCAGCTGGGCCTCGGCGACGTCGGCGTGCGCCGGATCACCCAACCGGGCCTGCCGGTTCGCCAGTAGCTCGAGCGCCAGCCGTACGGCCTCGCCCACTCGGCCGTCGATCCGCGCGATGTCGGCCTGGGTGCGCGCGGTCACGGTCAGCCGCCGCCAGGCGGCGGCGTTGTCCGGTTGGCGTTCGGCCAGGCCGAGTCGGGTCCGGAACACGCCGGAGATGAGGCCGGCCGCGTCCGGTCCGTCCTCGATCTCCGCGGTTAGCCCGGCCAGGTTGGTGTCGGCTCGCGCGGCCCTGGACACGTCATGGCCGAGGTCCTGTTCGGCCACCCGGCGGGAAAGCTGCCACGCGTCCGTAGCGGCCGTCCGGTCGCCGTAGCGGAACGCGGCCAGCCCGAGGTGGCTCGCGGCGTCGCTGAGCCGCTGCAGGTCGTGCCCCTTGGCTCCGGAGTCCGCTACGCCGGCGGCTACCAGGTCCTGCCAGAGCGAGACGGTACGGCGCGCCTCCCTGACGCACCGCTTGTGGAGCGTGCCCGCCTCGAGCAGCACCCGGACCACGACCGAGTTGGCGTTCGCCTCGGCCCGCGGGTCGGTGCGCCGCCGGACCACCGCCGCGAGCGCGGTCTCGCTGCTCTCCAGGTCCCGCGGCAGCGTCCCGGCCAGCCGGGTCAGGTCCCGCTCGAACCACAGCGCGGCCAGCCCGCGCGCGACCAGGTCGACCGGGCCGTCTCGGTCGGCCAGGCAGGTCCGGAAGGCTATGTCGGACAGCCGGGACGCGTTTTCTGCGGCGTCGGCCTCGGCCAGGTAGGTGACCGACTGCGCGCAGTCCCGCAGTACCGGGCCGAGGAAATGGGTGAAGACGTCGCACCGGCCGCGCCAGGCCGCGGCCGCGACCTGACCCCACTCGCTAACCGGCCAGCGCGGCGGGGTGACGTCGTGGCCGGCGGCGAGCTGCCGCTTCTCGGCGGTGGAGATGTCGCCGATACCGTAGCCGACCTGGGTCATCAGCGGCTGCTCGGCCCGGTGAAACGCGACGACCACGGCCAGCGCCGCGGCCGCGGCCGACCGGGCCGCCGTCACCGACTGGATGGGCTGGGGATACGGCCTGTCCGTGCGGCCGGGGAAGTCCCGCCAGGCGTACGCGGCGGCCAGGGCGACGAGCACCCTGCGGTTGTGCACCTCGTTGTACAGCCATACCGCGGACCGGCCCCGCTCGCCCGGCAGCCGGACCGCGGCGGCCACGTCTCCGGCGCGGACCGCGTGATAAGGAGTTCGGCGCAGCACGGTGGCGGCCGCCTCGGCGATGGCCGCGAGCCGCTCATCCTGCGTCGCCAACGCTCGCTCCTCTCGCCCGGCTGGCCAGCGTCAAGATCATAATGATAGACGGTAAACCTGAGAATGAGTTTGCCGTATTTACTTACCTAAACCCCATATGATTCGTTGGTGTTGGTTTAGGTACTAGCTCCGGTTCGCGCGGACGCCGTAGACGCCGTACCGGAAGCGCGAGCTTCGGAGCCACGTCCATGCCCGATGGGTAGTGAGATGCCCGGCCCGGGGGATGACGCCCCCGGGCCGACGCATGTCGCGGCGTCCGCCGCGTATGCGTGGGCGATCGCCGCGGCGAACGCGGCGGTCGAGGTGCCCGCCGTCAACGCGGAGGCGGCCGCATGGGCCGTCCGGGGATGGGCCGATGTGGCGGTCGGCTGTCTCGCGCTGGACGACCCCGCGCCCGCTCGGCCGCCGCGGTCCGCACGGGACTTGTCCGGTCGGTCCCTCGGGTCCGCACTGGACTTGTCCGGCGCCTTCGGCGGTCTCGATGAGGTCGTCCGCGCCGTGCCCATCGTTTCCGGCGGGCAGCACGCGGCCCGGCTCCGCCGGCTGCGCAAGCTCGCCGGCCCGGTCCCGCCGTGGTATCCGGACGCTCGCCTGGTGCCCGGCCCGGTCCGGGGCGTCGGGCGGTTCATCTGGCAGGCGGCCGATCTGCTGACGCGCTTCGGCGAGGACCTCATGACGACCGGCGCCGGGCTCCCCTGGGCCGCCTCGTGCCCGCTGAGCAGCGCGCGCCAGCTGGCCTGGGGCGCGCGGTACCGGCCTTCGCCGAGCGACGCGCACGTCACCGTGCGCCTGCCGGTGAACCGGTTCCTGGCCCGGCGGACCTGGATGTGCCTGCCCGGACGGCCCGGACCCCGTCCCGCGGTGGCCGAGGTCCCGTCCACCGCTTCCCCGCTCGCGCAGCAGATCTGGCGCGGCATCCACGAAGGAGCGCACCTTGACCATCTGGGCGCGCTGACCGCGCTCGGCCCGGCGGCGCCAAGCCCGGCGGAGTTCGGCACCGGGCTGCTGATCGCTGAGTCGTACGCGATGGCGGTCGAGGTCCTGGCCGCTGTCGAGTGCATCCTGGCCGAGGAAGGCCACGCGGTGTGGCAACTCGGCGCCGGACTGATCGAGCGGGCCACCCGGCTGCCCGGCGGCTCGGATCCGGCCCCCGAGTTCGTCGACCTGCCCACCCTGGCCGAGGTGTACGTGCGGGGGCCGCTCGAGATCCTGACCGGCGGCGACGCGGCCCGGGCCCTCCCGGATCAGATCGTCGGCTCGCTGCGTGCCCGCTGGCGGTCCGCGTGTGCCGCCTATCCGCCCGCCACCGCGTTCGGTTCCGCCGCCGCGGAACTCCTCGGCCGCTCACCCCGGCCGCCCGGCTACTAGCCTCCCTAGATACGCTGCCACCCCTCGCCGCCCGGCTGGTAGCCGCGATGAGTACCCTCCCACCCTCGGCCGCCTAGCCTTCGCCCCCGATGTATACCGGATATTTATCTACGTAAATCCTGTATTGATAGACATCGTTAATCGAGCTACATTAACATCAGTCGCGTGTTCATGGGATCCGGGCTGCGCCTCGCCCGGGTGGGCCATGAGGGGTGGATGAGGGGAGGAGCCGCCAGGTCGATGCGGGAGCCATCGGGGCGAGCGCTGAGGCCGGCGGGAGGGTCATGCGGGATGGATACGATTTAGGGTCACGCGATGCGTGGTCGCATCGCCCGCACATGTGCGCTCGTCCCTGTAGGGAGACAGGTACTCGCAGCGCACCCGGCTGTGGTCGGCGCGTACGTCGCAAGCACGATCAGTTCAATTGCGCTGCTTATTAATGCGTATTCGCTAATCACGGCCATAGCCCGCCTGCGCGGGTGATTGTCGATCGTCGTCTTTAGCCCGTGGGGGGCCCACATGAATTCCCGGCTGCAACCAGCCATTCATCGCACGCCGATAGCTCGTCACGGCCGCTGGTGCCCGTGATGTTCAGGACCCAGGTGACGGCCGAGTATGACCCTGACGGAGCCGGCCGTCACCTGGCTAATCTACGAAGGGCGCTAGGCGCGGGGGAAAGCGCCGACCCGGCGGCGCCGGGCGGCGCGGATCTCGACGCGGCCATCGAGCGCGCTCGCGCGGCCCTGGCCGCACTGCTGCGGGCCAAGGCCGGCGACGGATCCGGCGAAGCATCTCCGCTCATCGCTGAGGCTCGCGCCCTGCTCTGCACCCTCCTGGATCGCCGCATCGACGTGGCCGCGGAGCGACTGGGCCACGACGATCCAGCCGTGGTCGCGGCCGTCCGCGCCGACCGAAGCGAGGCCATCGCGGTCAGCGGCGCGCTGCTCTACGAGCTGCCGCCCGGCGATCCGGCCTGGGCGGAGGTGGCGCTCACGGTCGGACGGCTGAGTTACGACCGCTACCGCGACTCGCGGCCGAAGGCCGAGCCCTCTGATCCCGACGACCTTGACGCCGCATGTGACCTGTTGTTGCGCGCGGCGCGCTACCAGGACGTCGATGAGCGCACCACGCTGTATATCGTGCTCGCGCTGCGCGACCGGCACCGCCTGCTGGCCTGCCCGGCCGACACGCGGGCGCTGACCATCTGGGGCGAGCGGCTGCTGGCCCTCGGCACTAGGTCGCGCTCCGCTTAGCCCGCAGCGCCTTCGCCTGCGGCGCCGGCTATGCGGCGCCGGGAGCCGGGACGCCGATGGGGCTGGGGTAGGGCAGGACCGCCGCGCAGGCCTGCGCGACTGGGGTGAGCGCCTCGGCGATGCCCGCCGTCGTCTCCGGGGCGAGCCGGGCCCACGGCCGGGCCGCGGCCCAGTCGGTGGCGATCTCCACCGCGTCGTGCGCGGCCTGGCCCGCGCTGGTTAGCTGGCCGTCGGCGCCGACCCATCCGCGGTTGGCTAGCCTCGCGAGTGCGTTGTCCCACGCCTCGTCGGTCCAGCCCCGGACCGGCTGCAGGTTCTCCCGCCGCAGGTCCATGCAGGACCGCAACGCCACCGCCTCGCAGCCGTCGATGTCGGCCGCGGCCAGGGCGGCGAAGTGCCCGTCGCCCCGGTGCTCGCGCAGCAAGGTGGCGGCCTGCCAGAGCCGGGCCAGGCCCGCGGATTCACCGTCGGGTACCGGCAGGGCGGCGTTGGCCGCGGCCAGCACCCGGCCCGAGAAGTCCAGCTCGGCGATCGCCAGCCAGAGCAGGTCGGCGGTCTGTGCTGCCTCGGCTTCCCGGCCGGCTAGCAGAACGCGCAGCGCGGCGACCGCCCCGGCCAGCCGGGCCGCCAGCGCGTCCTGCGGTGTGATCAGTTCCCAGACCGCCGGGACCGCCCGGCCTACGAAGGCGGGGGAGAAGTTGAAGAACGAGGCGGTCACCACCGCCGCCTCGGCCGGGCCGAGCGGTGCGGCCCGGCCGGCGAAATAGCCGCGCCAGTACCCTCGCAGCCCCGCCTCCTCGAAGGCCGCGCGGGCCTCCGGCGCGAAATAGGTCACCGCGTGGACGGGCTCGAACAAGGTCCACATGGCACGAGCCGTATGCGCCGCGTCAGCCACGACCGCTCCCTTCCCGGAGTTTGTTTTCGCAGGATAGCCTTCGGCCGCGTGCTTGCCGGGCAGCCGGGTAGGAGCTTTCCCATGCGGACTGACCAGGCCCAGGCCGACCAGCAGCCCGAGGC
>PLIQ01000111.1:745-13825 GCA_003140115.1 Actinomycetota bacterium | reverse complement strand
CTGGCCGCCGCGGCGGTGGCGCACGTCATCCCGGCCGGGACGTTGGGCAGCGCCGGGATCGGCTACCGCCTGTTCACCGCCGAGGGCATCAAGGGCAACGACGCCGGGGTGATGATGGCGACCAAGGGCCTGGGCTCGACCGTGATGCTGAACGTCCTGCTGTGGCTGTCGCTGGTCATCTCCATCCCGCTGGCCGGCTTCCACCCGATCTACGTGACCGTGGCCATCCTCGGCGCCGTGGTACTGCTCGCGGTCGCGCTCCTGTTCTTCGGCATTACCCGTGGGACTCAGCGCGCGTCCCGCATCCTGCACGTGGTCGGCGACCGGATACCCGGCCTGACCGGGGAGGGCCTGGAACGGGCCTTCCGCGAGGTCGCGGCCTCACTATCCGCGCTGGCCCGCGACCGGCATGTCCTGGTCTGGTCGCTGACGTGGGCGGCGCTCAACTGGCTGCTGGATGCCGCGTCGCTGTGGTGCTTCGTGGCCGCCTTCGGCCGTTTCGTCAATCCGGTCGAGCTGTTCGCCGCCTACGGGATCGCCAACGTGGCCGGCGTCCTGCCCGTGTCGCCCGGCGGGCTGGGCATCATCGACTCGATCGCCCCGCTGCTGCTGGTCAGCTTCGGCGTCACCCGCAGCGTAGCCACGCTCGGCGTACTGGGCTGGCGGCTAGTCAACTTCTGGCTGCCCATCCCCGCGGGCGCCGCCGCCTACGTCTCGCTCAAGGTCCCCCGCGGGGCGGGCCTGAAGGCGATGCGCGCGGCGGTCTCCACCATGCTGGCCCGCCCCGGATCACACCAGGATCACCCGAAATCGGCCGAACGCCATCCGGACTCGCCCGAGGATCCCGGGGGACCGAGCCCACCGGTTGATAGTCCCGCCGGTTCATAGTTAGGCCCGGAACCGGCCTTCGGGGTTGGGGATAACTCCGGCCTGGGCCGTCATCCGGTACACTCCAAGCGAGTAAGGGATATAGTTAATCCGCTATATGATGGCCCCCAGGACGGTGCGATGACAACCCCGGCGCCCCCGCCCGTGGTCGCCGTCGCCGAGGTGTTCCGGGCCCTGGCCAGTCCCAAGCGCCTGCAGATCCTCGAATGGCTCCGCGACCCCGTGGCGAATTTCCCGCCCCAGCGCGACGGAGACCTCGTCGATGACGGCGTCTGCGTGATCTTCATCGCCGACAAGCTGGGCGTCACCCAGCCCACCGCCACCGCGCACCTGCAAGCGCTCGCGCGGGCCGGGCTGGTCACCTCCAAACGAGTCGGGCAGTGGACGTTCTACAAGCGTCACGAGGCCGCGATCCGCGCCTTCAAGCACCAGCTCCGCGACGAGCTCTGAGTTCCCCAGCTGCTCCCCGGGCGCCCTCTGGCTGCTCCCGGCCGCCTTCAGCCCAGCCGTCGCGATCCCCATAGACATAGAAACTTAGCTATATTATTATCTCCCTTGAGCGGGTCGCCCCGCGCCGCACTGGAGGGAGCGCACTCCATGAAGGAAGTCATCAGCGCCGCCGGGGCTCCGGCGTCGGCTGGCCCGTATTCGCCCGGGCTGCTCGTGGGCGACTGGATCTTCCTCTCGGGCCAGGGCGGATTCGATCCCGCGACCGGCCAACTGGTCAGCGACGACATCGCCGGCCAGACCGCGCAAGTGTTCCGCAACATCGAAGCCCTCCTGTGCTCGGCCGGAGCCGGCCTGGATGACGTCGTGTCGTGCCTCGTGCACATCGGGGATCTCGCCCTGTTCGACGAGTTCAATGCCAGCTACGAGAAGCATTTCCCCGGGCCCGCCAAGCCGGTGCGCACCACGGTCCGGGCCGACCTGGTAGCCGGCATGCTCGTCGAGGTGACTGTTATCGCGGTTAAGCCCCGCCGGTAACCCGGATGCCGCGGGCGACACGGCTGTTCCTCGCCGGGAACACGGTCTCGATGGCCGGGACGGGCTTGGTCATCGCGTTCACGCTCATCTACCTGCACCAGGTGCGCGGCCTGGCCCTGCCCGTCGTCGGGGCCCTGCTGGCCGCCTCGGCTGCGGCCGGCCTGATCGTGATGCCGGCCGTCGGGGTGCTGCTCGACCAGGTGGGCGCCCGGCGGGTGCTGACCGGCATCCTCGTCGGCCAGGCCGTCGCGCAGGTGCTGCTGGCCCGGGCGCACGACGCCGCGACCGCGCTGCCGGCCCTGCTGGTGTACGGCGCGAGCTGGGCTCCGATGTTCCCCGCGCTGCAGACGATGATCTCCGGACTCACCCCCGAACCGGCCAGCCAGCAGCGCGCGTTCGCGATCAACTTCACCCTCCAGAACGCCGCTCTCGGCGTGGGCACGACGGTCGGCGCCGTGGTCGCCAGCGTCCGCGACCCCGGTTCGTTCCAGATCCTCTTCCTGGCCAACGCCGGGTCCTGCCTGGTGTTCGCCGTCGTTCTCCCGTTTCTGCCCAACCTGCGTCGGCCGCGGGTCCAGGGCGAGCCGCGGTCCGGCTACCGCGACGTGCTGGCCCACCGCGGGCTGCGGCTGGTCATGGTGGCCTCGCTCATCCTCGCCTTCACCGGCTACGCGGCGTTCGACTCCGGCCTCCCGGCCTACGCGACGGTGGAGGGGCACGTGTCGGCGCACGTCGTCGCGCTGTCCCTCACCGTCAACACGGTCGTCATCGTCGCCGCGCAGCTCATCGTGCTGCGCGTCCTGCGCCGGGCCCGGCGCACCCGCGCGCTAGCCGTGACCGGCCTGATCCTGGCCGTCTCGTGGGTGGTGCTGGGCCTGGCCGCCCTCCCGATCACCGCGGCCGGGCGGATCGCCTGCGTGTTCGGCTTCACCGCGCTGTTCGGGCTGGGGGAGACCGTCCTGGCGCCGACCATGGGGCCGCTGGTCAACAGCCTGGCCGCCAACCGGAGCCGGGGCCGGGCAAACTCGCTGGCCGGATTCGGCCAGTCGCTCGCGCTTATCGTGTCGCCCGCCATCGCCACCGCCCTGATCGCGGCCGGCGCGGCCGCCGTCTGGATCGGCCTGCTGTGCCTCGGCTGTCTCGGCACGGTCGCCATTAGTGCCGTGCTACGCCGCACGCTTACCGTCGAGCAGGACCGAGTGCGGCCAGGAAAGGAGCGGAACATGATCAACAAATTCATCGCGCCGCGGAACGTCTGGGAGGCCGGCGAGAGCTGGACCCTGACCGACCAGCCGCATATGCACGTGCAGCAGGAGCGCATGCCGCCGGGCAATGCCGAACGCAGGCACCTGCACGGCGCCGTGGAACAGCTCTACTACATCCTGGAGGGCGTCGCCACGGTCCGGTTCGACGATCACGAGGAGACGCTCCAGCCCGGAGACGCCGTGCACGTCCCCGCGGCCGCGCCCCACCAGTTGCGCAACGACTCGCCAGAGGCGCTCGAGTTCCTGGTTATCTCCTCATCGCCGCCCCGCCGGGACCGAGTCGATCTCGATCGCGCGTAACCAGGGCCAGCCGAGGCACAGCAGGCCGAGAATCATGGATAGGGCGCGGTGCGGGTCCTGAGGAACAGCCCGGGCGCTCACCGGTAGGCCGGGGCGCTACGGTCGGCTAGAAGACCTCGATCAGTGAAGTACCTGATCGACACTAGCGCCCTGGTGCGAATGCTGCGCCGCCGCGGTCGTCCCCGACATCCAGCAGCAGCGGATCCTGACCGGCGAAACCGACTCGTAGGGTCCGCGGAGTTACGGCGGTCGTCGGCCCGGCCAGCCCCAGGATCACCTGTAGGCCCGGGCCTGCAGTTCGTACAGCTCGGCGTACAGGCCGCCGGCCCGGACCAGCGAGGTGTGATCCCCGCTGGCCACGATCCGGCCCTGGTCCAGCACGATGATCAGGTCGGCCATCCGGACCGTGGAGAACCGGTGCGACACGAGCAGCGTGATCGCGCCCGACTGGGCGGCCAGCTGGCGCGCCGACAGGTAGCGCTCGAACAGCGCCGCCTCGGTGATCGCGTCCAGGCTGGCGGTGGGCTCGTCCAGGATGAGCAGCAGCGGCAGGTCGCGCATCATGCCACGGGCCAGCGCGAGCCGCTGCCACTGCCCGCCGGACAGCTCCCGCCCGCCGGTGAAGGAGCGGCCCAGCCGGGTGGCCAGCCCTTCGGGCAGCTCCGCGGCCACCGCGGTGGCGTCGGCCCGGTGCAAGGCCGACTCCAGCGCGGCCGCCTGATCGATACGGGGCAGGTCGCCTACCCCGACCGCCTCGCCGGCCAGCAACTCGAACCGGACGAAGTCCTGGAAAGTCGCCGCGGTGCGCTCGCGCCAGGCGGCCAGGTCGATATCGGCCAGCGGCACTCCGTCCAGCAGCACCTGGCCGGCCGTCGGCTGGTACATGCCGGTCAGCAGCTTCACCAGCGTGGTTTTGCCGGCGCCGTTCTCGCCGACCAGGGCGACGGCCGCGCCCGCCGGCAGGTGCACGTCCACCCCGTCCAGCACGGTGCCGCCGTCCGGCGGGTAACCGAAGCTGACCTCCCGCAGCGTGATGCCGCGCCTCAACACGGCGGGCGGCAGGCCCCGGGACGCGACCGCCGCCGCGACCGGCGACGCGGACGCGACGGCGACCGCCCCGGCGCGCTCAGCCCCGGCGTAGTCCTCCAGCCACAGCAGCCGCCGGGCCGTGCGTACCGTGGTCAGCAGCTGGCCGATGGCGGCGGCGGCTTGGCCGACCTGGAGCTGGGCCCGCTGGACCAGCGTCACGGCGAGCACCACCTCGCCCACGCTGGCCGTGCCGTGCGCGGCCCGCACCACGACCACGGCGATCCCGGCCACGAACGCCCCCGCGAACAGCAGCCAGCCGGCCACGCCCAAGAGGCCGCCGAGCAGCGCGGCCCGGGCCGTGCCCGAGTTGATCCGCCGGGCCAGCTCCCGGTGCCGGTCCCGCAGCGGTCCCGTGACCCCGAACACCCGCAGCTCCTTCGCTGGCCCAGCCGACGTCGCCAGCTCGAACAGCTCGTTGGCCAGCCGCCGGTCCGGCGCGAGGCGCTCATCGGAGCGCTGCCGCAAGAAGACCGACAGCCGCTCGCCGGCCACCGGGAAGACCGCGGCCAGCGGCAGCACCCCCAAATACGGGAAGATCACGGACAGGATCACCACGATCCCCACCGTCCGGACCAGCACCTGGATGACCAGCAGGATCTGGCGCGGGCCGTTCCCGAGCAGCCGGAGGTTCTGCTGCAGCAGGTCGAGCTCGGTCAGGTAGGCGGGCCGCTCCAGGTGGTCGACCCCGCTGACCGCGTTGAGCTGCTCGGCGATGCGCGCGGTCAGGTAGAAGGTCGTCCGGTCCGACAGCAGGGCGCCCGCGGTGCCGGCCAGCATGGCCAGCGCCCAGGACACTGTGTACAGGCCGCCGACCAGGATCACACCCACGAGAACGCCCTCCGCGTCATGCCGAAGCGCGGAGTCGATGACCAGCGCCAGGCCGACCGGGTACACCACGGTCGTGATCGCGTTGGCGACCAGCAGGGCCGCCGTATACAAAAGCCAGCCGGGCGCGGCCCGCCAGCCCCAGCCAAGCACCGACCTCCAGACCCGCCGGCTCACGGCCCGCCCTCCCCGTCCGAGCCAGAACCCGGGGCCCCGTCCGAGGCAAACCGCGCCGCCTGCAGCCCGAACAGCTCGGCGTACCGCCTCCCGGCCGCGATCAGCGACTCGTGGTCGCCCTCCTCGAGCACCCGCCCCTCGTCCAGCACGCAGATGTGATCGGCGCGCCGGACGGTAGAGAACCGGTGCGAGATGATCAGCGTGGTGGTGCCCTCGGTGATCTCCAGGAACCGGTCGAAGAAGTCGGCCTCGCCCCGGGCGTCCAGCCAGGCGGTCGGCTCGTCCAGGACCAAGATCGTGGCGCCGTGCCGCACCGCGAACAGCGCGCGGGCCAGTGCGATCCGCTGCCACTGCCCGCCGGACAGGTCGACCCCGCCATCGTAGGAGCGAGACAGCACGGTATCCCACCCCGAAAGCCCCGAAGGCCCCGNNCCGAAGGCCCCGAAAGCCCCGAAAGGCCGGACAGCACGTCCAGCGCCCCCGCCCGCCGGGCCGCATCAGAAAGCCCGGCCACGTCCGACAAGAAAGACGGCGACCCGAACCCGATGTTCTCCGCGAACGACAGCGGGTAGTGCGCGAAGTCCTGGAACACCACCGCCACCTGCCGCTGCCACTCCGTCGGCCGCAGCAAACTCAGGTCTGTCCCGTCCACCAGGATCCGGCCGGAAACCGGATCGTGCAGCCGGGCCAGCAGCTTCACCAGTGTCGTCTTCCCCGCGCCGTTGATGCCGACCAGCGCCGTTGACTGCCCGGCCCGCAGCACCAGGTCCAGCCCGCCGAACACATCCCGGTCCGCGCCCGGGTAGCGGAACCGCACCTCCTCGAACCGGACCTCCCGGACCGGCAGTCCAGTCCCGGCCACCGGAAGCGACCCCGCCAAGCCAGAAACCGCAGCAGAAAGCGACGTTTCCAGCTCACCCACCCGCGGCAGCCCCTGGATCATCCAGGACAGTGCCACGTCGTCCCAGGAGATGTCGCCCAGCGGCGTGGTGGCGGCCAGCATCGGCAGCATGATGGCCAGCGTCCCCAGGCCGATCTCCCCCCGGTACGCGGCCAGGCCCAGGTAACCGCACGCCACCCCGAACGCCACCAGCACCGGCAGCGACAAAAAGAGCACCGCACGGTCCAGCCGCCGCAGCACCGCCCACGGCGCGGCCATCGCCATAAGAAACGTAGACCGGTACCGGTCCACCAGCCACCCGCCCAGCCCGAACACCCGCGACTCCTTAGCCACACCCGGCGACGCCGCGAGCCGCTGCAGGTACCAGGCCCGCCGCAGGTCCTCCGAACTACCCGCGTACAGCGCACCCTGTTCCCGGATCAGGGCCAGCTGCGGGCGCCGGATGGCCATCCACATGACGAACATCCCCAGCCCCAGCCACCACTGCCACGACGCGAGCACGAGACACGCGAGCAGCCCGCTGACCCGGTTGCTCACCACCAGGGCCAGCGTCATCGGCGCGTCGGCGGGCATCTGCCCGGTCAGCTGGCCCTGGGCCAGGGCCAGGTCGTCGAGCACCTTGGGGTCTTCCAGGTGCGCGATACCGACGGGCCCGGACACCGCGGCGATCAGCCGGTCCTCGGTGCGGTAGACCAGCCGCCACTTCACCACCGAGCTGAGCGCGGACTGCACCGGTCCCAGCACCAGCGCCGCCGCGTACAAGGCGCCCGTGATCGCGAGCGCCACGACCAGCCGGTGCCCGGCCGGCGACCCGAGCCCGTGATCGGCCGCCGCGGGAATGGTGCCGACCAGATGACCCGCCGCGATCAGGACCAGGTTCGGCATAATGGAAGCGGCGATCGCGTAGCCTGCGACGGCAAAGGAGAGCGGGTGGCTGGTCTCCCACATGAGCCGCACGGCCGCCCCGTAGCCGGCCCGGGCCCCCCGGGCCCCGCGCCCCCGAATCAGACCAGCCACCGAACCACGCTACAGGGGCGAGAAAAATTTTAGAATTTCTTTTGTCCCCACCCATCCGATCCGGCTTCGGCCCCGAAGGTGCCATATGAACCCGAACGATTCGGACGCGTCCCGGTTCCGGCCGGCGACCACGGATAGGAGGGGAGAGCAGGATCTCGACGTCCTGCTCGTCCACGTGGCACGTGGCGACCAGGAAGCGTTCGAAACGCTGTATGACCGGATGGTCGGCCCGGTGTACGGCGTCATACGCAAGGTTCTTCGCGATCCGTCCCAGTCCGAGGAGGTCGCCCAAGAGGTCCTCCTCGAGGTGTGGCGGACCGCCGGGCGGTTCGACCCAGCCATGGGTGGCGCGGCGACCTGGGTAACGACCATCGCCCACCGCCGCGCCATCGACCGTATCCGCTCGACGACCGCTGCGACCGACCGCGAACACCGGACAGCCGACGTCAGCCCGCCACACGATGAGGTCGCCGAGGCCGTGGAAGCCAGCCTGGACCGGGAGCGGGTCCGGCGCTGCCTGGATTCGCTCACCGAGATCCAGCGCGAGTCGATCACCTTGGCCTACTACGGCGGGCACAGCTACCGTCAGGTGGCCGAGTTGCTGAACGTCACGCTGGGCGCGATCAAGACCAGGATCCGCGACGGGCTGATCCGGATGCGCGACTGCCTGGGGGTGAGCTGATGAGGTTCTTCCGCCAGGACCTGCACACGCTCACCGGTGCCTACGCCCTCGACGCGCTGGACTCCGCGAGCGAGATCACCAAGTTCAACCGCCACCTGAGCCGCTGCCAGTCGTGTGCCAGCGAGGTTCGCGGCTTCCGCGAGGTGGCGACGGCCATGGCCTTTGCCGCCACCACCGAGCCGCCGGCCGAGATGCGCGATCAGGTACTGGCCGCCGTGGCCCGTACCCGCCAGCTGCCGCCCGAGATCAGGACCCACGCCCGCCCGCGCCGCACCCGCAGCGCCGCGCCGCGGATACCGTGGCTGTCCGGGGCGATCGCGACGGCCGGGATCGTGGTCGCGGTGGTGTTCGGCTTCGCCCAGGCCCACACGCAGGACGAGCTCAACCAGGCCCGGTCGCATAACCAGGCGCTGGCCGCGGCCCAGGTCCGCGTCGAGGCCGAGCTCAGCCAGGCCCGCGAGCATGACCAGGCGCTAGCCCAGATCCTGGGCGCGCCGCATGTCACGTTGCTGTCCCACAGCACGACCGCGGGCGGCGTGGCCGTCGTGGTGCTGGACGCGGCCACACGCAAGCTGGTCGTAGCCACCTCCGGGTTGCCGGCGCTGCCCGCGGGCAAGGTCTACCAGCTGTGGCTGATCGGCCCGGTGAAGATCGTCTCGGCCGGCCTGCTGCCCTCGGCCCAGGCCGGGGTGACCACGCCGGTGGTGGCGACCGGGATCGTCACGGGCGACAAGCTCGGCCTGACCGTCGAGCCGGCCCCCGGCTCGAAACAGCCCACCACCACCCCGATCCTGGCCCTGCCCCTGCCGGTATAAACCACGCCCCGCAGACCGTAGCCACAGATTTTTATGCCGAACGGCCCGTGGTGCTTGCCCCCGGGTCACGCCAAACAAGACCCGCCCTGGCCCTCGACGAGCAGCCAGGGCGGGCTGAGGCCAGCCAGAGGAGGGGTTTCAGGCCGGCCAGCTCCAGTTGGTGACCCGGCCACCGGCGATGACCACGTGGCCCGCCGGACGCTGCTCGTCGGCCCAGATCGTGTACGACCCGGCGGCCAGGTCCGGGTAGACGGCCGCGTACTTGGTCCCGCTGGCCATATGCCGGGGCCGGACCTGCGAATGCGTGCGCGGGGCCACCTGGTCTTCCCGGCTTATCTCGATCTCGTGGCCGTCCAGGTCGGCTGGCGTGAACAGGACCAGGGCCCCGACGTCGGCGCCCAGCTCCAGGACCACGGTTCCCGGGCCTGACGGCCCCCGGATCTCCTCGGTCATACCGACTCCTCTAGGACGGGTTGTCGAAGCCGCTGTACGGAACCCCGAGGTAGGGGAACCGAGACAGAGGAGGGGCGCTGACGTCGGCCGGGGTCAGCCCGTCGGTGAGCTTGCCGGCCGCCGCGTCCGGGGTGTAGCTCTTGTCGATCAGCGGGTAGACGACTCCCGCGATCGCCCGGAGCTCGATCGCGACCACGTCGTCGGTCACCCGGCGGCCGTTCGGAAACCCGCCCGCGTCGCCGCCGACCAGCCCGTAGATGTTCTGCTTGCCGGCCGGGGTCGGCGGAATCGAGGTGTTCAGCCGCAGCATGTCCGCGAGCACCGTCCCGGTCAGGTTGGTGAACCCGGGGATCAGCCCGGAAGGAATCCCGGTGAGCAGGATCGCCTCCAGGTCGGCCCGCGGCTTCCCGGACGCGACCAGCTTGGCCAGGTTGGGGAACACGCCCGGGTACAGGGCCGGCAGCAGCGCGGCCAGGCCGGGCTGGGTGACGTACCCGGCGAACTGCTTGTCGTCGTTCGGCGGCAGGGAGTTCCACAGGTCCTTCTTGCCCAGCGGGATGACCACCTCGTTGATCAGCGGGTTGCCCAGCCGGGAGACCTGCCGGAACGGTCCGGAGTTCACGGTCTCGCCCCGGTCGGCGTCCCACAGCGTGACCCGCTGGCGGCTGGCCGTGGTCCATACCCCGATGGTCGGGTGGCCGTGGATGGTCACCGCGGAGATCGGTACCTGGATCGCGATCGAGTGCACGTTCAGGTGGTTGGTGGCGTTCACCCCGGCGGCGGGGCCGGAGAAGACGTTCAGGCCGTACTGGGCGTGCAGGTTCTCGAACGGCCGCAGGTCACCCAGGTCGAAGATCGAGCCGAGGTCGACGTAGAACGCCTCCGCGCGCTGCCCGGCGAACACCGTGATCCCGCCCACGTTCGTCACCGCCGCGGCGGCCAGGCTGGCGTAGTCCGGGGTGGACAGCGGCCCGATGTTGCACGGCGGGCAGGGCAGCCCGCTGCCCAGGTTGCTGAACGACCCGCCTTTCACCACGCCCACGTCGTAGGTCTGCACCCGGTTCCAGTTCGTGCTGCCCAGCGACTCGATCGGGCCCACGTTGTACAGGAAGGTGTCCGGGTCGCGCACCGTGGTCCTGAAGCGGAACTGGTAAGAGATGTCGGCGCGGCCGTCACCGTTGTTGTCGATGTGGATTTCGTAGAGGACGTCGTCGCCGAACTCGTAGAAGTTCGGCCCGCCCGCCGGTCCCTGCAGCGGGATGTAGTTGGCGATCAGGGTGACCGTGCTGGGCTTGTCCGGGCTGACGAACGCGTAGACGTCGGTGCTGTCGGCCACCGGGTCCTTGGAGATCTCCGGTGCCTCGCGATGCGATGACATTCAATTACCTCACTGGCTGGAACGGCTCGAATGGGCAGATGGCTGTATCAGCGGGATGGGATGGCTTGTCAGGGATAACCGGGTCAGCAAATAACCCGGGTCAGCGAAATAACCGGGGCCAGCCGATAACCGGGATCAGTGGATAGCTAGGTCAGCCGATCGCCCGGGCGATCCGGGCGGCCAGGTCCTTGTCCTGGAGGCGGGTCTGGCTGGTGCCGGAGAACACCTCGATGTCCCCGGACTTCGCGTTGCGCACGTGCACCACGATGGGTCCCGCTGGTGCCTGCACGTTATGGTCGGCCGACACCGCCGGTCGGGTGCTGGACGCGGGCCGGGTAGCGGCCGATGCTGCCGGGCTCAGGGCTCCGCCGAGGGCCGTGACGGCGAGTCCCGCCGCGCCCGCAGTCGCGGCTCCCTGGAGCACAGAACGCCGGGAGATACGCTGATCCGGCTCACGCTGTGTGTCGTGACGGGGCATGACGATCCTTTCGGTTACTGGTCGGCATGCACGTCGCTGCAGGCGAAGGCAACGCCGGGAGACAGTGGTGGGGGCGGTACGGCGACCCGCCGACGGCCACATCGCGAGCCGGTGCCCACGTCGGCCCGCGTTTGCGGTGGTCTTGGCTGACCACCTGATCGCCTGTCACGCGTTATCTTCGCTACGGTCAGGATCCTGGATGGGTCAGTATCCGAAAGAATTTTGTAACATTCAGATTACAATGCGTGACACAACGTCTGCCGACGGACAAATGACTGGCCAGGAGGGACGCGTCGGTTAGTAGTCCGAGACCGGGCTACTGGCGCCTCAGTCCCTACGGCCGGTCGCCGCGATGCTGCTGCTCAGTCCTTACGACCGGTCGCCGCGACGCTGACGCCGAGCCCGATCATCACCAGGCCGCCGGTCCCGCCGATCAGCGCCAGCCGCCGCGGCGAGGCCACCAGCCACTGCCTGGCCGTGCCTGCCACCGCGGCCCACCCGCTGTCCAGGACCAGCGCGATGACGGGGAACAACGCGCCCAAGATGAGCATCTGCGCCGGGACCGGCAGATGTCCCGGCGCGGTGGTGGTGAACTCCGGCAGGCCGACGACGAAGAACACGATGGTCTTCGGGTTGGCCACCCCGACCGCGAACCCGTCACGGATCGCCCGCAGCGGCCGGACCGGCGTGACCCGCGCGGCCAGCGCCTCGGCCATCGACCGCCGGTGCCGGATCGCCTGCACACCGAGAAACACCAGGTAGACGGCGCCCACAAGCTTCACCACGGTGATGACCTGCGCGGACCGTTCCACCACCGCCCCCACCCCGAACGCCACCGCGATCACCTGCACGCACAGGCCCAACTCGTTCCCGATGACGGTGAGCAGCGCGGCGCGCCGGCCGACGGTCAGCGCCCGGCTAATGGTGAACAGCACGCTCGGCCCAGGGATGGCGATCAGCACGCTGACCACGGCGGCGAACGCCAGCACATGACTTGCCGATACCATCCCCCCACGCTAGGCCGCCCGGCCCCAAGGAGTCAGCTGGTTTTCTTGCCGCCCCCGGTGGACACCTGCGCTTCACCCGGCCCCCGTACCATGCCGAGGGTGACCGCTGCAGACGAGGCCGGATCAGGCCTGGTGCTCGTGCTCAACTCGGGCAGCTCGTCGGTTAAGTTCGCCCTGATGCACCCCGTGAGCGGGGAGCGCGTGCTTGGCGGGCTGGCCGAGGAGATCGGCACGCCCGAGGCCGTCCTGCACGTCCAGCGCGGCCCTGGCGACCCCGTCACCGAGAAGCTCAGCGACAGCGACTACCAGGCGGTCATCGCCCGGATCCTCGGCTACCTGCCCGAGTCCGGACCCGACCTGATCGGCGCCGGCCACCGAGTGGTCCACGGCGGCGACCGGTTCACCGCGTCGGTCCTGGTGGACGACGAGGTGATCGCGGCCATCCGCTCGTTCAGCCACCTGGCGCCGCTGCATAACCCGCATAACCTGGCGGGGATCGAGGCGGTCCGCGCGGTTCGGCCCGGCCTGCCCCAGGTCGCGGTGTTCGACACCGCGTTCCACCACACGATGCCGCCCCGTGCCTTCCGCTACGCGGTGCCCGAGGAGTGGTACGCCCGGTACGGAGTGCGCCGGTACGGCTTCCACGGCACCAGCTACCGGTTCGTCAGCGGGCGGGCGGCCGAGCTGCTAGGCCGCCCGCTCGGGGAGCTAAGCCTGGTCGCCGCCCATCTCGGCAACGGATGCAGCGCGGCGGCGATCCGCGACGGGGTGTCGGTGGACACCACGATGGGGCTCACCCCGATGGAGGGGCTGGTCATGGG
>PLIQ01000111.1:0-707 GCA_003140115.1 Actinomycetota bacterium | reverse complement strand
ATGCGCGCCATCCAGTCCGCGGCCGCCGACGGGAACAAACGAGCCCGGCTCGCCCTCGAGGTCTTCGTGCACCGCCTGGCTAAGGCGGTCGTCGCGATGGTGACTAGCCTGGACCGGCTGGACGCCCTGGTGTTCACCGGCGGCATCGGCGAGAACAGCGCCGAGGTCCGCGGCCTGGTACTCGCCCGCCTGGGCTTCCTCGGCCTGGCCGAGGATCCCGAGGCCAACGCCCAGCACGGCCGCGCGACCGGCGGGCGGATCAGCCCGCACGGCCCGGTCCTGGCCCTAGTCGTGCCAACCGACGAGGAGCTGATGATCGCCCGCGACACCGCGCGTCTGGTCGCCGACCGCTGACCATCGGCGACCCGCTCGCATGCCACCGCGACCCGGCCCCGTACCGCTGACCGTCGACGACCCGGCCCCGTACCGTTTGCTTGTGGTCCGCTACCGCGTCCTGGTCTCCGGCCGGGTTCAGGGTGTCTTCTTCCGCGATACCTGCCGGCGCCTCGCCGAGGAAGGCGGCGTGGCCGGATGGGTCCGCAACCTGCCCGACGGCCGGGTCGAAGCCGTCTTCGAGGGCCCGGCCGAGGATGTCGGCCGCCTAGTGGACTGGACCCGCCACGGCCCCCGCCACGCGATGGTCGTCCACGTCGACATCCAGGCCGAACAACCCGAAGGACTCGACACGTTCCGGATCACCTAACAGA
>PLIQ01000609.1 GCA_003140115.1 Actinomycetota bacterium | reverse complement strand
CGTCCGGGCCAGTCCACCGCGCGAGGCGGACCGGCCCGGGCGGCTCGTCCCGGCCCGGGTCACCGGCCGCGCGCACGCCGGGCCCGCGCAGCGGGTGTCGACGCCGGTCATGGCCGGGCCGCTTTCGTAACGCGGCCGAGGCCTCGATCGAGGCGCCCCGGCGCGTGACGGAACACCGGCCCGCGGGCACCCGTTCCGTAACGCGTCCGGCTGCGGCCGCGCCCGGGCGGTGACGAAACCCGCCAGGGCGGGGGGTCGTTCACGCGGATCCGGTAGCTCGAGCTTGGCCGCCGTTACGGACATCGCGGTTCTCGGTGCATTCCTCGCGGTGCTGTTCGTCTGGCAGCGCGCCGCAGCCGAGGCAGCGGACGCCAGGGCCGGGCGGCTCAGAGGCTAGGGGCCGGGGGCAGGTGCCGGTAGACCGACGCTCGGCTGACGCCGAGCGCCTTAGCGATCTGGGTAGGGCTCTCGCCGCTGGCGCGGCGGGCCGCCGCGGCGGCGAGCCTGTCACCGTCCATGACGGTCGGCCGGCCACCGCGGCGGCCTTGCGCCCGGGCGGCCGCGAGCCCGGCCATGGTCCGCTCGTGGATGATGTCGCGCTCGAGCTCGGCGAACGCGGCCATCATCGTGAAGAAGAACTTGCCCTCACCGGACGGGGTGTAGGTCCCGGCCAGCTTGCCCGTGAGGATCCGGACGCCGATCCCGCGCCCGTGAAGGTCGTCCGCGATGATCAGGACGTCCTTGACGGACCTGCCGAGCCGGTCGAGCTTCCACACGGCCAGCGTGTCGCCGGGCCGCAGGTAATCGAGCGCGGCCGCCAGCCCAGGGCGGTCTGCCTTGCGGGCAGAGACCGTCTCCTCGAAGATCCGGACGCACCCGGCCGCGGTGAGCGCGTCGCGCTGCAGCTGCGCGTCCTGGCCGCCGGTCGACACCCGGGCCAGGCCCACGAGATTGCCGTTCGCTGTCATAACCCCACCGTCTCAAAACTCATCTCAGAAAGTCAAGCGATTCCGCCACGTTCTGCGACGGGTTCCGGACGCCGGGCGGCCTGGCGGGCATGCCGGTCTCCGGCCGTCGCGGAATCGGTCGTTTCCGAGACGCCCCGCCCCGGGGGAGGCATCACGCCGTGGCCAGGCCGGTTAGCCGGGCCCACTCCGCGGCGACGGCCGGGGATACGGCGACTGCGCGGGCCACGCGGTCAGGCCGCCACTCGGTTAGCAGCCGGTCATGCTTGCCGGAGTTGCACGACTTGCAGGCTGGGACCAAGTTTGATTCGTGCTCCCAGCCGCCGCGGGCCAGCGGCCGGACGTGGTCGACCTCGGTGGCCGGGCTTCCGCAGTAGACGCACGGGCCCGATGCCACCACCGTGGCGTACACCGTGCGCGAGACTGGCCCAGCCACCTCAGCGACCACCTGGCGGGCGCGGCGGTTGTTGTTCTTCTGCCGGGCGCGGGCGGCGCGCTCGCCTGGCGGAAGCGCCGCAACCCGGCACGATGCGCAATAGCGCTGGTGGCTCGTGAACTGCTGTCCGCAGCCTTCGCAGGTCCGCTCCGTCGCGCGGCAGGCCGCGCAGCTGCGCTCGTTTCCCTTGAACGGCCGCCCGCATTCACAGACCCGCCCGGTCGCGCGGCAGACCGCGCAATGACGGTGCGTGCCTTTGAACGGCCGCCCGCATTCACAGACCCGCCCGGCGGCCTTGCACACCGGGCAGTGACGGTGCGTGCCTTTGAAATCCCGGCCGCAGCCTTCGCAGACCCGCTCCGGTATCCGGCACGCCTGGCAGCGTGCCTGGTTCCCAGTGAATACGCGGCCGCAGCTCGTGCAGACCCGGCTGGTCACCCGGCAGGCCGGGCAAGCCCGTTCGCTGCCCTTGAACGTCTTGCCGCACTCGGTGCAGGTCCGTTCGGTCCTCCGGCAGGCGTCGCAGCGGGTGTTGCCTGCCGACTTGAACGTCTTGCCGCACTCGGTGCAGGTCCGCTCGGTGGCGCGGCAGGCGGAGCAGCGGGTGTTGCCTCCCGACCTGAACGTCTTGCCGCACTCGGTGCAGATCTGGTCCCTGGTGCCCACTGGTCAGGCTCCGCTCAGCCGGGTGACGGCCACCGTGTGAGCCGGCCAGCCGTGCCGGGCCCGGACCTCGTTCGCGTACGCGGCCGGGTCGGCGGCGCGCTGCGCGGCGGCGGCCCGGCGCTGCTCACGGGAGCGCTCTTGGTCGGCAAGCTTCCGCTCGCGGGCGGAAGCGCGCTGCGCCGAGCGCGGCGGCAGCGGCGTCCCGTCTGGCCCCGTCCACCGGGCCAGGCGCCGGGCCAGCCATCCAGCCGGGTGCCGCACGGCGTCCTCGCAGGTGATCGGGGCGCCGTCGCGCTCGTGCTCGGCGTGCCAGATGACATCCTCCGGGGTCCATCCGGCCGCGAAGTAGCGCCGCAGGACCGACCGGAGTTTATGTACTGACGGGCCTGTCAGCACCGGGTAGGCAGCCTGCAGCGACCTCGCGGCAGCAAGCACTTGCGGCCGTCGCCGCGGGTTTCGCTCTAGCGGCCACATTGGCGCCTGCGGGACCATGGACGGCCGGGGAAGTGAGCCCGGCGCGGAGCGCCGGTCATTCTGCCCTTGACCTTCGCGTTGCCTGCGGCGCCGGAGGTGGCGGGGTGCTCGTTCTCGCGCCCGCGTAGGGGGGTTTCGATCTAGAACAACAGGGTCCGAACCACTGCAGGAAACAGAACCATAGGGGTGCCCCCTAGGTACACAGGCACCCTCGGCGCGGTCCTGCCCGGGGGGGGTCAGCCGCCACTCGCGCGCCAGTTTGCGCCGCTGGCTGTCCCGCAGGATGCCGGGCCGGAACCGCGGAGTCGTGCCCGGTTCCGTCACCTCTACGAGCGGGGTCGACTCGATCCAGCGCAGCCAGCGCTGCACCGAGCGCTCCGACCGGCCCGTGACCTTCATGAGCCGGTCGATCGTCGGCCGGGTCAGCATCGTCTCCGGGTCGACCGCCCATGCCATCGCGCGCAGGATCGTCAGCAGGGTCTCGCGGTGATCGCGGCGCAGCGTGGGCCACTCGGCGTCAGCCCGTTCCTCCATGGCGCGCAGCCAAGCCCAGCGCGCCGCGCCCATGCCCGCCGGGCGCGCTGGCGCGGGCGGTATGGCTCGCTCGGCTAGCCCTAGATGACGTCGCGGCGTGTCGGACCGCGGGCGTGGTGGGCTAGCCAGGGGTCGGGGTGCTATCTTGACTCCTGGTTGATGCAGGGCCCTGTAGCGGCGCCGGCCAAAGCAACGGCTACGAGGTCCCAGTCGGATTCAGATGT
Source organism: Actinomycetota bacterium (assembly GCA_003140115.1). The sequence goes on along the minus strand of PLIQ01000609.1, from coordinate 2,842 downwards.
GGATGCGCTCCCCAGTCGGGGGGCGCTGCTTTGTCTCTGCGGTCTGATTGCCTCCTGCGGGCTGGCAAAGGTCGGCCCTATGTTCCCGTACGGGTCCGGCGGTTCCCACGTGGCGCGCCGGCTCAGGACCGACCCATTCCATGCCCGGAGCGCGGCCAGTGCCGGGGCGTCCGGGCCGATGCCAGCGGCGTACAGCCTGCCCGCGGCCTGATTAGCCGGGACCAGTGGAACGGCATCATCCGGGGATCGGCCGGTCACCTGTGGCTTTACGGCATGGCCGAGTTCGGCTACGCCACCGACGACGAAGTGCCCGTCATCGTCGCCGAGGCCGCCACCCAGGGCTGTCAGGTCCGGGTGCTGCTGCTAAGCCCTGACTATGAGGGGATCCCAGACCTCGACGCCAGCGAGGGCAGTCCCCCCGGCACCCTCGGCGCGAGGATCCGGGCGGCACTGGCCCGCTTCAGCCAGATGCGGCAGGCCTGCTCAGGCGATATGCAGCTACGGGTCTACGACACGCACCCCACAGTCAGTGTGGTCCGGGGCGACGCCGACATGCTGGTCACCCCCTACCTGCGTTACTTCATCGGAAGCAACTCGCCGACCCTCGGCCTCGCGGAAGAATCAGCGCCGAAGATGTTCGGCCGCTACGCCCGGCACTTCGACGGCATGTGGAACCTCGCCACGGAATGGACGCCATGACAGCGAGCAATGGCACGCCCGGCATGCAGGACGCCCGGCTGACCGAAATGGAAGTCTTCGTAGCCGCACCGAAACGGTTCGTCCGCGAGCATCTGGTCATGCCGGACGGCTACGAGCTGGACTGGTACTTCGTCGATACTCCGCCCAGCTTCCTGGTGGTGCCGGTGACCGGCAGCGGCAGCCTGGTCATGGTCCGCCAGTACCGTCACAACCTAAAGCGCCACGTGCTGGAATTCCCGGCCGGGAACGCGACCCAGGACGAGGACCTGGAGCTGGCCGCCGCCCGGGAGCTGAGCGAAGAGACCGGCTACGTTCTCGCCCCGGACGCCAGGATGCGCCCTCTCGGCGCCTTCTATTCGCTGCCATCCGAGACGAACAAGTACACCCACGTATTCCTCGCCAGCCCCGTTACGGCGGACGGTCCCGCTAGCGGGGACACCGAGATCGAGAAGTACTTCGACATGAGCGTTACCACGCTGCCGCTGAGCACGGCGCTGGACGCCGTTGGTGATGCCATAGCTGGGACCGAGACCATTACCGCGCTCATGCTCGCGCGGGCCGCACTGAGAGGTGACCCCGAGGTCACCGCGTTGCATGCGGCGGTCAACGGCTGAGTTACCGCAGCCCCAGGGACTTACGCAGGCCGTCCTCGGTTGTCCCGGTCAGGTCTGCGGACCGGCTTAGCAAGAGTGCCACGGCTACCCGGATCAGGGTGTTCTCGGTGATGCGCTCACCTTCCCCACCGCGGCGGCGGTTCAGCATCCGGCGCATCACGGATAGCTCGCCGAGCTGGTCGGGCCATAGCAGCACGTCTTTGCGTTCTAGCCGCTTGTACTTCGGTAGTCCCGGAGTCCGGACCTCCGAAGTTGGTACGTCCGGAGTCCGGACCTCCGGAGTTCCCCTCGGCGCCCGCGCCCTCCGGTCGGCCGATGCCACGGCGGCAGCGGCAGCAGGGGCCTCCCGGTCCGCTGCCTGATGCGGCGCCGCGGGCATCGGCGGGGCCTCTCCCTGCTCAGGCATGAGCCCGGCCAGCGAGCCGCGCTTTCTCGTCGTCATGCGGTCCTCCCGTTGGTGCTCACCAGGCGGCCTAGCTCGAGCAGCAATTCCACCTGGACGCGGCGCACGTCATCGAGGGCGGCACGCCATGACCGGTCCCCCCGGTAGGCAGTGATTGGAACGCCGTCCAGCTGCGCCTGCGGATGCGCAACGTACCGGCGGATGAAACTACCGAAGTACGGAAGTCCGGCACTGTCTAGCAGTTCGCGGGCCTGCTCTACCGGCCCGGCACCACGCAGCGGGTCGACCTGGTTGAACAGGACCCTGTACGGCAGGCCGGCCATCGCGATAATCCGGGCGGTCCGCTGAGTCGGCGCCACGGCCGCGCGCTCGGGAACGAACGGGACGATGCCGAAGTCACTGCCCGCCAGGACCTCAGCCAGGACTGGCGTGTCATCCAGGTTGCCCGGCAGGTCCAGCAACACCGTGTCAAAGCCCCGGATCTCGCCAATGGTTGCCAGCTCGGCGGGGGAGAGGGCCGACCGCACCTCGAACGGCAGCGAGCCCGCGTGGGCAATCTCGGCGGCGCTCTGCTGCGGGTCAGCGTCCAGCAGCAGCACCGAGCCCGATGAATCGCTGATCGCGGCAGCGAGATTGAGCGCCACGGTCGTCTTTCCAACCCCGCCTTTCTGGTTGGCGATAGCGATCTTCCACGGCCGCGAGCCTGGCATCTCGGTCATGGTCCGCATCGTAACGCCTGGAAGCCCGGACTTCCGGAGTTCGGACTTCCGGAGTCCGGCACATTACGTAGGCGACGCGCTCCCCGGTTCGTGCCAGGGGCGGTACCAGACCGAGCGGCATCCGGGGGCCTCGCACGAGACCATGAGGTGCCCGCTGCCCCGCTCGCGTTCGGCGCGGGCCGGGGGGCAGTCGCATGGCATCCAGGAGACGATCACGCGGCCCGGTCCCCACGGATGCCCGTCCGGGCATTCGTGGGGGTAATCCCACCAGTCCCGCAGCGGCGGGCTGGGCATCTAGCGGGCGGGCCCGTAGCGCCGCCAGGCGGCTTGCCGGCTCATGCCCGCGGCGGCGGCCACGGCGGGGTGGCTGGCGCCGTCCTCGAGGGCCTGGCGCGCGGCGGCGCGGT
>PLIQ01000349.1 GCA_003140115.1 Actinomycetota bacterium | reverse complement strand
GAACGGAGATCCGGGTCGTCAATCGCCCCGGGCACCGTCCGGTATGGCCCAGACGGCTGGCTAATGCCACATAGGTCGCCCGAACGAGAGAGCCGTTCGGGCCGCTTGTCCGGGACCTTGGTCCTTACCCATGCGCGGGCGGACTGCCTAGAGTTGAGGTGACAGTCAGCCCCGCCCGCATGACCATCCCGGGCCAGCGAACATCAGGAGTTACGGTGACAGATCCAGCGGGCGATCGCGGACCAAGCGGCGAAGTCAAGGCACCGATCGCGGTCTTTCTGCTGGACGACCACGAGATCGTCCGCCGCGGTGTCCGTGACCTGCTGGAGGCCGAGCCGGACATCACCGTGGTCGGCGAGGCGGGCACCGCGTCCTCGGCGCTGGCCCGCATCCCGGCCCTCAAGCCGGACGTGGCCGTGCTGGACGTCCGGCTCCCTGATGGAGACGGGGTATCGGTGTGCCGGGAAATCCGGTCCCGGATGCCTGAGGTCGCGTGCCTCATGCTGACCTCGTTCGGCGACGACGAGGCGCTGTTCGACGCGATCATGGCGGGCGCGGCGGGCTACGTGCTGAAGCAGATCCGCGGTACCGACCTGGTCGGCGCGGTGCGCACGGTGGCCTCCGGCCAGTCGATGCTCGACCCGCGGGCGGCGGGAAAGCTGATGGCCCGGCTGCGGGATCAGTCGGCCAAGCGCGACCCGCTGGCGGCCCTTTCCGCTCAGGAGCGCAAGATCCTGGAGCTGATCGGGGAGGGGATGACCAACCGGCAGATCGGCGAGGCGATGTTCCTGGCCGAGAAGACGGTGAAGAACTACGTGTCTGCGCTGTTCGCCAAGCTGGGCATGGAACGCCGCACTCAGGCCGCCGCCTACGCCGCCCGCGTGTTCGGCGACCAGCACGACGCTGGGAGTGCCGGCGAATAGGGACTTTGTACCCTAGGGCGCGCCGGCTCGCTCCGGGCATCCTTAAATCTATGTACTCCGACGGCCCCGCTGTGCAGCAGCTGACCAGCGATGAATGTCTCCAGCTGATGGCCTCGGTCCCCGTGGGCCGGATCATCTATACCCGGCAGGCGCTGCCGGCGGTGGAGCTGGTCAATTTCGCTCTCGATGGCGGCGACATCATCATCAAGACCGATCACAGCGGCAAGCTGGCCGCCGCGACCCGCAGGGCGGTGGTTGCCTTCGAGGCCGACAGCTTGGACCTCGACCTCCGTGTCGGCTGGAGCGTCACCGCCATCGGCCCGTCGCACGAGGTCACCGATGCCGATGAGATCAGCCGGCTGGCCCGGATCGGCCTCCATTCATGGGTGCCCGGAGAACGGGAGCACTTCATCCGGATTTCCCCCGGGATATTCAACGGCCGACGGCTGTCCGTACCCAGCTCCGAGCACCTTCACCGGACCGGCACGCGCCATTCGAGCCTGGTCCCCGGCGAGGGCGCGTCCGGATCAGCCGGACCGAGCACGAGCTCGCCGCCCAGCTTCTCGGCGCGGCTGGCCAGGTTACGCAGCCCGCTGCGCCTGCCGTCGGCCCGGATGCCGGTCCCGTTGTCGGTGACCTGGATGGTGAGCATCCCGTCCGGACTGAGGTCCACGGTTACGTCAATCCGGGTTGCGGCCGAGTGCCGGGCCGCGTTGGACAGTGCCTCACGCAGCGCCGCGCGTGCCTGTTCGGCCACCTCCGGGTGTATCTGGCCACCTAGGCCCGCCCCCAGCCGCAGGGACGGAGCGAAGCCGAGCGAGGGTGTCATTTCCTCGACCAGGTCGACGATGTCCCCGCGCAGGTCCGGCCGGTCGGCGTTATCCCTGGCCTGCAGCGCGAAGATGGCGCTCCGGATCTCCTTGATGGTCTCGTCCATCGCGTCCACCGCGTTGGTGACCCGGGCCGCCACCTCCGGCCTGGTGATCATCGGCATGGTGCCCTCCAGCGACATGCCGGTGGCGTAGAGCCGCTGGATGACCAGGTCGTGCAGGTCCCGGGCGATCCGGTCCCGGTCCTCGTACAGGGACAGCCGCTCGGCCTCGGCCCGGCTGGCGGCCAGTTCGAGCGCGACGCCGGCCTGGGCAGCGAAGGAGGCTACGACGTCGGCCTGCACCTGGGGGAACGGCACCGCGCTGTGCACGCGCCCGACGGTGAGCACGCCGCGGACGTTGCCCGGCGCACCGAGCGGGAACACGATCGCGGGCCCGATCTGGCTCATCGCGCCACGCGCAGACGGCGCGGCCCGCTCGTCCGCGGCGAAGTCGGTGGACGTCACCGGCTCGCCGGTGGCCAGCACCCGCCCGGATAGGGACTGGCCGATGGGAAGCATCAGGCCGCGGGTGGTGTCCGCGCCGTCACCATCGGCGTAGGCGATCGTCAGCCGTCGCCCGTCCTCGTCGGGCAGGGCGAGCACGGCCAGGTCGGCGCCGGACAGCTCCCGCGCCTGCCGGGTGATGCCGGCCAGTACCTCGGCGGGCTCGGAGCCGGACAGCAGCCGGGTAGTGACCTCGGCGCTGGCCTGGATCCAGCGCTGCTGGCGGCGGGCCGCCTCATACAGCCGGGCGTTCTCCACCGCGACACCCGCCGCGGCGCCCAAAGCGACCAGGACTGCCTCGTCGTCCTCGGTGAACTGCCCGCCGCCACGCTTGCCGGTCAGGTAGAGGTTGCCGAACACCTCATCCCGGACCCGGACCGGGACGCCCAGGAAGCCGCGCATCGGCGGGTGGCCGACCGGGAAACCCGACGACGCGGGGTGCGTGGATATGTCGGCCAGGCGCAGCGGCCGGGGATCGTCGATCAGCAGGCCGAGCAGGCCGCGTCCCTCCGGCCAGTGGTGGATCGCCTCGATCTCCTCCTGGGTCAGGCCCACGGGGATGAACTCGGCGAGACGCCGATCGTCGCCGATCACGCCGAGCGCCCCGTAGGTCGCGTCCACCAAGCCGACCGCGGTTTTGACGAGCCGTGCCAGCGTCGACTCCAGGTCCAGGCCCGAGCCGATCGCGACGACCGCCTCCAGGAGGCCGCGCATCCGGTCCCTGGTGGCCAGCACGGCCTGCAGCCGTCCCTGCAGCTCAGCGAGCAGCTCGTCCAGCTGCAGGTGCGGCAGGAGTTCCGGGCGGCCCGTACCAGGTTCCACCAGCAGACCCCTCCCGCGAAAGACGCATCGTAACCATACCTGGCGCCCGTACCCGCGGCTAGGCTGGGAAGCCACGATCATTGATGCCGAACGGCCGTGGTACGACTGCCCAGCTCACTGGGGCTGAGGCGGGCTGCGCATTATCTGCCGNNAAGGTACAAGGTCCCGTAACCCGTGGCTATCGGTCACGTCGGCCGGGGCCCATCGGCCGTTGCCGGGCGGCTACGGCTTGGGCTTAGCTGGTGGTCTGATCCGGGCAGCCCGCTGGCCGAGGTGGTGAGAAACGTGACCGAGGCGAGCAGTACCGATAGCGGCGCGACGCCGACCCTGGCCAGGCAGGCCCGCTACCTCGCCGGAGTGGCGCGCCGCGCGCCGTCGCTGCACAACACGCAGCCGTGGCGCTTCACGGTCAGCGGCGATGCGATCGAGCTGCGGGCCGACGCCAGCCGCCGGCTGAGCGTGGATCCCGACGGCCGGGAGATGCTTATCAGCTGCGGCGCGGCGCTGTACGGGCTGCGGCTCGCGGTGCGCTCGCTCGGGTACTGGCCCGAGGTCGAGCTGCTGCCCGGACCGGCCGGGCATCGGCCACTCGCCCGGGTCCGTCTGGGCCCGGCGGCGCCCATGACGGCGGGCGAGCGGAAGATGCTCGCGGCGGTGCTGCGCCGGCACACGCACCGCGGCCCGTTCGAGGCCGGACCACTGCCCGCTGGGCTGTTCGCGCTGCTGCAGGACGACGCGCGCGCTGAGGGCGCGACGCTGGCCGCGATCGAGCCCGGACCGGCGCTGCGCAGGCTGACCGCGATCGCCGCCAGCGCCGTCCGCCGGCAGGACCGCGATCCGCGATTGAGGGCCGAGACATCGCGATGGAGCCACGGGGTCACGAGCCCGGCCCGGGACGGCGTGCCCGCACACGCGTTCCCCGCCACGCCGGGCCGCATGTCTGCCCGGCTGCCGCAGCGCGACTTCGACCTCGGCCGCGGCCTCGGCTTGTCCCCCGGCGGCGGCCCGCCTCCGCCGGTCGCCGCCGCGTTGTTCACCGCGGGTGACAGCGAACGGGACTGGCTGCGGTCCGGCCAGGCCCTGCACCGGCTGCTACTCCGGGCCGCGACCCAGTGGGTCTTCGCCCGGCTGAATACCCAGCCGCTGGAAGATCCCCGGACGCGAGCTGCGATCGGGGACGGGCTGGGGCTGCCCGGAGCACCGCAGATGCTGCTGGCGCTCGGCGTCAGCCGCACCGCTCACGTCACGGCCCGCCGTCCTGCAGCCGACCTGATCGGGCCCTGATCCCCGCGATCGTGCCATGACCCGGCCCCCGAGACGGGTTCCTGATTATCGTGGGCCGTTACCTTGTTGCGGACGAGGTAACGGCCCACGATCCTGCTCGCTGCTCTTTCGGGGCGGGCCGCTGCCCGCGCGGCTGGTACCGGCAGCAGCGCTGGCCACGGGCGTCACAGAACCACCGCGGCTTCGACGGTCAGACGGCGAGTTGGCGCGTACCCCGCTAGCACGTAGATGTCCAGGATGCTGGACAGGAGGACCTTCGGTCCTTCACTGGCNNGGCTAGGGCTGGCGCAGCGTCAGCAGGAACTCGGCGGTGCCGTGGTCGGCCAGCGAGCCGAGGAAGCCGAATCCGCCCGGTCCCGTGATGTGCCAGGCCGAGAACGTGACGGGGATTGATCCGGCCACCTGCATGGTGGTTCCGTCGCGGCGGGCTGAGATGCTGATCGTCACCTGGTGTGTGGTTCCGTTCATGGCCAGCTGACCGGTAACCCTGAGGCTGGCTGTCCCGCCGGCGGCGAACGCGGGGCTCAGCGCTACCGGCGCGGCCAGGGTAAACGTCGCGTCCGGGTACTGCCTGGTACGCAGGCTGCTGGCGAACTGCGGCTGCCTCTTCCCGGACACCGTGATCGCCGCGAGGTCGACGCGGACCGTGGCGCTGGTGACCCGGTCGCCGGATATGGCGACGGCACCGGCGACGGCGCTGGTCCGGCCGACGGCGTCGTTGCTCATGCCCAGGGCGGTTTCCCGGACCCGGAACCCGGCGATCGAACCGGGCGCGACCGTCCAGCTGCCGTCCAGCGGGCCGGCCGGCCCGCTGACCGGCCCAGCCGGGAGCGCCAGCGGCACCGCGGTGGGCCCGAACTTGACGAACGCCCAGGCGGCCAGGACGAATAGGACGACGATCGCCGCCGCGGCGATCGCGATCCAGCGCAGCCAGCGCCGCCTCCTCCGCGGGGGGCGCCCCGCAGCGTGACGCGGTTCCGTCGTCTTCAGCCCGATTCGCTCGCTCATGTCATCAGGTTCAGCAGACGCGAGCCGGACCGCCAGTGACTAAGGTCCCGGACCCTAGGGGCCACCTGGCCCTGGGACGTCCAGCCAGCCTGCTGGTGAGCTGGGTAACTCCGCGACCTGCGCGGAGGTGAAGCCTGCGACGACGACCCAGGGAAACACCGATGACCGTACTCGAGCTGTCCCGGTGGCAATTCGGCATCACCACCGTTTACCACTTCATCTTCGTCCCGCTGACCATCGGCCTGTCGCTGGTGGTCGCCTGCATGCAGACCGCCTGGCTGATCCGCAAGGACCCGGTCTACCTGAGGATGACGAAGTTCTTCGGGAAGATCTTCCTGATCAACTTCGCGGTCGGCGTGGTCACCGGGATCGTGCAGGAATTCCAGTTCGGCATGAACTGGTCGGCCTACTCGCAGTTCGTCGGCAACGTGTTCGGCGCGCCGCTGGCCATGGAGGCGCTGCTGGCCTTCTTCATGGAGTCGACGTTCATCGGCCTGTGGATCTTCGGCTGGAACCGCCTCTCGCCGCGGGTGCACCTGGCCACGATCTGGGTGGCCGCCATCGGCACCAGCCTGTCGGCCTACTTCATCCTGGCCGCCAACTCCTGGATGCAGCACCCGGTCGGCTACAAGGTCATTCCCGGCACGCACAAGGTCGTGCTTACCAGCATCTGGGCGCTGCTGACCAACTCCACCGCGCTGGCCGCCTGGCCGCACGTGTTCTTCGCCTCGCTGGTGGTCACCGGCGGGGTACTGATCGCGGTCTGTGCCTGGCATGTGGCCCGCAACAACCAGCTCGAGGTGTTCCGCCGCGGCCTGCGGATCGGTCTGGCGCTGACGCTCGCCGCCGGGATCGTGACCGCGGTCACCGGCGACATCCAGGCCCGGCTGATGGACTCCCAGCAGCCGATGAAGATGGCCGCCGCCGAGGCCCTCTACAACACCTCCGACTCGGCCTCCTTCTCGCTGTTCACCATCGGCTCGCTGAACGGCAGCAAGGAACTGTGGAGCATCCGCGTGCCCGACCTGCTCTCGCTGATCGCGACCCTGAACCCGCACGGCACCGTGCAGGGCATCAACAACGTCGAGGCCGCCTACGCCAAGAAGTACGGACCGGGGCAGTACAAGCCGATCATCCCGGTGACCTACTGGGCGTTCCGCCTGATGGCCGGGCTTGGCCTGCTGGCCGCGCTGCTGGCCGCGGCCGGGCTGTGGCTGACCAGGCGCCGGAGGATCCCGCGCAGCCGCTGGTTCTACCGGGTCGCGCTGTGGGGTCTGGCCCTGCCCTACCTGGCCACCACGACGGGCTGGATCTTCACCGAGATGGGCCGCCAGCCGTGGACGGTGTTCGGCCTGCTGACCACCGCCCAGAGCGTCTCGGCCGGCGTGACCGCCTCCTCGGTGATCATCTCGCTGACCGTGTTCACCCTGCTCTACGCCGGCCTGGCGGCCATCGCGGGCTGGCTGATGGTCAGGCACGTCAAGGAGGGCGCCCCGGTCGAGGCCGAACAGCCCGGTGCCCCCGAGCCGCTACCCGTCTTCCAGTACTGACCAAAGGAACTGTCATGAACCTCGCCACCTTCTGGTTCATCCTCATCGCCGTCCTGTGGTCCGGGTACTTCGTGCTCGAGGGATTCGACTTCGGGGTCGGGATCCTGTTGCCGTTCCTCGGCCGGGACGACACCGAGCGCCGGGTCCTGGTCAACACGATCGGACCGGTCTGGGACGGTAACGAAGTCTGGCTGCTGACCGCCGGGGGCGCCACGTTTGCCGCCTTCCCGCTCTGGTACGCCTCCATGTTCAGCGGCTTCTACCTGGCCCTGCTGCTCATCCTGGCGGCGCTGATCGTGCGGGGCGTGTGCTTCGAGTTCCGCAGCAAGGTGGACAGCCCGCGCTGGCGGGCCAGCTGGGACCGGGCCATCTTCGCCGGATCGGCGCTGCCCGCGCTGCTATGGGGAGTCGCGTTCGCCAACATCGTCCGCGGCGTCCCGCTCAACGCCCAGCACGTCTACACCGGCAACCTGCTCACCCTGCTCAACTGGTACGGCCTGCTCGGCGGCCTGGTCACGCTCAGCCTGTTCACTCTGCACGGCGCGATCTTCCTCGGCCTGCGGACCACCGGCGAGCTCCGGCGGCGAGCCAAGCGGGCCGCGACCGGCACCGCGCTGGCCGCCGTCCCGCTGGCCGCCATCTTCCTGGCCGTCACCCAGGTCAGCCACGGCAAGCCCGCCACCGACGTCACGGCCGCCCTGGCCGCCGTGGCCCTGATCGGCGGCGCGGCGGCCGCGCTGCGCGGCCGGGAGGGCTGGGCGTTCGTCGGCACGGCCCTTACCCTGGTGCTCGCCGTCGCCACCCTCTTCGGCGACCTGTGGCCGAACGTCTTCCCGTCGAGCACCTCCGCCGCGTACAGCCTGACCGTCAACAACGCCTCGTCGGCCCACTACACGCTGGTCGTGATGAGCTGGGTCGCGGTGATCTTCACCCCGGTCGTGCTCGCCTACCAGGGCTGGAGCTACTGGGTCTTCCGCCAGCGGCTGAGCCCGTCCGACATCGGGTCCAAGCAGACCCCTCCGGTGAGCGGTCCGGACACCATGAAATCCGTTGGCGGACGGTCTTGAAGCCGCTGGACCCGCGGCTGCTCCGCTACTCGGCCGCGGCCCGCGGCTACCTCGCGGTCACCGTCGGACTCGGCCTGGCCGCCACCGGCCTGATCCTCATCCAGGCCAGCCTGCTGGCGCGCATCCTGGCCGGGACGGTGACCGGAACCGGCGTNNGCCGCGGCCGCGGTGAAGTCCCAGCTGCGGCGCCGGCTCACCGACCACGCGCTGCGGCTGGGGCCCTCCTGGCTGGCCCTGCCTAAACCGGCCGGTCACCGGTCCGGCGAGGTCACCACGTTGGCCACCCGCGGCCTGGACGCGCTGGACGCCTACTTCGCCCGCTACCTGCCGCAGCTCGTGCTGGCCTGCATCGTGCCGGTCGCGGTGCTGATCCGGGTCGGGTTCGCCGACTGGATCTCCGCCGTGGTCATCGGCNNCTGGCCCGGCTCGGCGGCCACTTCCTCGACGTGGTGGAGGGCCTGCCCACGCTCAAGCTGTTCGGCCGGGGCAAGCGACAGGCCGAGGTCATCGGCAAGGTCACCGACGAGTACCGGACCGCCACCATGGCCTCGCTGCGCGTCGCGTTCCTGTCCGGCTTCGTCCTGGAGCTAGCGGCGGCGCTGGCCACCGCGCTGGTCGCGGTGGAGGTCGGGCTGCGCCTGCTGGCCGGGCACATGAGCTACCAGACCGCGCTGCTCGTGCTGCTGCTCACGCCCGAGGCCTATCTGCCGCTGCGCGCGGTCGGCGCCCAGTTCCACGCCAGCACCGAGGGCGCCGCCGCGGCCCAGGATGTCTTCGAGATCCTCGACACCCCCGCGCCGGCGGCCACTGTGCGCAGCGGCCAGGCCCGGCCGGTGGACCTGCGGACAGACCCCATCCAGCTCAGCGGGGTCACGCTCACCTACCCGGGACGCGACCACGACGCGCTGTCCGGGGTGAGCCTGAGCATCCGGCCGGGCGACCGGATCACGCTGGCCGGCCCGAGCGGCGCCGGCAAGAGCTCTCTGGTCGCGCTGCTGCTCCGCTTCGCCCAGCCGACGAAAGGCCGCATCGAGGTCGGCGGCGTCGACCTGGCGTCCGTCCCGCTCGACGAATGGCGCAGCCAGATCGCCTGGGTCCCGCAGCAGCCGTACCTGTTCGCCGCGTCGGTGGCCGACAACATCGCGCTCGGTCAGCCGTCCGCCAGCCCCGGAGCCATCCAGGAAGCGGCCCGGGCGGCCGGGGCCGCCGAGTTCATCGAGAACCTGCCCCAGGGCTACGCCACCATGGTCGGCGANNCCGCTGCTGCTGCTGGACGAGCCCACCGCCCACCTGGACGCGGCCACCGCCGCCCGGCTCGAGACCGCGCTCGGCACCCTGGCCGCCGGCCGCACCGTGATCCAGGTCAGCCACACCACGAACCACGCAGGTAGCCGCGTGCTGACCCTCGATCATGGCCAGCTCACGCAGGTCCTGGCCGTGATGCCGCCCCGGCCCGCGCCTGCCCTGGCGGCGGCGCCGTCATGACCGCGATCACCGTCACCAAGACGGCCTCCCCGATGCGAAGGCTGCTGCGGCTGGCCCGACCCATGCGCAGCCAGCTGCTCCTGGCCGTGCTGGCCGGCGCGGTCGGCTGCGGCTGCGGGGTGGCGCTGCTCGCGGTCTCCGGCTTCTTGCTGGCCCGCGCCTCGCAGCACCCGAACATCGTGGCCATCTCGGTCGCGGTCGTGATGGTCCGCGCGCTCAGTGTGGGCCGCGGCCTGCTGCGCTACCTCGAGCGCCTGTTCTCCCACGACGTCGCGTTCCGCGTCCTGGCCGACGTGCGGGTGGCGATCTACCGCCGGCTGGAGCGCCTGGCCCCCGCGGGCCTGGCCGCGTTCCGGTCCGGCGACATGCTCACCCGGCTGATCAGCGACGTCGACTCGACCCAGGACCTGTTCATCCGGGGCATCGCCCCGCCGCTCACCGCGGCCCTGGTCGGGGCCGGCGCGACCGCCGCGGTCCTGCTCATCCTGGCCCCCGCGGCGGGCGTGCGCGCCGCCGGCCTGCTGGCCGCCGGGGTCGTGGTCCCCCTGGTCACCGTCGCGTCGGCCCGCAGGGCAGCGCAACGGGCCGCGCCCGCCCGCGGCGACCTCGGCGCCGCCGTCACCGACCT
>PLIQ01000313.1 GCA_003140115.1 Actinomycetota bacterium | reverse complement strand
GCTGGGCCGCGATCGCCGAGTATCTGCACCGCGGCGACGGCCATCAGGGTCACGTACACCGCCACCGCCACCCGCACCGCGTCCCGCTTCGTCTCGTAGGTGGCCGCGACCAGGTACAGCACGTAGGCGACGGGCAGGAAGTAGGTCAGCGCGCTGGCGTCGGGGACGGTCAGCGTGCTGATCAGGAAGACGCCGACCAGCAGGACGCCGAGCATGAACACCGGATGGCGGCGGCGCAGCGCCACCGCGACGCCCGCCGCCAGCACCAGCAGCGTGGCGGCCGGCCCGGCCAGTCCCGTCGGCCAGTAGCGTATGACGCCGGGGCCCAGCGGCAGCGCAACTGGTGCCAGACTACGCCTGACCTGCACGAACAGGACCAGCGCGGTGAGCGCGCCGGCCAGGTAGTCTAGCGCGGCCCAGTGCTTGGGTCCCAGCCGCTTGCTCAGCGGAGGACGCTGCCGGGCGGCCGGATCATCTGAGGCTGTAGCCACATACCTACCGTAACCGTCGCGGCCCCTCGTGGCGTCATCCTGCAGGCGTAGTCCAAGGCGATGAGCCCACGCGCGCGGGGCACGGCGCAACTTCACTCTTGCGGCTGATGACGGGCCGGCTCCCTCACTGGCACGGTAGCACCATGCCATCCACCACCCCAAGCCCCGACGGGCCACCCGAGGCCGTCATCGAGACCCGGGCGCTGACCAAGGTGTATCCGGGGAACGTGACCGCGCTGGACGGGCTGACGGTCAGCTTCGCGTCCGGTGTCACCGGGCTGGTCGGCGCGAACGGCGCGGGCAAGTCGACCTTGATCAAGATCCTGCTCGGGCTCCTCCCGCCGACCAAGGGCCAGGCCAAGGTGCTCGGCCACGACTGCGAGACCAGCGGCGAGACGATCAGGACCCTGCTCGGCTACATGCCCGAGCACGATTGCCTGCCGCCCGATGTGACCGCCACCGAGTTCGTCACCCACCTGGGCCGGATGTCCGGGCTGCCGCCCACCGTGGCCAAGGAGCGGGCGGCCGAGTCGCTGCGCCACGTCGGGCTGCACGAGGAGCGGTACCGCCTGATCGGGACGTACTCCACCGGGATGAAGCAGCGGGTCAAGCTGGCCCAGGCGCTGGTCGGCGACCCGCGGCTGCTGCTGCTCGACGAGCCGACCAACGGACTGGACCCGGCCGGGCGGACCGCGATGCTCGAGCTCATCGAGCGGATCGGGGCGGAGTTCGGCATCTCCATCGTGGTCGCCTCCCACCTGCTCGGCGAGATCGAGCGGATCTGCGATCACCTGGTCGCGATCGAGGCCGGGCGGCTGCTGCGGGCCGACACGATCACCAGCTTCACCCAGGTCAGTCAGGTCCTCGCGGTCGAGGTCGAGGAGGGCCTGGCCCAGCTCGAGGCGGAGCTGAACGCCCGCGGGCTGGGCGTCACCGTCGCCCACCGAACCCTCCTGGTCCCCCTGGCCGGCGACGACACGTACGACGTGGTGCGGGACGCGGTGGCCGACCTCGCGCTGCCGCTGTGCCGACTGGAGCAGCGGCGGCACCAGGTCGAAGAGCTCTTCCGCGACGAGCAAGACGAGCAAGACGAGCCAAGCGAGGAAGGGATGACCCGTGTCTGAGCCGCAAACCCAGGCCGTCGGCGTCATCCACGACCTCGGCTACCGCCGCTACGACGGTCCCCGGCTGGGCCGCGCACAGATAACGAGAGCCCTGATCTGGCACAGCTTCCGCTCCTCGTTCGGCATCGGCCGAGGCGTGAAGGCCAAGATCATCCCGATCCTGGCCTGCATCGCGATGCTGCTGCCCGCGTTCGTCAACGCGTTCGCGGTGTCCCGGGGCAACTCGCGGCTGTTCGGCTACGACGTCTACACCCCGCAGCTGCGGGTCATCGTAGTGACGATCTTCATCGCCGCGCAGGCGCCCGAACTCGTCTCGAGGGACCTGCGCAGCCACGTGCTGCCGCTGTACTTCTCCCGGCCCATACGCCGCGGCGATTACCCGCTGGCCAAGTACATCGCGCTTACCGCGGCGCTCCTGCTGCTGATCGAGATACCGCTGCTCGTCCTGTACGTGGGCACGATCGCGTCGGCCAAAAACGACCACGCCGTCTGGAACGAGACCAAGGCCCTCATCCCCGGCCTCGGCGTGGGCCTGATGTGGGCCGTGCTCATGGCGGCGGTAGGCCTGGTCCTGGCCTCCCTCACCGGCCGTCGCGCGTACGCGACCGGGATCGTGGCCATCTCCTGCTTCTTGACCTGGACCGTGTCCGAGGTGCTGATCCAGGCCGAGGGCGGCATCACCTCCACCTCGACCGGCGCGCGGATCGCCGGGCTGTTCAGCCCGTTCAACCTGCTGGACGGGATACGGATCTGGCTCGGTGGCACGTCGCCGGGTGAAGACGCTAATCCAGGCCACTTCGGCCCCCTCTACGGGGTCGTCGGGGTCCTCCTGCTCGCGGCCTGCCTCGGGGGCCTGGCCGCGAGGTACCGGAAGGTGAGCCGGGCATGAGCATCGAACTGAAGAACGTCTCCCGCTGGTACGGCAACGTGGTGGCGGTCAACGACGTGACGATGTCGATCGGGCCCGGCGTGACCGGGCTGCTCGGCCCGAACGGCGCGGGTAAGTCGACGATCATGCACATGATCGCCGGCTTCCTGCCGCCGTCCCGCGGCGAGCTCACCATCAACGGCGGGCACAGCTGGCGTAACCCGGACATCTACCGAACCGTCGGCCTGGTCCCCGAGCGGGACTCGGTGTACGCGTTCCTGACCGGCGAGCAGTTCGTCGTCGCGAGCGCGAAGCTCCACGAGCTCGCGGACCCGGCGGCCGCCGCCGCCCGCGCCATCGACATGCTCGACATGGCCGACGCGGCCGACCGCAAGGTCGCCACCTACTCCAAGGGCATGCGGCAGCGCATCAAGGTGGCCGCCGCGCTCGTGCACGACCCGGAGATCCTGGTGCTGGACGAGCCGTTCAACGGGATGGACCCGCGCCAGCGGCTGCACATGATGGACCTGCTCGACAAGCTCGGCAGCGAGGGCCGGACGATCCTGTTCAGCTCGCACATCCTGGAAGAGGTGGAGCGGCTGTCCGGCACGATCCAGGTGGTGGTGGCCGGCCGCCTGGCCGCCTCCGGCGACTTCCGCGCCATCCGGCGGCTGATGACGAGCCGGCCGCACGTGTTCACCGTGCGGTCCTCCGACGACCGCCTGCTGGGCGGCACGCTGATCGGCCGGCCTGCGGTGACCGCCGTCGAACTGACCGGCACCGGCCTGCAGGTCCGGACCTCGGACTACGGCGCGTTCTGCCGGGACATCGCCGTGCTGGCCCGTGATAACGGCATCCGGCTGCGCGAGGTGCAGCCCACCGACGAATCCCTGGAAAGCGTCTTCGCCTACCTGGTCGCGGACTAAGGAGCCCCATGCGAAACCTGTTCAACCCGACGGTCGCGTGGATCACCACGCGCGCCACCCTGGGCCGCAGACGAGCGTTGCTGTTCGCGATCCCGGCCGTGATCCTCATCGCGGTCACGCTCGCGCTCAAGTTGTCCCGCCCGCCGTCACGGCCCTGGCCGTCGCACGTGCTGGGCACGTTCGGCTTCTCGGTATTGCTGCCGCTGACCGCACTGATCATCGGCTCCAGCGTGCTCGGCGCGGAGATCGACGACGGCAGCATCATCCACCTGCTGGCCACCCCGGTCCGCCGCTCCTCGGTGATCATCACCAAGTTCCTCGTGGCCACCGGGCTGACCATCATCTTCGCCGCCGTGCCCGAGCTCATCGCGGCCCTGATCTCCGGCGGCGGCCAGAGCGCTGCGGTCGTCAAGGTCGGCCCGAACGGCCCGGTCACCATCACCCCGGGCGCCGTCATCAACAACACCGATTTCGCGGTCGGCCTGTTCGTCGGGGCCCTGGTCTGCGCGGTGATCTACAACGCGATCTTCGTCATGGTCTCGGTCGCGACCACCCGCGCCATCGCGGTCGGCCTGCTCTACGTGCTGATCTGGGAGGCGCTGCTGTCCAACTTCGTCAGCGGCGCCCGCCTGCTGTCGGTCAGCCACTACGGGCTCGGCATCGCTAACGGGATCGCCCACGACAGTTCCCTGAACGCGGGTCTGTCCGTGGCCACCTCCGTGGTCATGGGCATCATCGTCACCGTGGCGGCCCTAGTCCTGGCCGTCAACCTGCTCTCCTCCTTCACCCTCAAGGGCGAGCCCGCCTAGCGCCAGGCCCGGACCGTAGCGCCACGGTCCGTTCGGATCATTTGAAATTTGCCGAACGGCCGTGGTTTCACGAGACAAGCCTGCCGATAGAGCTGCCCTCGCGTGGACCTACTCCCTGGATTATGTGAAGCAGGATCCATTCCGGCGGCCGGACCGCCTGCCGGACTGGGGACGTCTGAACACCCCTCATCTCCTATGCGTGTTAGTAGTTGATGGGACGCCACCGGCCCCCGGGAAGCAGCTACAGCAGAAGGAGGACCGTGGAGATGACCGACCGACGCCAGGTTCAGCAGCGGCCACTGCCAGCACTAGTGGAGAGCCGGGAGCGGCCGGTTCTGCCGGCCGGTGCGCTCCGGCGTACCAGCCGGCTGGCCATGCTGCCGCTGCGGCATGCTGCTCGCACCGCCGCCGTCGCCAGCCGGCTGTCCCGGGCCGCTACCGACCAGGTGGCCGCCCGCACCGCCGAGCAGGTGTTCACCACCCTGGGCGAGCTCAAGGGCGGGGTAGCGAAGCTGGGTCAGGCGATGTCGGTGTTCGAGGCGGCGATGCCAGAGGAGGTCGCGGCGCCCTACCGGTCAGCGCTGCGGCGGCTCACCGACGCGGCGCCGGCCATGCCCGCCGAGGTGGCCCGCCGGGTGGTTGCCGCGGACCTGGCCGCCGTCTACGGGCCGGGCTGGCAGGACCGGCTGGTGGCCTTCGACGACACCCCGGCGGCGGCGGCCTCGATCGGCCAGGTGCACCGCGGGCAATGGCGGATGGACGGCGGCCAAGTCGTGCAGGTGGCGGTGAAGGTGCAGTACCCGGGGGTGGGTCAGGCGCTGCGCTCAGACCTGCGCCAGGCCCGGCTGCTGGCCCGGGTGATGGCCCGGCTCACCAAACTCAACGTGTCCGGCCTGGCGGACGAACTCGCCGGGCGCCTCGTCGAGGAGCTGGATTACGTGCGCGAGGGGCAGGTCCAGGCCGAAGTCGCGGCCGCCTTCACGGACCGCCTGCCGAAGGAACTCGCCGCCGCCCGCGCCGCCGGGGCACCCGAACCACCGGGCCGGACCAGCGTCACGGTCCCGGCCGTCTACGCCGCGACCCCCCGGGTGCTGATCACCCGCTGGCTGGACGGGGCGCCCCTGTCCGCGCTGCTCGACGGGCGCGCCGACCTGCTCCCGGAGGGCTGGCGCGAACTCGGCCCAGGCGAGGCAGCGGACCGGGCCGCCCGGCTGCTCGGGCACGCCATCTACGCGCCCGCGGCGTGCACCGGCTGGATGCACGCCGACCTGCACGCCGGCAACTTCCTGCTGCTGGCGGGCGGCCGCCTCGGCATGCTGGACTTCGGCGCGGTCGCCGCGACGCCCGGCGGCATCCCCGCGCCGTTCGGGCAGCTCGCCGCGGCCGNNGCTCGCCGGGGACGGCCCGGCGGCGATCCGGCTGGCCCAGCAGGCCGGGGCGCTCGCCCCTGACGCCGAGGCCGACCCGCGGCTGATCATCGAGCTGCTGCACCCGCTCGCAGCCACCGGGGCCGAGGCCAGCTTCACGTACTCGCGCGCGTGGCTGCGCGGGCTCATGGCCCACCTCACCCAGCCGCGCTTCGGCCCGGCGTTGCGCACCCTGACGCCGCCGCCGCAGTACGCCCTGCTCTGGCGGGCGACGCTCTCAGCCGCCGGGCTCTTCGCGCAGCTCGGCGCCACCGTTCCCACCCGCGGGTTCCACCTCGCCTACTCGCCAGGATTTCGCGGCAGCATCCTCCCGGTCCGGCCCCGGCAGACGGACGAGACGCTCCGCCACGCCAGCTGAACAACAGACACCCCAAGCAGGCGCAGAAGCCACCGCCACAGGCCCCCACCCCCCTTAGCGGCCAGTTACCAGTCCGGTCAGCCACCCGCTGGCCGCGCCCGTCACTGGTGAAACCGCGGCCGCGCCTTCGCCATCGGCCCAGACGGCTCAGTGGTCACGCTCGGCCGGAAGTGGCTGCGGCTTTCACCGGCCGGTAGGAACGCCGTGCCCCAAGTTGATGACGGAGGCGAAGGAGCAGGTCAGGACGACGGTGCTTTGCTTCGGTGCGGCGTTTGGCGTGCCGGGGNNCGCGGCCTGGATGCTGTCGCGACCTGAGAGCCGGCGGCCGGTGATGCGTCATCCGCAACCGCGGTACGCGTCTGCAGTACCGGCGGCAATGCGGGCCCACGTGTTTATGCGCCGAGCGCCGACGCGCGGGAGCGGCGTCCGGGCCGGCCGCGGTGCCTAGGAGGCGCCGCGGTGCCAGCCGGAGCCAGGTCCGGCGCGCGCCCGCTGACGCGTGTCTGGTGATGGTCATGTTCTGCCTGTCCGGGTCATCGGTCCGCTGGCTTCGCCCGAAGAACGAAGTCAGCGGACCGAGGCGCCTGGCCGTGTCAGTAGCCGTAAGGGTTGCCGGCCGGGGCCGCCGGGGCCGCCG
>PLIQ01000555.1 GCA_003140115.1 Actinomycetota bacterium | reverse complement strand
CCGGACGAGCAGTACGGCATCGACACCATCAACACCCTCTCCGCCCTGCTCTGGCCCGCCATGCAGTAGACCCCGTTCTCGGGCCTCGTCAGAGCTGGGTCGCCTGGTAGGTGGGGAGGCCGTCCTGCTTGGCGAGCGGGTTCCAGACGGCGACGAACTCCTGCTTGCCGTCGGTCGCCGGGGTGTCGTCGCTGATCGAGGCCTTGTAGCTCGAGTAGTTCATGTCCCCGCCGTGGCAGCCGGCCGTGGCCGCGTGGGTGGCCCACTTGGCCAGGTCGTTGTCGACCGACGCGGACGCCTCCCAGGCGCTGCTGAGGTCGTTGATCATGGCCGACGGGAGCGAGGCGCGGCCCGGCAGGCCGGCCAGCCTGGCCAGCAGCGTCTCCCGGTTGGCGGCGGACGTGCTGAAGGTCTGCGCGTCNNGCGGCGTGGTCGGAGCCGCTCTGCTTGAGCAGGCCGGCCAGCTGCGCCGCGGCCTGCCGCTCGGTCAGGCTCTGGCCCGAGGCGGCGGACGAGGTCGCCTTCGGCGTCGCCCCGGCCCCGGCCGAGGTGGTCGGGGTGGCCGACGGGCTGCTCGGGCTGCTGCTGAGCGAGAGGATGGCCACGGTGGCGACGATCGCCACCAGGGCGGCGCCCGCGATCGCCAGGATCAGCGGGCTGCGCGGCAGGGTGAACTTGCCGAACGTCAGCGAGCGCTTCTGGTCGACCACCGGGGACCCGTCCGGGTTGAACTGGCCGCCGGGGCCGTACGGGCCGGGCCCGCCGTACTGCCCGCCGGGACCCCCAGGGCCGCCGGGGCCATAGGGCCCGGCCGGGCCGCCGCCGGTCGGGTACTGGCCGTCCGGGTACGGCTGGACGACCTGGGTTGCGCCGTACTGGTCGACGCCGTACTGACCGGGTGCGAGCTGGCCCTGACCGAACGGAGGCGCGCCGTACTGGCCCTGTGCGTAGGTGGTCTGCCCGTACTGCCCGCCGGGATACTGCCCCGGCGGGAGCTGGCCCTGGCCGTTCTGCGGCAGCGGGGGCTGGCCGCCCTGGCCGGGCTGGCCGCGATCCACAACCGGGCCGCCAGCACGGCGCGGATGTGGGTCAGGCGGCCCAGCGCCGGGCGGCCGGCCGGGAACCCGAGCCCGGTGGCGGCCATCCCGTCCCGGGTCAGCCAGCACCACCTCGGCCCCGGGCCCAGCCGCCCGGCGGCCACGTACCCGGCTCGCCGCCACCGGGCCGCGATCGCCGCAAACCGGTCCGGTGTCACCCGCAGCGCCGTCGCGAGCAGGTCGGCCGGCGCGCCGTAGTGCTCCCCGGTCAGCATGAGCCCGTCGATGTCCCGCTGGGACAGCTGGACCATCCCGGCATCCGTGCGGCGCACCGGACGGTTCGCCCGGCGGTTCGCCGGGGTCGAAGTGATGGTGTCGTGGGTCTGTACGGTCATGGCGATCCCCAGCCTTTCCCCGGCAGTAACAGCGGCCACCCAAATGCCCCGCGTGCTCACATACACACGGGATGTGACGATTGTTCCGTGCGGGCCTGCCCGGGTAAGCCGGCTGCGGCATCCGTAAGCGCATCGTCATGACTACGTTCCGTAGCGCCCGGCCGCTTTGATAGGCTGCTCGGTCCGTCGCGCAGATACCCGCGACCCGGCTGAGGGCGGTAGCACGTTGAAGGTCACGCCTGGGGTGAAGAGAACACCACTGCTGCTTGGCGCGTCCGACGGCGCCCTGCGGATGGACCGGTTCTACTACCCGCCCGGGGGTCACACGCACTGGCACATTCACACCGGTGAACAGGTGCTTTACGGCGAGTCGGGCCGGGGCTGGGTCCGGTTTGAAGGGCAGGAGCGCGTCGCGATCGAGCCGGGCGGGGTGGTGCACGTGCCGGTCGGGTTGCGGCACTGGCACGGCGCCCGGCCGGACACCGCTCTGGTCCACGTCGCCGTCACCGCGGGCGGCGACACCGAGTGGCTCGGCGAGGTGACCGCCGAGGAGTACGCCGGGGAGCCGGGGCCCGAGGCTGGGAGCCCGGCCGGGACCAGGCCATCGACCGGGCCGGACGAGGTGGTCCGGGCGTTCGTGGCGGCGATCGAGCGCCAGGACCTGGAGGCCGCACTCGCCCTGGTCACCGACGACGTGGTGTACGACAATGTGCCGATCGGAGCGGTGACCGGCCCCGACGGCATCCGCAACGCCCTCAGCAGGCTGCTCGGGGCGGTCGACGGGATCGAGTGGGTGACCCGCCACCAGGTGGCGGTCGGCGACGTGGTCATGAACGAGCGCCTCGACCGTTTCCAGTTGGGTGACCGATGGGTCGAGGTGCCCGTCGCCGGACTCTTCGTGCTGCGCGACGGGCGGATCGCCTTGTGGCGCGACTACTTCGACCTCGCTACTTACCGCCGCCAGACCGGGTCAACGTCCGGCCCTTAATCCCCGCCCTTGCCATCCCCGGCCCTTGTGCCATTTGTTTCAGCCGGTATACACTGACCGATGTACATCGATCGGTGTAAACGGGTGGTTGTGCAAGGCCTGGAGAGGCAGGGAGACACGTGCCGACACGGTTCGACGGCAAGGTCAGCATCGTCACAGGAGGCGCAAGCGGAATCGGCGAAGGGATCGTCCGCCGTCTGGTCGCTGAGGGCGGGCGCTGCCTGATCGCCGACCTGCAGGAGGAGCGAGGGCAGGCGCTCGCCCGGGAACTGGGGGAGGCCGCCCGCTTTATGCGCGCCGACGTCAGCGTCGAAGCCGACGTGGCCGCCCTGATAGAGGTCGCCGTATCCGAGCTGGGGGGGCTCGACTGCCTGTTCAACAACGCCGGCATCCTCGGCGTGGTCGGCTCCTTGCTGGACACCAGCCGCCAGGACTGGGACCGTACCATGGCGGTCCTGGTGACCAGCGTGTTCCTGGGCATCAAGCACGGAGCACGGGTCATGCGAGCCCAGGGGTTCGGGGCGATCGTGAACACCGCCAGCACGGCGGGCGTGCGCGGCGGGCTCGGACCGCACGCGTACACCGCGGCCAAGCACGCCGTCGTGGGACTGACCGAGTCGGCCGCGGTCGAGCTGATGCCGGCTGGCGTCCGCGTCAATGCCATCGCGCCCGGAGCGACGGTCAGCGGGATGACGGCCAGCGTCGTGACCGGAGATCCGACGGCACTCGGCCAGGTGGAGGAGCGGCTCGCGAAGAGGTTCGGGCGGGCGGCCATGCCGGCGGACGTCGCGGCGGCGGCCGTGTTCCTGGCCAGCGACGAGGCATGGTACGTCAACGGTGCTTGCCTGGTCATCGACGCCGCGAGTGAGGTGCCGGGCGCCAAGGCCGGCCGCTATTTCGAGCCGGTCAATGACTAGAGGCCGCGTCACGATGAGGCTCGCGAAGGAGAGGGCGACGTGCTGATAGGGATGGACGAGTACCCGTATCACCAGATCACCTCGACCTTCGCGGGGGTGGCGGGGACGGACCCGGCCTGGAACGACGGGCACTACATCTGCCTCAGCGACATGGCCGGCCAGGTCGGGCTGGCCTCCAGCTTGCGGCTGTACCAGAACAACGACGTCCTCGACGGCTTCGTATGCGTCCGGTCCGCGGGCCAGCAGCACAACATCCGGGTCTCCCGGCGGCTGCGGCCCGACATGGACACGCTGGCCGTGGGGCCGCTGCGGCTGGAGATCATCGAGCCGCTGAAGGCCGTGCGCCTCGTCCTGGCGGACAACGAGTACGGGATGTCCGCGGACGTGACGTGCCGGAGTACCACGCTGCCGTATGAGGACCCAGCGGAGTTCACCCGAATCGACGGCCGGCTGATCAGCGAGCGGATTACGTACGAGGTCACCGGCAAGTGCGAAGGGTGGGTGCAGGTCGGCGGCCGGCGGACCGAGCTCAACGGGACGACGGACTCGTTCTTCCGCAACCACTCGTGGGGTTACCAAGCCGGCCGCGGCGGGCCGCGGCTCTACGGAGCGCCGCTGGTGGGCGTGCGCCGGCGGGCGCCGGGCGTGCGGCAGTGGGTGCTGTTCGACATGCCCGACCACGGTGGCTTCTACTTCGTGGACCCCAGCGGACGCCAGGCATCGGGAAAAGGCGCCATCATGCTGCCGGATCGCAGCGTCCCCGTCGTCGACGTGCAGCATGACCTGCAGTTCTACGAGGGCGGCAGGCGGCTGCGCAGCGGCACCGTGCGGCTGACCGACGTCGACGGCGTGCAGCGCGAGTACACCATCGAGGACCTCGGCTGGGTCTACACCCAGGGCGGCGGTTACTTCGGCGGCTTCGACGACGGGCTGGGCCAGGGTGTCTACCGCGGCGATTACCACGCCGAGGGCGAGGTCTGGGACGTCTCGCACCCCACCCGCATCACCGAATCCGACGGCCGTTCGTTCGAATTCGATCACGCCTGGGCGGAGAACTTCACCCGGCTGACCTGCGACGGGCGCCATGGCCTGGCGCACTTCGAGTGTGTCGTCATCACCGAGGCCCAGGGATGGACCGCCAACCCCGGCCGGACCCCCGCGGGAGGATCTCATGAGTGACGCCGTTAAGCAGATCAGCGACCTGATGTTCCGGTATGCCGAGCTGTTCGACACCGGGCGGTTCGACGAGTTCGCCGCGCTATTCGAGCACGGACAGTGGCACAAGGCCGAGCCCGGCGCGGCCGCCGCCCGGCAGTGGATCACCGACCACGTCCAGCTCTACGACGGCCTGACGCGCACCAAGCACGTCACGACCAACGTCGTCATCGACGTCGACGAGGACGCCGGTACCGCCACCGCCTCCGCCTACGTCATCGTCTTCCAGGCCCTCCCGGACTTCCCGCTGCAACCGATCTTCTCCGGCCGCTACCAGGACCGGCTGACCCGGACGGACGGCGGCTGGCACTGGACCGAACGCCGCGTGGTCAACGATCTGTACGGCGACATCTCGCGTCACGTGCGCTACGCACCCTCCGCCTCATGAAGACGCTGGTGCTGGGCGGCACCGGGTTCGTCGGACGCCGTCTGGTCGAGATCCTGGTCGCCGAAGGCGCCGGCGTGACCGTGCTCAACCGCGGCGTCACCCCGGTCGAGCTGCCGCCCGGGGTGGCCCGTCTGGTCGCGGACCGGTCCGACACGACGTCAATGCGCGCGGCCCTGGCCGGCACCGAGTGGGACGCGGTCTTCGACGTATCCGGTGTGGCCAAGGTCGCCGGCGGCGCCGACCCCGGCCACCTCGCCGACCTGCTCGCGGGCCACCTCGGCCGCTACGTCTACGTTTCGTCGCAGAGCCTGTACCAGATGACCGGCGCCTTCCCGTGGCGCGAGGACAGCCCGGTCGTGGCCCCCGACGTCACCGCCTACGCCGGTTTCAAGGTCGCGGCCGAGCGCGCCCTGCTCGCCCGCCACGTGACCGGCGGCTTCCCGGCCACGATCGCACGGCCAGCCGCCATCTACGGCCCGTACAACAACATCTACGACATGGAGGCGGCGATGTTCCGCCGCCTCCAGGAGCGACGCCCCGTGCTGCTCCCGTACCACGGCCTGGTGGTCGGCTCCTACGGGCACGTCGACGACTTGTGCCGCGCGCTGCTGCTCATGGCCACGCATCCGGCCGCGGTCGGCGAGGTCTTCAACGTGACCACCAGCGCGGTCACGAGCGCGGCCTACGTCGCCACGCTGGCTGACGTTGTGGGCGTGGAGCCGGACGTCGTGCCGCTGCCCGACGATCTGGCCCAGAGCGCGGACCGCCCGCTGTTCTCCCGGCTGTTCACCCCGGCCCATCACGGAATGCTCGATCCGGGCAAGATCACCCGGGTCCTGGGCTTCTCGCCGGCCTACGACCTGCGGGCCGGGCATGCCCAGACGCTTGAGTGGTTCGGCCGGTCCGGCGCGGCCGTGGTGGACCAGGCGCTGTCGGACCCGCTGTGGGGCCGGACGTTCGACCTCGCCTCCGAGGCTGAGGTCGCCGCGCTGGCCCGAGCCCGCCAACCCAGCACCAAGGAGGCCCGATGGACGCTGATGTGCAGCGGCTGATCGACCGTCAGGAGATCGCCGACCTGTGCGTGCGCTACACGTTCGCGCTCGACACCAAGGACTGGGCGCTGTTGGAGAGCTGCTTCACCGCCACGCCCGCGTTCGTCCACCCGGGCGGACGCCTGGACGGAATCGAGGCGATCCTGGCCCGCTCGAGGGGAGCCCTGGAGCAGCTGGACGCCTCCCAGCACCTGCTCGGCAACGTCATCGCCGACGTCGACGGTGACACCGCCCGCGCCACCTGCTACTTCCAGGCGCAGCATGTGCGCACGGGAACCCCGGGCGGCGATACCTACGTCATCGCGGGCAGTTACACCGATACGCTCGCCCGGACCCCGGACGGCTGGAAGATCGCCGAACGCGTCCAGGCCTACCTGTGGCGCGACGGCAACCGCGCCGTGGTCAAGCGATGAGCGCGCTGCCTGAGCTGGACCCCTTCGTCGAGGACTTCCCTTACATTCCGACCCTGCTGCTGCCCGTCCAGGTTCGCCGCCGTCCCCTGGAGGTGAGCTAGCCCCATGCCCGCCAAGGTCGACGCGGAAGATCGACGGCGTCGCCTGGTCCTCGCTGCCGCCGAACTGATCGCCGACGAGGGCATTAACGCGCTGACCAACACAAAGATCGCGAAGCGGCTTTCCGGCAGTACCACCATGGTCACGCACTACTTCCCGAGCAAACGAGAGCTGGTCCTGGACACCTACCAGACGATGGCCTCCCGGTCACGGGCGCGGGTGGAGCAGGCGATGCGCGAAAGCGACGACCCACTGGCCGCGTGTCTGCGCGCGCTGCTGCCCCTCGACGATTCGACCAGACTCGAATGGCGGGTTTGGCTGGCCTATCAGGGCATAGCGGTCGGCGACCCCGAGCTGACCCAGATCTGGGCGTCCCGAGCGGAGTCCGCGGTGGACCGGGTGACCCGCCTCGTCGAGGCCGACGTTGCAGCGGGACGCATGTCGTCAAGCATCGACCCGGACACCGAAGGCGGCCGCCTGTTTGCGCTGATCCAGGGGATGTCGTTCCAGTCCATCGTCGACCCGGAGCGGTGGTCTCCCACGCACCTGCGGCAGATCGTCGACCTGGAACTCCTGCGACTTCGCCGCATTGATAACAGTCCCGATCATTAAAGCGGTCCTGCTGGGGGAACCGCCGCACGCCACGTCAGCCGCATAGCGCAGCGCGCACCAGATCCTGCCATTCCGCGTCGGTGATGTGCGCGGCGTCCCCGGGCCTGAGCTTGATGGTCCCCTTTCCCGCGGCCAGCTCGGGATGACGTGCCGAAAAGCCGCCGTCCCGGTTCGGCGATACGTACAGAGACAGTCCGTGCTTCCACACCCCCACGTTGAGACGGCACCGCCCGATCCGGTAGGTCGGCATCCCGTAGGACAGCACCACTTCGGCGTCAGGACAGGCCGCCACGATCAGCCGATGCAGCCGATCGAACACCGGTTGGTACTCGCTGTCCATCTCGTCGCGGTAGCGGCGCACCACCTCATCCATGCCGCTAGTCTGGCCGGCCCGGCAGGCCGACGGAAGGGGCGAAGGTCAGGCCGGCGCGAGGTCAACCTGCTTAGTAGCGGTCAGGCTGCCGCGGGCGGTGCCTAGATAAGATCCGGAGGTCGGGGCTACGTCCGTGTAGTCACGCCCGGTGGCGACGGTCAGGTAATTCGCGCCGACGCGGCAGCCGTTGCAGGGGTCGAGCGCTACGGCGCGGGCGCCGTTGGCGTCGGCGACGATGACTTCCACCCAGGCGTGCGTGCCGCCCTCGCCGAGCAGGTGTCCGGAGACGTAGCGCGCCGGCAGCCCGACCGCCCGGCAGAGCGCGATCATGACATGCGCGGCGTCCTGGCAGACTCCCTGCCCGCCGGCGAGCGCCTCGGCCGCGGTGGTGGCGACCGAGGTCACCCCGTACGCGTAGCGGATCGCCTCATGCACGTACGCGCAGAACCGATCGGCGGTGGCTAGCTTGTCCTGGCCGGCCATCGTCGCCGCCAGCCGCCGGATGGCCGCGTCGGCGGCGGTCAGCCGGGTCGGGCGCAGCAGCCGTGAGTCGGTGAGAGCAGCGGTCGGCACGATCATGTCGGTGCCCGGCCCGACCCGCTCGACGACGGCGTCGACCACGAACTCGACCCGGTCCGCCACCAGCGGCACGCGAGCCCTGGTCACTATGTTGCCGGCGGCGTCTCGCCGCTGGGTGGTCCGGGCGTCTGCGGCGGAGACGGTGATCGAGTACCGTCGTCGCCGCTGGTCGCCGTGCCGGCGTGGCGGCACCACGACCAGCCGGTGGTCCAGGTCCCGCACCGGCGCGTCATAGGTGTAGCTGAAGCGCTGGCGCAACACGTAGGTCAGCCGGCCGGCCTCGGGGGCCTGCGGTGTGAGTGCTGCCATTACTGCATAGTGAACTACCTTTGTTTCACAACTGTAACGACGCGCGGATGACGGGGTAGCAGACCAGTGATACGAATCCACTTATGGGCGGCCTCCTCGACAGGTACCCGCGCGGCCCGGCCTACGACGAGATGTTCGGGACGGATGGTCTACCGCACCCGCACACGCGGGCGTTGTACGACGCCCTGCAGACGCTCACCGGCGACGACCTGGCGCGGCGGGGGGAGGCCCGGGACCGCAGTTTCCGCGACCAGGGCGTCATCTTCTCCCATGCCGGCGAAGAGTGGGTCTTCCCGCTCGACCTGATCCCGCGGCTGATCCCGGCGGCCGAGTGGGAGCTGGTCGAAGCGGGCGTCGTGCAGCGGGTACGCGCGCTGGAGGCGTTTCTGGCCGACATCTACGGGCCGGCCGAGGTGGTCCGGGACGCAGTGGTGCCGCGTTCTCTGCTCGCCACCTCGGCCGGGTTTTGCCGGTCGGCGTACGGCATCGAACCACCGAACGGCGTACGGGTCCACCTCGCAGGGATCGATATCGTCCGCGACCAGGCCGGGCTCCTGCGGGTACTCGAAGACAACCTGCAAGTGCCGTCCGGCATGTCCTACGTGCTGGAGAACCGCCGGACCATGGCCCGCGTCTTTCCCGGCCTGTTCCTGGAGCAGCAGGTGCGGCCGGTCGCTTCCTACCCGGGGTGGCTGCTCGATGCGTTGCGGCGGTCTGCGCCGGTCGGCGCTGAGCAGCCCGTCGTGGTGCTGCTCACCCCCGGGGTCGGCAACGCGGCCTATTTCGAGCACGCCTTCCTGGCCCGCAAGATGGGCATTGAGCTGGTCGAGGGTCGGGACCTGTTCTGCCGTGACAACATCTTGTACATGCGCAGCGTCGGAGGGCAGCGGCGGGTGGACGTCGTCTACCGGCGCGTCAACGACGACTTTCTCGATCCGGTGCAGTTCAGGGCCGACTCCGTGGTGGGGTGCCCGGGGATCGTGAACGCCTCCCGGGCCGGCAACGTCACGATCGCCAACGCGGTCGGCAACGGCGTAGCCGATGACAAGCTGACGTACACCTACGTTCCCGCGCTCATCGAGTACTACCTCGGCGAGCGGCCCGTACTGCCGAACGTCAAGACGTACCGGCTCGACGATCCCGACGTGCGCTCGCACTGCCTGGACCGGCTTGACCAGCTGGTGGTCAAACCGGTCCAGGGGTCTGGCGGCCACGGCATCGTCGTCGGGCCGCAGGCCTCCGACGCCGAACTGGCCGCCGTGCGCGAGCAGGTGCTGGCCGAGCCCCGGGCGTGGATCGCGCAGGAGCTGGTGCTGCTGTCGACCTCGCCGGCGCAGCTCGGCGACAAGTTGCTGCCCCGGCACATCGACCTTCGACCGTTCGCGGTCAACGATGGGGTCCAGGTCCGGGTGCCGCCCGGCGGACTGACCCGGGTGGCGCTGCGGGAGGGGAGCCTGATCGTCAACTCCAGCCAGGGCGGTGGCTCCAAGGACACCTGGGTGCTGACCTCCTCGCCGGGCTGGGACGCAGAAGACGACGGCCCGTCGGCGTTTCCCGCGCAGGCGGTAGGCGGCGCCGAACCCGACGCCGGTCCTCGCCAGGACCAGCCGCAGCAGTAAGGGGACCAGGATGCTGAGTCGGGTCGCCGAGGCACTGTTCTGGGTGGGCCGGTATGTCGAACGGGCGGAGGACACCGCCCGGCTGCTTGACGTGCATTTCCACGAAGTGCTCGAAGACCCGGGCGTGGACGAGGCTCGCGCGTGCGCCGTCCTGCTGGCGGTCATGGGCGTTCCGGGCGATACCGCCAAGCGGCACCGGGACTCCCGAGCCGTCCTGGAGCTGCTTGGCTACCAGGAGGACTCGTCCAGCTCAATCGTCGGCGCGCTGTCCGCCGCCTGGCAGAACGCCCGCAGCGCCCGGGAGGCGCTCTCGGCGGAGATCTGGGAGTGCCTGAACTCCACCCATAACTCCCTGCCGGACCGGGTGGCCGCCGCCCGCGACTTCGGCCCCGCGCCCTTCTTCTCCTACGTCCGAGACCGCGCGGCCAACGTGGCCGGGTACGTCGAGGCGAGCATGAGCCGGGACACCAGTTATGACGCGCTGATCCTGGGCCGCAGTCTGGAGCGGGTGGACATGACCGCGCGCCTGCTCGCGGCCCGGATCGGTGCCGAGCGAGCGAGCGAGGGCTGGACCTCCACCCTTCGAGCGTGCTCCGCCCACGATGCTTACCTGCGTACCTACCAGCAAGGCGTCGAGGCTCCCCGGGTGGTGGAGTTCCTCTTGGTGGACCGGCTCTTCCCCCGATCGGTCTTCTACGCGCTCCGGGCCGGGGAGCGTGCGCTGGCCCGGCTGGACCCAGCGTCCGGGCGCTCAGGGCTGGACGAACCTGGCCGCCGGGCGATCGGCCGGGCCCGAACCGACCTAGAGTTCCTCTCCGCCGCTGATCTCCTGGACGGCCTGCCGGACCGGCTGCTCGGACTGCAGCACGCCGTCTCGACGATCAGTGAGGAGGTGACCCAACGGCTTTTCGCCGGGTCACCGCCGCCCCAGTGGAGCCTCAAGGAGACTGGCTCATGAGCTGGCGGATCGCAATCCGGCACCGCACCGTCTACAACTACGCCAACCCGGTGCGGGCGTCGTACAACGAAGCGAGGCTGACCCCGCCGAGCGTCGACGGGCAGCACACCCTGCAAGCCGCCCTCGTCGTCACGCCCGCGGTGCGGCCGTTTCGCTACGTCGACTACTGGGGCACGGCAGTGGACGCGTTCGACATCCATGTGCCGCATACCGAGCTTGTCGTGCTGGCCACGTCGACGGTGGAGACCGCCCCGCCGCGCGCCGTGCCGACGGGCATCAGCTGGTCCGAGCTGGCCGCGCCCGCGGTTCAGGATCGCTTCGCCGAGTTGCTCGCCGCCTCCTCCTACGTCACCGCCGAGCCCGAGCTCACCGAGCTCGGGCGGTCCCTGCGCGCCGAGCCGACGCCCGTGCAGGCCGGGCTGCGCGCGGCGGAGTGGACCCACCAGGCCTTGCGCTACGAGCGGGGTGCGACACACGTCCATACGTCCTCGGCCCAGGCCCGCGCCGCGGGCAAGGGAGTATGTCAGGACTTCGCGCACGTCACGCTGGCCCTGCTGCGCGCAGTCGGACTGCCTGCGCGCTACGTCTCCGGCTACCTCTACCCGGCCGCCGAAGCCGAGGTCGGCGAGACGATGACAGGAGAGAGCCACGCCTGGGTGGAATTCTGGGCCGGTGACTGGGTCGCGGCCGACACGACCAGTCTCGCCGAGGTGGGCAGCCGTCACGTGCTGCTGGCCCGTGGCCGCGACTACGCGGACGTACGCCCGTTGTCCGGTATCTACTCCGGCCCGGCGGTGGAGCACCTCGCCGTCACCGTCGAGGTCACCCGGCTCGGCTGAGCGAGCCGCGCACGAGGAGATTTATTCCCGCTCCTCCTGCGCCTGCACGATCATCGACTCGAGCAGCGGTGCACCGAAGGTGGTGACCATGGCCACGTCGGACGCGTCCCGTCCGGATCCGATCAGAATCCGGCCCTTACGCCGGCGGTTGTTGCGCGGATCGAAGGTAAACCACCGGTCGCCCAGCCAGACCTCCATCCACGCCGCGAAGTCCATGGGCGCCGGGTCCGGCGGTACGTCCATGTCCGGCAGATAGCCGAAGACGTATCGAGCCGGGATGTTCAGCGCCCGGCAGAACGAGATGGCCAGGTGGGTGAAGTCGCGGCAGACACCGAACCCGGAGGCGTTGGCATCCGCCGCCGTGGTCTGCGGGCCGCTCCTGCCGTACTCGAACGTCAGGTGGCCGTTGACGTAGTCGCAAATCGCCTGGACCCGGGAATAGCCGAGGGGCATGGCGCCGAAACGCGACCAGGCCTCGTCGCCGAGCATGTCGGGCAGGCAGTAGCGGCTGGGCAACGTGTAGATGAGCACCTCGTCTGGCAGCTCTTCCGGTGGCAGCTCCGGCGCTTGTTCATCGGCGTCCTCGGTCGCGTCGGGCACCAGCACCGAGGCGTCGAAACGCAGCGTGGACCGTCCGGCGGGCAGCATCGCCCGGGCACACAGGTTGCCGTAAAGGTCGGTGTAGTGGCGGATGCGCACCGCTGGCTCCGTCGACCACTCCCGTCGCGCGAGGCTGACCGGGGCCGCGTCCTGGGGCTCGACCTGGAGAACGGCCGGGGTATCCACGGCAGCCACATGCACGAACTCGCATCCCACCCGTACCCGTCGCATGCCCATGTTCCCAGTGTGCTCCTGCAATGTTTCAGCCGTGGTATTCGCGTCTGGGACGGTCAGAACTGCGCCTTGAGCTCGCTGATCTCGTGCACACGGTCCTGGAGCTGGGCGTAGGCCGGGTTTTCGCGGATGCGGCCCACGGCCCAGCGCAGGATCTCGGCGCGGCTGTTCGCGATGCCCGCGGCGATCAGTGTATCCACCGTCGCCAGATCGGCGGCCCCGAGCCGCGTCATCACGGGCGTCAGCTGCTCGGACGGTTCATCCGGCGGACCGCACTGGTCTCGGCGGGTTCTGAACCTGATGAAAGGCCCAGTTCCGAAGGGGCCGCCCGACCGCGCCGACTCGTCCTGCACGTCAGGGCGGAAGTCCATCCACCCGACGAAGGGCAGTTCGTCACCCAGTCGCGTGATGACCGGGCGGCTGACTTCTTCGAACGCCTTGACGATCTCTTTGTCGGCTTCCTCGCCTTCGGGCCGGCCTGCCCGGCTGATGAAGACCCGGATCGCGGTCTCTCCTGGCTCGACCCCCGGATCGTCGCCGTACGCCAGCACCTGAACCCGCTCGATGGAGCCCTCGGGGAACGCCGACCGTACCTGCTCCTCGATGCGTCCCGGGTTCTCCATGTCATCCTCACATGATTTACTCGCCATGCAGATGCAAGAACCGTAACACGTGTTACAAGCTGAGAGCAGGCCTCATCACGGCCATGCGGGCCCCGCATCGCCCGGGGGGCGCAGGCCGTCGAGCGCGGTCTGGAGGATCGGTTCGAGGTAGTGGGTGTCGCCGTGGATCGTGGCGATGGCGATGACCATGTCGAGGACCTGCTCGAGGGTGAGGTCGTCGCGGATCTCGTGAGCGCGCTGCGCGGCAACGAGGAGCGGCCGGCCGGCCGCGATCACCCGGGCGCGGTTGCTGCCGAATATCGGGTCGCTGCGGTCAGTGTGCTCGAGCAGCTCGGCGGCGATGTGGCGCTTGCTGGTGGCAAAGGCGAAGAACCGGTGCAGCCAAGCCTCCAGAATCGCTCCGGGCGTCTCGCCGCCGGAGGTCTCGGCGGCGTTGCAAACGGCGTTGACCTCGTCGGTGTAGAGAGCCTCGAGGAGCTCTCGGCGTCCGGGGAAGTTGCGGTACAACGTCGCCATGCCGACTCCCGCGCGGCGCGAGATCTCGGCCATCGATATTTCGGCCTCAGGATCGGCGAACGCGGAACGGGCAGCCGCGAGGATCTTGTCGCGGTTGCGCTCGGCGTCGGCTCGTCGTGGGAAGGCGTCGGCTTCTGGGAAGGCGTCGGCTCGTTTTGGGAACTGGTCCGTAGGCATGGGCCATCCAAGTGGACAGGCTATCCGCTAATAGCTAGAGTGAAGTGGACAGGCTCTCCGCCTGCTGACGCGTCTGATCCTACCCACCCGCCGCGAGCAAAGACTCAAGGAGCTTCAGCATGGAATACCGCCCTCTGGGACGCACCGGCGTCTCGGTCAGCCAGATGTGCCTGGGCGCGATGATGTTCGGCGCCTTCGGCAACCCCGATCACGACGCGTCGATCAAGATCATCCACCACGCCCTGGACGCCGGGATCAACTTCATCGACACCGCCGATGGCTATTCTGCCGGCGAGTCAGAAGAGATCCTCGGCCAGGCCCTGGCGGGCGGACGGCGCGAGAGCGTGGTGCTCGCGGTCAAGTTCGGCGTTCCTTTCGGCGACGACGACCCCAACCATCGCGGAGCGTCGCGCCGATGGATCACCGAAGCGGTCGAGGGTTCGCTGCGCCGGCTTCAAACCGACTGGATCGATCTCTACCAAGTCGGCGTTCCCGACCCGAACACCGATATCGACGAGACCCTCGGCGCCCTGACTGACCTCGTCCAGGCCGGCAAGATCCGCTACTTCGGCACGTCCAAGGTCCCCGCCTCCGAGGTCGTCGAGGCTCAGTGGGTCGCCGATCGCCGCGGCCACGGACGGTTCCGCACCGAACAGCCCCCCTACTCCATGCTGACCCGGGCGATCGAATACGACCTGCTGCCGACCTGCCAGCGCCACGGAATGGGCGTCATGGCCTACAGCCCGCTGGCAGGTGGCTGGCTGTCAGGCAAATACCGCAAGGGCCGGGAGGTCAGCGGGCCAGGCTCCGCCGCGCGGTTGCGTCGCTTCCCGCGGCGCTGGGACGCCACCGATCCGTCGAACGCCGCCAAGCTCGACGCCGCCGACGCGCTCGGCGCGCTGGCCGACGAGGCCGGGATCACCCTCATCCAGATGGCGACCGCGTTCGTCACCCGCCACCCCGCGGTGACCTCCACGATCATCGGTCCGCGCACCATGGAGCACCTGGACGGCTACCTCGCCGCCGACGGCCTCGACCTGCCCACCGATCTACTCGACCGCATCGACCAGATCGTTCCTCCGGGAGTCACGATCGACGTCACCGACAACATGTGGTACATCGGCACCACAGCGCTGAACGCCGCGTCCCGCCGCCGGTAGCGGGCGCACTACCTGTTGCCACCATCCGGCCCGCCCATCGGCTGACGATGGTGGCGGCGATGATCGTGTGACAGCTTCGGCCCGCCCGCGCTCGTCACAGCCGCCACACGACACCACCAGCGTCACGCCAGGCGGAGGAACTCTCCGGTTATTGCGGTCGATTCACGCTCGGCGGTGGTTCAGTGGTACCCCAGCACCGGCTCGCGGAGCGTCGATCCACCACGGAAAATGTCGCGGAAGCGGCGGACGTGCGTGCGTGTCAGACCCGCTGGCCAGACCGGGCGGCTCACCTCCGGCGCAGGCACCTCACCCGTCCCGCAATTCACCAGCATATTCGAAGCATCGGAAATTAACGCGGAGGATATA
>PLIQ01000258.1 GCA_003140115.1 Actinomycetota bacterium | reverse complement strand
GAGTTCCTCGCGCTGACCGAGACCCCGCTGCCGGTGAAGTTCGACCCCCGGACACTGGACACACTCGGGGTGGCGCGGCCGGCGCCGGGGCAGCTGACCACCGCCCATCCGCACCGCGCGCCCGGTTCGGGTGACCTGGTCAGCTACGCGACCCACTTCGGCCCGCGCACCAGCTACCGGGTCTATGCCCAGGACCCAAGCGGCAGGCGCCGCATCATCGCGCGGCTCCCGGCACGGCTTCCGGCCTATATGCACAGCTTCGCGATCACCGAGCGATACCTCGTGCTCGCGGAGTTCCCGTTCGTCGTGGTCCCGGTGACGATCCCGCTGTCCGGCCGTCCCTTTATCCGCAACTACCGGTGGCGACCGGGCCGCGGCACCCGCTTCCACGTCCTTGACCTGAGCACCGGAAGCAGCCGCGGCACCTACTCCGGTGAGGCCTTCTTCGCCTTCCATCACGTCAACGCCTACGAGCACGGCAACGAGATCCTCCTCGACGTGTGCGCCTACGACGATGCCGGCATCATCGACGCGCTCTACCTGGACCGGCTGCGATGCCGCGACGCCCGCATACCGCAAGCCCGGCTGCGCCGGTACCGGATACGCCTGGACGGCGGCGATGTGACCCGCGAACCCCTCCCCGGCATCGCCCTGGAGCTGCCGCGCATCGACTATGGACGGCGCAACGGCAAGCACTACCGCTACGCCTACGGCATCGCAAGCACGGACGGCGGCTTCCCGGACCGGATCACCAAGGCCGACCTCGAAGACGGCACGTCGGCCTCATGGTCCGAACCGGGCACCTACCCCGGCGAGCCGGTTTTCGCCCGGGCACCCGGCACCGGGCAGGAGGATTCCGGAGTGCTGCTGTCAGTCGTACTCGACAGCGCCGCTGGCACCTCGTTCCTGCTGGCTCTCGACGCCACCAACCTCAGCGAGATCGGACGTGCCCGGGTGCCGCACCACGTCCCGTTCGGCTTCCATGGCAGTTACTTCCCCAGCGCTCCTTAGGGCCTACGGCTCCGTCAGAGCTCAATGTGGTAACCCATGGTCACGATGCGCTGCTCTGGCAGGTGGAAGAGAGCCACCGGGCTCTTGGACGTGCGCGACAGCAAGAGGAATAGCCTCTTGCGCCACTTGCGCATGCCGGGATCGTCACCCAGGACGATGGTGATCTCGGAGACGAAATAGATCGCATTCTCGACATCGATGTTCACCGGGAAGTCCTGAGCGGCGGCCTCTCCCAGCGCCGTCGGCACGCTCTGGTCGTCCTGGAAGCCGTAGCGCACGGTTAGATAGACGATGCCGTCGCCGGTGTAGCCGAGGTCATCGACCACTATGCGCTCGGAGGGGTCGACGTGCGGGACCGTCTCGGTCTCGACCGACACGATGACGACGCTCTCGTGTATCACGTGGTTGTAGTCGACGTTGGCCCGCAGCGCCAGCGGTGTCGTCTGCTTGCCCGCGGCGAGGAAGACCGCCGTCCCCGGCACGCGGTACAGCGGGGGGTCCATGCTATGGATCTCCTCGACGAAGTCGCGGAGCTGTCCCTCGGCCGCCGAGCGCTTGGCCGTGACGAGTCCCCGTCCGCGTTGCCAGGTCGAGAGCAGCGTGAAGATGATCAGTGCGATCGCCAGCGGGAACCAGCCGCCAGACACGACCTTGGTCAGGTTCGCCGAGAAGAACGCGAGGTCAACGGTGAGGAAGGCCGCCGCGCCCGGCAGGACGATCCACAGCGGCTTTTTCCAGCGCATCCGCACGACGACGAAAAACAGGACGGTGGTCGTCGCGAACGTTCCGGTGACGGCGATGCCGTAGGCGGAAGCGAGATGAGCAGCGGACCCGAAGCCGATCACCAGCGCGACCACCGCGATGTAGAGCAGCCAGTTCACCGCTGGAACGTAGACCTGCCCTTCGGATCCCGACTTGTGCCGGATCCTCAGCTGGGGCAGGAAGCCCAGCTGCACCGCCTGGCGGGTGACCGAGAACGCCCCGGTGATCACCGCCTGCGACGCGATCATGGTCGCGGCCACCGCCACCACGACCATCGGGATCTGCGCCCATTTAGGAAACAGCCCGAAGAAGGGGTTCGCGATGACCGTGGGCGAACGCAGGATCAGCGCTCCCTGGCCCAGGTAATTGAGGATCAGCGCGGGGAAGACGACGAAGATCCACCCCCGGGTGATCGAGCGCCGGCTGAACTGGCCCAGGTCGGCGTATAGCGCCTCGGAACCGGTGACCACCAGCACGACCGCGGCCAGAGCCAGGAAACCGGTCACGGGGTGGTCGAGGAAAAACGCGAACCCGTAACTGGGCGACAGCGCCTTCAGGATCACCGGATTCCCGATGATCTTGTTGAGACCCGAAACCGCCAGGAGGCCGAACCACGCCACCATGAAGGGTCCGAACAACCGCCCGATGGCGCGCGTCCCGAACTGCTGGACCGCGAACAGGACGGTCAGCAGGGCGAGCGTGATCGGCACCACGAACGACTTCAGTCCCGGCGCTGACGTCTCAAGCCCTTCGACCGAGGAGATGACGCTGATCGCCGGGGTGATCGTCCCGTCGCCGTAGAAGAGCGCCACTCCGAAGATCCCGAGCAAGACCAGAGCCGCTTTCCTGCCCTGGCCTTTGACCGGCAGGCGCAGGACGAGCGCCACCAGGGCCATGATGCCGCCCTCGCCCCGGTTGTCGGCGCGCATCACGAAGGTCACGTACTTGACCATGACGACCAGGATGATCGCCCAGACGACGAGCGAGATCATGCCGTCCACCCCAGCCGTGTTCGGCCGGACGCCGTGAACCTGGAAAATGGAGCTCATCGCGTACAGGGGACTAGTACCGATGTCGCCGAAGACGACGCCGAGCGCGCCCAGGGTCAGGGCGGCCGTGCCTGCCTTGGCCGCGGCGCTTTTCCCGGCGTCAGGCCGCGTCGCGGCGGGACCCCGCGCCCCGCCCTCGGGCGCCGAGACATGTGCGCGCGTCATCCGGGCTCGATGAACTCTTGGGCGCGCTTCGGATATCCGGGTTTCTCTCCTCGCTCGCCAGCCATGAGGGAGTCTCCGTTTGCGCCGGGGCTGTTAAACACGCAGGTTAGCTGCCCACTCACACCAAGTTAGCCCGGCCTTCACGCGATCCAGGTGAAATGCTAACAACCTTGCAGCTCAGAACCGACTCCACCCATCGAGTCCTACGGGCAGGCGGCTTCCCCCCGCCGTCAGGCGGGTCTTCCGGCCAGCCAGGACAGCAGGTTGCGGCCCTCAGGGACAACGGCGACTTCCTCGACGTGAGGAACAGCGCGAGGCCCCGATCCCACTTGGCCGAATTGAGGAGGCCGAACGGACCGTGGCGAGAGTCTCCTGGCTACCGGGCGAGCTTGCGGTGGCTGTGCGATCAGGTCGCGGTCTCACGACGCTGTGCTGCGCCGGGTCCGGCGCTTCTCGCGCCGGGCTCTGGCCTTGGCGGGCCCCGTCCCGTTCCCGGCCGCGCCGCCCCAGCCGGGCAGTGCCGCCGTCAAGACGGCCTGATTCGCCGCGCTCGCACGGATCTGGGTGCCGGCGAGGAGGACGGACAGGGCTCGCAGGCCTGGATTAGGCAGCCTGGTTGATGCGGCGTCCGGTGGCCCGTACAACTGAGGGCAGACGGTGAGCGGATCTCATCAGGTGCAGGGCCGGGGCAGGCCGATGTGTCCGGGCGCAGGTTGGAGGGTCGTGATGGGCGATCGGGTGGTGGAGGTGCGCGGCCTGGTCAAGCGCTTCGGCGGGTACGTGACCGCGGTGGACGGTCTTGACCTGTGCGTGGAGGCGGGTGAGACGTACGGGCTGCTGGGTCCGAACGGCGCGGGCAAGACCACCACCTTGCGGATGCTGCTGGGCCTGGTGCGGCCGACGTCGGGGCTGATCCGGGTGCTGGGCCGGCCGCCGGGTGCCCCGGCGGGCCTGCGGCGCACGGGCGCGATGGGAGAGACCGCGTTCTACCCGTTCATGTCGGGGCGGGACAACCTGCGCGCCGCGGCTAGAAGGTCTGGCGTCCCGGACTCGCGGGTGGATGCCGTACTTGACCAGGCCGCGCTCACCGCGCGTGCCAGGGACGCGGTCGCGACCTACAGCCTGGGCATGAAACAACGGCTTGGAGTCGCGGCGGCGCTGCTGAAGGACCCGGAGCTGCTGATCCTGGACGAGCCGTCCAATGGCCTGGACCCGGCCGGGCAGCTGCAGATGCGGCGGCTGATCGCCGAGCTGGGCGGCGGCGGCAAGACGATCGTGCTGTCCAGCCACGACATGGGCGAGGTCGAGCAGCTGTGCGGGCGGGTCGGGGTGATCAGCGGCGGCCGGATGCTGGCCGAGGGCACGCCCGGGCAGCTGCGCGGCCAGCCGCAGTTGTGGGTCCGCGCCGAGCCGGCCAGCCAGGCGGCCGCGCTGGCTCCCGGGCTCGCGGAAGTAGACCACGCCGAGCTGTCCGACGGGCTGCTGCGCCTGGGCCTGCGGGAACCTGATCCGGCCGGGGCCGCGGCGGTCAACCGGCAGCTAGTCGGCGCGGGACTGGCGGTGAGCGAGATCCGCACCGGGCGGCGCTCGCTGCAGGAAGTGTTCCTCGAGCTGACCGGCGGGCGGACCGGCGGCGCCGACTCCGTGCGCTGGCCTGAGCGAGATGGCGGCGGTGCGGTCCAGGGCCGCCGCTCGCGGCGGCGGCATCAGCGCGCGAAAGGGCACTAGCCGGATGCTCGCGTCGATGCGCGCTGAGCTGCTGGTGCTGCGGAGATGGCCGGCCGCCTGGGGGCTGATGCTGGTCACGCCGGTGCTGGTGCTGCTGAGCGATTATGTGGCGGAGTTCATCTTTTACCTGACTCTGACCCCGACGGATTACAGCACCTACGGCACCCCGGCGCAGAACCTGCAGTCCCTGCTGCCGAGCCAGTTCAACATCATCGCGGTTTCCCAGTTCTCCATCTACGGCACGACGCCGTTCATCGTCCTGGGCGCGGCGATGGCGGGCGGCGACTGGGGCCGGGGCACGATCACGACGGCACTGCTGCAGGGACCGGGCCGGGCGCGGACCTTCGCGGGCCAGGCGCTCGCGCTGGCGGTGGCCATGGCGGCCAGCGTGCTGGCGACCTTCGCCGTGGCGGCGGCCGCGAGCATCGTGATCCGGCTGGTGGAGTCCCGGTCGGTGAACCCGTACCTCGGCGCCATGCCGGGCAGCGTCGTCATCGCCGAGGGGGTAGGCGTGGCGCTGCTCATTGCGCTCGCCTACGGGATGATCGGCCTGTTCCTGGGCACGGCGTGCCGCAGCGCGGCCGGCGCGGCCGCGGCCGCCCTGCTGTGGACGCTGATCATCGAGAGCACCTTGTACGGTCTGGCCTTGCAGATCCCGCGCGGGGCCCTGCGGACCATCAGCGACCTGACGCCGGGCGCATGCGCGGTCACCTTGACCGGGCTGTTCGGGACATCGGGCGGCGGCGCGGGCTCGCAGAATTACCTGCCGGTGCGCCCCGCTGCGGCGGCCTGGACCCTGGCTGCCTACATTGCGGGCGCCCTTGCCCTGACCATGGTCCTGCTGCGGCGCCGGGATGCGGTCACCGAAAGAAGCCGCAGGCTCCGCCTCCGGCGCCGCCCGGCGGCACGCTCGTCCGGCACCAGCCGGGCAGCCGGGCCGCCGCGGCCGCAGACCGCCGTCACCGGAGTGCTTGCCTCGCTGCGCGCCGAGCTGCTGGTCATGCGCAAGCGCCCGGCCGTGGTAGCCCTGATCCTGGTGCTGCCCGCCGACATGCTGATCACCAGCTACATCTCCGGATACGTGCTGTATGCGACCGCCAATACCGGCATCTCGCTGGGCATCAATGCGCCGCAGGTGTTGTCGACCCTGCTGCCGGACCAGTATCTGACGGCTGCGCTGAACGGCTTCGGCCAGTTCAACGGACTTTACGGCGCCGCCGTGCTCATGCTGCTCGGCGCGCTGACCGGAGGCAGCGACTGGGGCCGGAACACCATCAGGACCGCCCTGCTGCAGGGCCCGGGCAGGCTGCGGACCTTTACCGGCCAGGCGCTGGCCCTCGCAACCGCGGTCGCGGTCAGCGTCGCGCTGACGTTCCTCTTGGCCGCCGCGGCCAGCGCAGTGGTCGCGCTGCACCAGACCGGGTCCCTGGCCCCCGCGGGCAGCCATTTCCCGGCCTTCGGTCACGTCGCCGGCGCGCTGGCCGCCGCGCTCATGCTGGGCCTGGTCTACGCCGCCGCTGGCCTGGCCCTCGGGGTCTGGCTGCGCAGCGCCGGCGCGGCGATCGGCGCGGTGCTGTTGTGGGCCGTCGTGGCCGAGCCGTCGATCGAGTACTTCGCCGGGCTGCTGCACGGGGTCATCCTGCGGATTTACGAGGTCCTGCCCGATGCCGGCACCAACACGCTGGTCAACCTGGACGGCAACTTCAACGTGGCCTTTGGTGGTCCTCCTCTGCAGGAAGCGCAGGTCGCGCCCGCGCTCGCCTTCCTCACCCTCGGCCTGTACGCCGCCGCCTTCCTGGCCATCCCCGCCCTGATCACCAGGCGCCGCGACGTCTCATGAACCGGATCAGCAGCAGTCGCCGGATTCCTGAGTGATCATCTGGCTTGCCTGCGGCCCGACAGGGCCTTGAGGGGAAAACATGCCCTGCGCTTGGGGGAGCTGCCCAGAGGCAGATTGCCGGCGAGTGACTTACGGGCTAGACAAAGACCACGAGGAGCCACGGTACTCAGCCCGAAGGGGACGGCTCAAGCGACCTTGATGGTTCAGCGCAATCGAGTAGGGACGGGAGGGCGGCAAGCTGGTCTTAGCGGCTGGCTAGTGCCTTGTCGAGTTTGGCGATAAAGGACGTCTTACGGCGGTGCCGCTGCCGCAGGTCGGCAACGTAGGCGGTGAAACCGGCCTCGTCGCCGGTGCGGTGGTAGTAGTCCCGCAGGCGTTTGATGCTCTTGACCGCCTTGGGGTAGCGGTACTTGTCGCTGGCTCTTTCCAGCCCGATCTCGATCAGGTCCTGGTAGGGGCGGATCACGTCGGCGGGATGGTTCTTCTCCCGCACCTCGATCAGCTGGAACCACTGGGACCCGGGGACCTGACCGGGGTTCGCCATCGCGGCCGCCCACGCCTCATCGAGTAGGTTCTCGCTCACCAGGACGCTGATCAGCTCCCTGACGTACCACGGTTCGGTGTGGGCCCGGTCGCGGAGCAGGCTGAGTGCCCAGCCGCTGAGATCGGCCCATTGGCCTGCCTGCTGGGCGGCATGGCGGAGCGTGAGGTAGTCCTGATGAATGGCCCGCCGTTCGTAGATCTCGCGGGTGACGGCAACCGCCTCTGCTCCTCTGCCGCCGTCGAGCAGCAGGTCCACGAGCTGGTCGCGGAGTCGGTCGGTCTGGAAGCCCGACGGCTGCTCGGCCAGCCCCTTGCGCGCCCACTGCTCGGCGTCGTCGTCCCGCCCGGCGGCGCGCAGCACCTCTACGATCTCGCTGTACCGGTGCGCGCCGCGCAGATCCTCGGCTAGCACCGTGACGTGGGCGTCGATGTCGCCGGACACTGCGGCCAGCTGCTCTCGGAGATCTTTGATTCCCCGCGCGGTCCAGGAGTCCGGTTCGGCGGTAACGCCGCGTTCTTCGGTCAGCCG
Organism: Actinomycetota bacterium; assembly: GCA_003140115.1. Next base: position 2,845 of record PLIQ01000258.1, on the reverse strand, counting down.
GGCGACCTCGGCGAGACCGCGGGGGCCAAGGGCTTCGGCGAATTCTTTGAGCTCGATGGCGGGCCAGCCTGGCCCGTCGAGCTGCATGGACACCAGCCACCCCGCCAGGCGCCCAGCGTCCGGAGCTGCTGAACGGCAGGCCCGCGCGTACAAGGCCATCAGCGTGCGCAGGTCGTCACCGACGATTCCGGCCGAATCGTCCATATACATGAGCGCGGCGGTGACACGCTCCACCGCGCGCCGCGCCAGCGGGCCCGCGCCTGCGGCATCACCCGCCTCGATCAGGTCCGCGACTGCAGCGGCGACCGCCCGGGCGCGCTGGGAGTACTCCCGGCGCCCGCTGTAGGGATGGCGCCGCCGATCCCATCGCAGCCCGTCGATCAGTGTCCGGACATCGGCGACCTGCATGTCAGCCATGGTCCCATCAACAGCGTGCGGCAGTCCGGACGTGACACAGTGACCGCGCCCACCGACGTGTTCTCTTCTTGACCGAACGGACCGTGGCATGCGCTCTGGTCATTCTCGGACAGCTCGCATCGGACGGTGCGTCGGCTGGAGATCGCTCTGGCTAGGCCCAGCGCTCCGCAAGATCCGGGCGACGCGCACGTGCGACGAACGCCTGGAACCGCGCGACAGGCGCGTTTCGTCCAACGGGAGTGAGAATCTCCCTGATCGGTCTGCCCCTGGCTGCTGTGTTCCTGGCCGGGTTCACGTCGGCGTGCTCGGCGCAGAACCCCGCCGATGGCACCTTGACTGGTCACCTGTATGGAGTCGGCGGGCCGGCACCGGGGTTGCCGCGTCCGTGGCCGGGGACCGTGACCGTGACGGGCCCCGGCGTTCACCGTGATGTTCCCATCGGCGCGAGTGCTACCTACTCGGTAACGGTCCCGGCAGGCAGGTACACCTTGGTCGGCCACAGCCCGCTCTACGGGAGCGGCACNNCAGGAAGGCCAGTATGCGCCACGTTGACGACCCGCGGCGGCAACGGCCACGCCGACGGCACGTATGCCGTCCTGGTCGCGCATGAAACGACGCGCTAAGGCCGAGGCCTCTGGGGTCCACCGGATCTTCACTGATCACTGCCGAGGAGCTCGGCCATGACGTCTTCGTGTGATCGCGCGCCGGGGCACCCGGCGGCGACCCATTCGTCATGTGCCGCAAGCGTGGCCTCGATCTCCGCCTCTTCCAGGGCTTCCGGCGAGGCGTGCCGCTCAACCGCCCGGAGCCGACGGAGCTCCGCGAGCGGCACGATCGCGGCGGCCTCCCCGCCGAGGTGAATCACCTCGTACGGCTCGGCCGGTTCCGGGCTGGCAGCCGACTGCACACTCATAGAGCAACCGTACCGGACAACGACGTGGCGAACCCGACGGCACGGCTGCGCAGAAGCCGGCAGGCGATCGCGCTACCTGCACCGGTTACCGCCCGAGCAGGTCCTCGATGTCGCTGACGGCCTGGCTGTTGTCCTGGTACAGGACGGCGTGGATACCCGCCCGGCGTGCTCCTTGGACGCACGGCTCAGAATCGTCGAGGAACACCATCTGCGCTGGCTCGACCCCGAGCCGCTCGCAAGCCAGGGCGTAGATCCTGGGGTCGGGCTTGCTCATCCCGCACTCGTGGGAGTAGATGATCTCATCGACGAGGTCTTCGAACCCGTAGGCGGCCTGTTCTCGTTCCCTGGCGCCGACGAAGCTGTTGCTCAGGATCCCCGTGCGGTAGCGCGGACGCAGCCGGCGAGCGTACTGGATCAGGTCGGTGTTGGCGGCGCCGAGGTACTCGCGCCAGATATCGGCCATGAACTCCGCCAGCTGCCCTTCATCGAGGCCGAGGATTCTCGAGGCCGCCTGATGCACGTCGCCCTCGCTGACCGTCCCGACGCTGCCGCCACGCCAGACGTCATACATGCGCTTATTAAGCTCGCCGGGGCCCAGGCCGAGCCGGGACTCCCACCTCCCGGTCACGCCCAGGTCCGGGGTGATCTCCAGAACGCCGCCGATGTCGAACACAACCGCTTGGATGGTCATGACACGCATGATGCCGGTGGCCCCAGGGGCAAGGTCGAATTTCATGAAGGGCCGCTTGCTCATCGCCGCGGGAATCGTGGTGATCATCATCGGTGGCGTCTTTGCGCCGCATTCGGGCTGCGGCACCGCAGACCCGCCTCGGAGTGACTGGCGCGTTGTTTCCGGCCTGCTCGATAAGCTGGGATGGTACGCGGCAACCAGCAGGAGGTTAGGCGTCGTCATGACCGTCCGGCGACACGACCGACCCCATCCGCACATCGAGCGGACCTTCACCGCCGTACGCGCGGCCTTACCCGCCGCCAACGTCGCCGCGTTCGATACCGGGCTCGAAGGGATCACCTATGCGCCCGTCGTCGACTTGGCGGCGCTGGATGAGTTCCTCTCCGGCTGGTGGCGCATCGCCACCCGGGCGGTCACCGATCCGGCCGACTGGCAGCGCATGCACCAAGAGGCAGAGCAACTCCAGTCCGGTGCGCGCTCGGCGGGCCCGACCCTGGCCGAGGTGTTGGGTCGGCGCGGAGTCCAGCTATAGGGGTGTGTACACCATCCGCATGGGCAGTGACGTCGCCGAAGCCCAGATCGACGATCTGTCCGAAGCACGAACGGACCATGGTGTCAGCTCCAGGACGCCGGGTCTGCTGGCCGTTCGTGTGCCAGAATCCTCGGTGAGTACAGATGACCGAGACAAACGCGGCCCTGCTGGCCGGTCTTCCCGACAACGTCCAGGCCCTCCTGGCCAGGCCGCCGCTTGACGACACCATGCTGCTGGAGCTGGCGGCCAGGTGGGAAGGCCTGTCGCCGGCGCTGGCCGGGATGGCCGAGGC
>PLIQ01000330.1 GCA_003140115.1 Actinomycetota bacterium | reverse complement strand
GCCCGACGGGCGGCATCCGCGTATGCCGGGGCGGCGGCAGGGAGGTCGCCACTGAGCTCGTAGAGGTAGCCGCGGACGGCGTGCCACCGGTGCCGCTCGCCGAGCACCTCGCGCAGCCGGTCGGTCTCGCGCAGCCCGGCGGCGGCGCCCAGTACGTGGCCGACCGCGACCGCCCGCCCGAGCACCGCGGCGGGGTCCTGGCGCACCGGGTCGTCGGTGAGGGCGACGAGGTCGTCGTACCAGGCGAGGATCTGCGGCCAGTCGGTCTCCTCAGCGCTCGCGGCGTCGTCGTGTAGGGCGGCGATGGCGGCCTCGACCTGGTAGCGACCGGGGCGATGAACGGCCAGCGCCGAATGCAGGACGCGCACGCCCTCGGCGATCTCGCGGGTATCCCACAGCCCGCGGTCCTGTCGGTCGAGCGTGACGATGCGACCCGCTGAGTCGAGTCGCGCCGGGAGGCGGGCGTGGTTGAGGAGCATCAGCGCGAGCAGCCCGCGCGCCTCCGGTTCCTCGGTGGCGAGTGTGAGTTGGCGGGCGAGCCGGATCGCCTCTCCGGCCAGGTCCACCCGGCCTGCGTGGCCGGCCGTGTAGATGAGGTAGAGCACGCGCAGCACGACGGCGAGGTCGCCGGGCTGATCCAGACGGCGCCCCTGAAGGGCGCGCTTGGCCCGGCTGATCCGCTGCGCCATCGTCGCTTCCGGTACGTAGAAGGCGTCGGCGATCTCCCGGGTGGTGAGGCCGCCGACGGCACGCAGGGTCAGCGCCACCTGGGAGGCAGGCGTGAGGTCAGGGTGGCAGCAGCAGAAGAGCAGGAAAAGGGTGTCGTCGCCTTCCTCGATGGCGGCGGGCCGCGGCNNGCGGGTCGCGCGGCGGGTGCTCGGGCCACACCCGAAGCGCCTCCAGCAGCGCCTCCTGCAGCGCGTCCTCGGCGGCATCGAAGTCCTCGCCCCGGCGGACGAGGCCCGCGAGCACCCGGGGGACGAGGGCGCGCAGCGCGCCCTCGTCCAGCCGTCGCGTGGGCTCGTCGGTCACGCCGGGTCAGTCGTCCGAGGGCGGCCCGGACATGACCTCCCGGACGCCGATCCACTCGTACAGCGGCTCGCCGCCCGGGCCTGGCTCCGAGGAGACGTAGGCCGCCAGCTCTACCGCGCGCTCGTATGACTCGACGTCGATCATGTACCAGCCCGCCACGAGATCGCTGGTTTCGGGCAGCGGGCCGTCGGTGGTGACCGGGGCAGCGTCCGGGCCGCCGTAGCGCACCCAGGTGCGCGCCGGCGTCAGCGCCTGCCCATCGACGTACTCGCCGTTCTCCTCGAGCATTTCGCTGACGTGCTTGAGAAAGGCCATATGCGCCTCCACGTCCTCGGGGGCCCACTGGTCCATCGGGGGCACCGGACGGTGCGGCTCCGGGCCGCCGCGGTAGTGCTTGAGGAGCAAGTACTTCGGCATGGTGGTCTCCTGCTGTCGTGGGCTGTGCCTGTCGTGGCCCCTTCACCTGATGAGCGGAGCCGGGTACAGCTTCTCGACATGAAATCACTCGTCTAGCCATTTCACCCGGGGGAGTGGTCGCGTCGCGTGGAAATCTGCTCCGGTGCGCTTGGTCGTGGGTTGGGCTGCTGCCGCGTTACGGTCGGGTCTGGTGGGTAGCTGCGGTCGTGCGTGGCGGGATAGCGAGGGCCGGCTGCCTGTGGCGCCGACGCACCTTGGGACGCGAACCCGACGTCTAGCCTGGCGCTGGGGTCTTGACCTAAGGTCGCGCACTACGCGTATGCGCTCAAGGTCGGATGGAACGTGTATGTCGTTTCCAACACGCAGTAAGTTGGCCGGCCATCTCGGCTCAGTAAGCCATACTTGGACCATGGAGGTCTCGTCCGAGCCTATCTCGCATGCCGCGGTGCTGGAACAGCGATACCGCAGCAGATTGCCGCGTTCCCTTGACGATCTGGCAGGCCCGGAGCGCGGCACGGTCCAGTTGCCGCTGCACGTTGCGTGGCGCGGGCTAACCGCCTTTGATATTGAACGTCCTTCGCTCTGCGTGAGCATGTACCACATCGTCCTGACCGAGGGACTGCGCGACGACTTGGTCGTGTTCATAAATCCACGACTGCTCGTCGGCCATTGGCCCACCCTGCGCAAGGTAGTCGGCCGCGTCATCCGGGATGTGTGGGAGTCAGCTTTTCCAGAGCTCGCTGAAGGAGCGCCAGCCGTCTGATGAATATGAACGACCTGCACAGGAGACTGCTGCGGGACGTTCTGGAAGTTGGCAACGACTTGCCATTTGCACTAACGGGTGGTTATGCGGTTCAAGCACACGGCATCGTCGACCGATTGAGCCGCGACATCGACGTAGCAACCAATAGTTCCATCCCGATGGAGATCCTCGGCTCACGGCTGATAGAAGGCTTGACGGAGCGGGGCTGGAAGGTGCACGTTATCGGGATCGAACCGCTCTCCGCACGGTTCATGGTGACAGATCCGGAGCTTGGCCAAGACTGCGAGCTGGAGGAAGGTCTTGCGGAGCGGCTGAGTTCCGCACAGTGGCGCGCGGACGAAGAGTTCGCCGCTTACGGTCTTCCCGCTCCTCGACGAGATGTTCTCGCCCGCGGTCGCCGCCGATCTTGCTGCCCGTGGCATCGACTGCCGTGCGGTCGCTGCGGATCCTGTCCTGCGGGCCCTGTCAGACCTAGAGATCTTCCAGGCGGCGCTGGCCGAGGGCCGGGTCCTCGTGACGAACAACGTCCCGGACTTCGAGAGTCTCCGACGGGCACACGAGGCGGCTGGAAAAGAGGTTCCCGGCCTTATTTACACGTCCGACCTCACGTTCCCGCGCACGAAAGCGTATGTGTCCCGGCTTGGGGCAGCACTCGCCGCCGCAGCGGCCGGCCCTAAGACAGCCCATTGCGGCGGCGTGCTCTGGCTGCGCCCCCCGCGTGATGCCGGAGGGAGTTGCACGGAGCCGACAACATAACGGCTGTCACGACGACATGTGAAAAGACAGGATGGCTGTGTCCGCTGTTGTCGCCGTTGACAACTCCGCTCGCCCCTGCGTGCGCGAGTGGCTCGCCTCGGTTCACTTGCGGGCCAGTGGATCGCCCTCCGGCGGGAGCTCAGTGGCCTGCGGCGCGGGTGAGGCGCGCACCGAGCGCGCGCAGGTATCCGGCGAGTTCTGGCGGCTGGTGCACCTCGAACTCGCAGCCGGAAAGGATCAGCCGGAAGGCCAGCCATTCCAGCGTGTCGGCATGCGTTTCGAGCCGGCAGGTCCACTCGCCGGTCACGGTGAGCTTACCTGCGGTACTGCCCAGTCGGCGGGCCACCTCTGCGGCCGGAGCGTGCAGGGTGGCGATGGCCCGGTAAGTGGGGGCGAGGGAGTAGAGCTTGCCGGTGACGTAGGCGGCAGCGTCGGCAGGCAGTGGGCGTGGCGGGTCCGCGCGCCCGTCGGCTGCAGGTCCCGGATCCGGTCGATGCGGTAGATCCGCCAGTCCTGGCGGTCGTTGTCGTAGGCGAGCAGATACCAGCGCCGTCCTGCCGCGACGAGGCGATGCGGGTCGGCTAGGCGGGTGCTGCCGGTCCCGTCGCCGGCCTGGTAGCCGAACCGCACCCGCTCACGGCCGGTGATCGCGGCTGCCAGCGTGGTCAGCTGCACCGGGTCGACGCCAGGGCCGTCGCCGGAGGGCAGCGAGACAGTGGCGGCGTTCAGCGAGCGGACCCGCTGCCGCAGCCGGGACGGCAGTACCTGTTCCAGCTTGCCCAGCGCCCGCACCGATGCCTCCCCGATGCCCTGCACCGGGTGCCGGGCCGCCGTGGCCAGGCCGACGGTGATGGCCACGGCCTCGTCGTCATCCAGTAGCAGCGGCGGCATCGCCATCCCGGCGACCAGGCGGTAGCCGCCGCCGGTGCCCATCGTCGCCTCCACCGGGTAACTCAGGCCGCGCAGCCGCTCCACATCGCAGCGGATCGTCCGGCGGCTAACTTGCAAACGATCGGCGAGTTCGCTACCGGCCCACTCGCGCGGGGCCTGCAGCAGCGACAGCAGCTTCAGCAGCCTGGACGAGGTATCGCTCACGGAATCCAGGATGCCTCCAATGGAGGACAGGAGCTGGCCTACATGGCATCTAGCCTCGGTGGCACCTGCCCGCACCGCATCCAGGAGGCACAGCGAAATGGCTGTCAAGCCGGTTCCCGAGGGCTACACCACCGTCACGCCGTGGATCATCTCCCGCGACACCGCCCGGCTCATCGACTACATGAAAGAGGCTTTCGGCGCCGGGGAGATCGCCCGCCTCACCGGAGCTGAGGGAAGAATCGAGCACGCAGAGGTGCGGATCGGCGATTCCGTCGTGATGATGTTCGACGCCAGGCCCGATTGGCCGCCGACGCCCGGCTTCCTCCGCCTGTATGTCCCCGATGCCGACGCCGTCCACCGCCAGGCCGTCGCAGCCGGCGGCATCTCAGTGACCGAGGTCACTCACCTGTTCTTCGGCGACCGCGTCGGGCGGGTGCGTGACCCGCTGGGCAACCTGTGGTGGATCCAGGCACGCATCGAGGACCTCACCCCGCAGGAGATGGAGCAGCGCCTCAGCGACCCGGCATTCACCAAGGCCATGGAGTACGTCCAGGGCGCCGAGTTCTTCCCGGGGCCGGGCCGCTGAGCCAGGGTGATCGTGAACAACTGCTCGCTGACGCTATCTTCCCTGGCGGGCGTCTGTGCGAGTCAGCCCAGCGGATGATGCCGGCGTTGCCCATCGCCCATTGCGGACGACGAAGCCCTCAGGCCCTGCTTCGTCGCGCGCGACGACATCGGCGGCATCCCGCAGGGCAATCTCGGTAAGGTCGCGCCGCCCGGCAGCCGTGCCGACGGCCGCGAGGGCGTATGCAATGCCGAGCGTGCCGTGCGCGATGTGATGGGAGCGGGCAGGGCCGGGGCGGAGTGCCCAGTTCACCCCGCCAGGCGTCGGGTCAGCGGTGCGGAGGTACGGCTCCGCCGCGAGGACGGCCAGCTCGGGATCGCCGGCCTGCAGTGCTCCCAGCGCGATGCCGGCGTTGCCGCCGAGCAACTCGAACATCACGCCCCAGCGCTGCCCGTCGAAACGGGACCACACCTGGTCCAGAGCGCGGCGCTCCGCTGCGCCTGCGGAGGAGTTGCCCAATTGGACGTGCACCGCGTGCAGGGCGACCGCCATGCCGGCCAGGCCGAAGTACAGCGAGCAGCTCTCCTCATCATGGGCCGCAGCGGCGATGGCCGCAGCGCCGCGCATAGCGGCGTCTCCGTAGCGGTCGTCACACGCGGCCTGACGCCTCGTGTACTGCCCCGTCCAAGGCCCGGCCCGAGGCCGTGCTGGATGCGCTGCGGAAGCGGATGGAGCGGGTCGGCGTCCGGTTGCATCCCGGGAAGACCGGATCGTGTACTGCAGTGTGTCCTGAACGCGAAGGAGGGCCTGATGTAGGAAGGCCGGATGGAGCGGTGCTGTACGGGAGATGAAGGATGGTGGCCCTTCGGAGTCGCCCTGCGGGGGGTGGCTTCAAACCGCCTCATGCTGCGTTGGCTGAAGACCGTCGTGGTGAGCGATGAGGAAAAGGCGTCGTCAAGGCGTCAGGTGGGGATCGGGAAGGCGAGCGCGAGCGAATCGTTGAGGAAGTGTCGTAACACGAATAGCTGACATCAGAACCGGGGTGTTGCAGTAATCCCGGGATAAGCCTGGCGGGTGCCCGTTTACTGGCCAGGCGGTGTCCGGCATGTAGACGACGCGAGCCCGGTCTGCGGCTTCCGTGCGGAACAGGAGAAGGCGTGCCCTGACACAGCCGGCCCTGCCTGGGCGGGCGACAGGGAGAGTCCCTCCGGGAGGAGGGGCGATGTGAGTACCGTCGCGGGGTGCGCTGGCGGACCGGCTCGTAGTAGTGCTGAGGCCCCTGTAACGGGGGTGGAGCGAAGGGGCCGGGTTGTCCGTGGCTGTTGTTTGCCCGATCAACCGGAAGTGCTCCGGGAGGAGTCGCGTGGACGAGCTGAAAGCATCAGGCAAGCCGTTCGAGATCTCGAAGCGGGCGGTCTGGGAGGCGTGGGAGAAGGTAAAGGCGAACAAGGGAGCGCCGGGGGTTGACGGGCAGTCGATCGCGGAGTTCGAGTCCGATCTGAAGAACAATCTGTACAAGATCTGGAATCGGATGTCGTCGGGGTCGTACTTCCCGCCGCCGGTGCTCGCGGTGGAGATCCCCAAGGCGCACGGACAGGGCATCAGGATTCTCGGGGTGCCTTGCGTCGCCGACCGGGTCGCGCAGACGGTAGTGGCCCGGGAGCTGGAGAAGAAGGTCGAGCCGATCTTCCATCCGGACTCCTACGGCTACCGCCCGAAGCGTTCCGCGCTCGACGCTGTGGCTGAATGCCGGCGGCGGTGCTGGGAGACGGACTGGGTGATTGATCTTGACATCGCCGGGTTCTTCGACAGCGTGCCGTGGGACCGGATGGTCAAGGCGGTCGAGGCGAACACTGACCTGCCGTGGGTGGTGCTGTATGTGAAGCGGTGGCTTGCCGCCCCGCTGGCGCTGCCCGACGGCACCTTGGTGCAGCGTGACCGGGGGACCCCGCAGGGTTCCGCGGTCTCGCCCGTGATCGCCAATCTGTTCCTGCACTACGCGTTCGATGCCTGGCTGGCCCGGGAGTTCCCGGCCGTCCGGTTCGAGCGCTACGTGGATGACGCGGTGATCCACTGCGTCAGCGAGGCCCAGGCACAGCGTGTCCTGGCGGCTTTGCGGGAGCGGATGGAAGCGGTCGGGCTGGTGCTGCATCCGGACAAGACCAGGATCGTCTACTGCGCGGACGGGAAGCGGCGCGGCTCATACGAGCACACGGCGTTCACGTTCCTGGGGTACACGTTCCGGGCGCGCGGAGCGCGGCGCAAGGACGGGGCGCGATTCACCGCGTTCATGCCCGCGATCAGCAAGGACGCCTTGAAGAAGATCAGTGCGGAGGTGCGGTCATGGCGGCTGGACCACCGTACCGGGCATACCGAAGCCGAACTCGCCCGGAAGATCAATCCGATCGTCCGGGGCTGGATGAACTATTACGGTGCATTCTACCGATCGGCGCTCTACCCCCTCCTGGGACGGATCAACGCATACCTACTGCGCTGGTCCCGCAACAAGTACCGAAGGCTCAAGGGACGCAAGAAGGCGCAGGAAGCGTGGAACCAGGCGGTAAAGCGCCGCCCCCGGTACTTCGCCCACTGGGCCTGGGTGACCTGGGTCCCTGCCGTCTGGTGACCAGGACGACAAGAGCCGTATGAATCGAGAGGTTCACGTACGGATTCTGCGGGAGCCCGGGGGTGAGATTCCCCCGGGCGACCCGACAGGACGGCAAGCGACGCGGCTTTCACGAGCACACGGAGTTCACCTTCTTCGGGTTCACGTTCCGGGCGCGAGGGGTGCGGGCCAGGCTCGGAGCGAGGCGGTGGGCTCGCGCATGGTGGGTTACTCGCGATGGAGCGAGAGTGCCAGGCTGGGAACGAGGAAGGACAGGAGAAAGATCGGCAAGATGCGCTTTCCGCCGCATCGGAAACTGGCGATTTCGCCCTCGCCGACGTCGACCGTTTTGGTTCGGCTGGAGTTTCGGCCGTTGCGGACTTGCAGGGTGTGACGTCCGGGTTCGACCGGTATGTCGATGGTCTCGTTCAGTTCCACGGACCCGGCACGCTTGCCGTCGACCATGGCGTCGTACGTGCCGCGGCGGACTTCCACTCCAATGGTCTTGTGCGTCAGCTTCAGCGTTGCAGACATTGCTGATCTCCTCCTGCTTTATCTGTTCTATCTCCTATAGAAATAATGTAACACATGTCCCCTACCTTGCTCACCGCAGGCATGCCTGCGGGGGCGGGCCAGGTAAGCCAGGACGTAACTGGTGTCGGCGCTGGCGAGTCCCCCGTTATTGAACGTGCTCTGCGGAGGCTTGAAGAACTCCAGCTGGCGTGGCGGGGGCGCTGCTGCACCGAATCCGCCCGCGCCCGCGGCAGAGGCGGCGGAACCGCTTACCGCCGGGAAGTGCACGGGGGCGTTGCGGCTGGGGCAGGCGCGAAGCGTGCGCGCCGCGCCCCCTTGCTCCACCGTCAGCACCGGAAGCGGCAAATCCGAGGGAGCACCCCCGGCAGGTAGACACGGTAGGCGAGGTAACCCGTGTGCTGGCTCGTGGTGCCGGCGGGCATCGGCGGCGTGTTGGCCTGGCCCGGTGCGGGATCCGACCGGATGGTCACCGTGAACCGGCCACCGGGCGCGGCCTGCTGCTGCCAGGGATTCAGGCTGCCGGGCTGCGGGGCGATCCGGCCCCCGCGACAGCCGAGCTGGATGGCCGCGCCGACGTACACGCCGCCAGCGCCACTCCCAGGCCAACCGCGACCCCGGTGACGCCAGCGACCCGGCCGGCCCGGTGCCGCCCCGGCCGCGGCACGACCATGACCTGGCCACTGCCTTTCCGAATGACCCGATGCTGACCAGCATTGGCGCCTCCTTCCCGGCCAGGAACGGCGGCGCGGCGATCGCTATATCCGTTATCTGTTATATAAAATATAGAACAGATGGGGCAGAAGTCAAAACTGCGGCCTCGCCTCGGCGAGCGGCCGTCGGCCGGTCGGCATGTGGGCCTGTGCGGGACGGCAGATCGTTTGACAGCAGAACGTAATTTGTTCTATAACTGCTGTCACATATGCCGCCGGGCGCCTCTTGCCGGGAGGGGAGCCAGCGATGAGCGGCGGCAGTCAGTGAGATCCTGGAGGCGTGATGCTGCTCAGCATCGAACCGGATGGTCCCGTGCCCATCTATCAGCAGATCAGGGACCGGATAGTGGAGGCGATCGCCCGCGGTCGGCAGCCGGCCGGCTCGGCGCTGCCGCCGATCCGGCAGCTGGCGGTCGACCTGGGCGTCAACTTCCACACCGTGAACAAGGGGTACGACCTGCTGCGGCAGGAGGGCCTGCTGCGGCTCGGCCGGAAGTCCGGCGCGGTGGTGCGGCGCGACGCGGGCAGCGGGCCGCCGGATCCAGCCTGGGCACAGGACTGGACGGGTCGGCTGCGGACGCTGCTCGCCGAGGCTGCCGCCCAGGGGATGCCGGCCACCGGCATCGTCCGGGAATGTGAGGCTGCCCTGGCGGATTTCGCCTTCCCCGCCGCTGTAGCGGAGGTGCGGAACCGAGGCGGAGGCTCGCCATGAGCGGCGCGAGCCTGGCCGCGGTTTCCCCCGTGCTGGTCGTCGGGGCGCTGATGTGCTTGATGCCCGCGGTGACCCGGCCGACCCTGCAGTTCGGGGTCCGCGTTCCTCGTGAGCGGGCGGGGGCGCCGGTCATCGGCCGGGAAAGGCGGGCCTACTACTGGCGGACCGCGGCCATCGGCGTCTGCTGCACCCTCGTCGCGGTGACGGTGCACGGTTACTGGCCATCGTGGCTGACCAGGATCATCCTGCTGCCGGAACTGGCCGCGGGCTTCGGCTGCTTCTGGGTCGCGCGGCGCAAGATCGCCGCCGTCAAGAACGCGGACGGCTGGTTCGCGGGACTGCGGCAGACGGTCGTCGCCGACACCAGCTGGCGCACCGATCCGCCCCGCTTCCCGGTGCGCTGGCTGGTGCCTGCGCTGGCCGTCATGGCGGCGACCGCCGCTGTCGGCGCGCTGCGCTACCCCGGCCTGCCTGCCTACATCGTCACCGGCTCCGGTCACCGGGTGTCCAAGGCTGCCGTCAGCGTCCTGGTAGCGGCTGGCCAGCTGTACTTCACCGTCATGTACAGCGGACTCATGCTGATCGTCCACCGTTCCCGGCCGGACATCGATGCAGCCGATCCCGCGGCGTCGACGCTGCGCTACCGCCGCTTCCTCGCCGCCTTTACCCGGGCACTGCTGACCCTGGCCGCGCTGATAGACACCACCCTGCTGCTGATCGCCCTGCCCGACTGGCAGGTCTACCGGCTCTCCGGGATCGGACGGGCCCTGCCCGTGCTGCCGTTCGCGGCCGGCGTACTGCTGCTGGGCGCCGTCGCCGCGCGGGCGGGCCAGGGCGGGTCGCGACTGAACGGCAACGTTCGCGGCCTCGCCCGCGTGGCCGGGACCGACCGGGACGACGACCGGTTCTGGAAGGCCGGGCTGCTCTACGTCAACCGCGACGATCCCGCCCTCGTGGTCGGCGCCCGCTTCGGCGTCGGCTGGGCGCTCAACTTCGCCCACCCGGCCGCGTGGCTGCTCATCGCCGGGACCGTCGCCTGGTGGGCCGGCCTGGCGGTGCTCGCGGCGGCGGCCGGAATCTGACCGGGCGCTAACCCGATCACCCGCCAGGCGGCGTTGCGCCTGTGCGAGGGCGGCGCGAGCAGGCCAAGCGCGCGGGCCTGCTCGACGGCCTGGCTGCGCCGTCGGTTCCAGGCCGAGACCGCCGAGCACGCCACACCAGTACGCGTGATCTGGCCCGACGGCACGCAACGCGACTGACAGCCTGGCAGCATGCGCCTGCCGTGGTCGCAGATCGACCTCCGATGGACCTGCGATGGACCCCTGATGTACCTGGCCTGGNNCAGCCGTGCGACAGCGCTCTGCCGGGACGGCCGAGTCCGCGCACGCCGAGATGGGCGGCAGAGCCGGCCGCTCGTCTCAAGTTCTTGGTGTCCGGTCTCAGTTAAGTTGGCAGGTGCTGTTCGCGTTTCCAGTAGGTATGCCAGATTGGTTGAGAACCAGGGTCTCATGCTGTCTCAGTTAACTTGGCATTTGTTGGCTGCTGCAGGCGCGGACTTCGCTGTCCCAGCTGAACATCCAGCACATCACGTCGAAGACGCGAAGCAGGGACATGTGACCCGCGCCCGCCTTTTTGCGGACTGACTCAAGCTCTTGGACGAAACCCGGGTCTTTGATGAGCTGGTCGTGCAGGTCGTACCACCACTGGTTGTCTGTGTGCGGCCTGCTGAGGACCATCTTGATGCGGCTGTCGTAGACAGGCAGCAGGTTCGGGCGCTTGCGTGCCAGGAGCTTACCGGCTGCGACGGGCCCGATTCTGTTCCTCTCGGGGCGCGGCTCGATGTCGCAGATCGCGGCCCACAGTCTCCAGGCCGGGCCGCCCTTGGCGATGTGGACCCCGGCCTCGGGGTCTTGCAGGTCGACGTTGCGCGGGATCTGGGCGAGCAAGCCGTTGAGCTCGTCGGTCCGGTAGCGGAGGATCTCCAGTGCGTGATACCCCTCGATCCGGACGCTGAGCATGGTGACGGCGAGCAGGTTTTCGGCCGTGAACTGGTCGGCGATGTCCTCACGGTCCCCGCCCCCGCCGAGCTGCTCGAAGTAGGCTCCGGAGTAGCGTGCGTGGCCTTCGGTGTCGGTGGATAGGTACCGCTTCACCAGGCAGGCGGCGAAGTCCTCGTCGCGGAGCCTGTCGGGAATGTCGATGCCCATGATGTCTCCCTTAGCGCGGCGTAACTGGGACAGGAGGTCCTGGAGCGGGTGGAGCGGGTGCGGCTGGCTGGGCATCCTCGAACGCGATCCTCGCCACCGACTCAAGCCTGGAGCTGCAACGCCGGCCACCCGGATCAGCCCAGCTGACCTCAGCATCACCGGCGGCAGGCCGGGACCCGCCCGCATCCTTTGTCACTAAACGTATCTTGATAGTAACAATGTGACAACGACGCCCGGACCAGAAAACGATAAAGTCGTGCTATGTCCCCGCCACAGCGGCCCGCCAGGTGTGACTGGGCGCCGAGTTTGGCACCTCGAACCACAGCGACATCGCTGTTCGAACGGGTCTGGGCACGAAGATTGGCACTCGTTGAGCGGGGTGGTTGGCACCTGAGTCCCCATTGGAGCGCGAGCCTGGCGCTATAGACCTCACAGCCTGGCTGTGACTGTGAGCCGTAGTTGGCCCATGTTAACCATAGTTGGCCCGAAATCAGGTTCGACTAGCTGTCGGTGTGACTGTGAGCCGTATCTGCTGGCTGTGAGGGCTAACTGGCGGATGCTCATAGCGGCACGGACGTGGCGTGCGTGCCCGGAGCCGCCTAGACGCGGGGTGGACGGCGTAGCGCTGGTTGAGGCCGGCGCGCCCCGAATCGGTTGTTCTGCGCCGCTTTCTCTCCAGGTGATCGGCGGAACGTTAGGCACGCGCATTGCGGCCTGGTGGCGGTGCCGGCTGGTCAGTGCGGGCCGCCGGCGGGCTGGGCGTGGGACGGTAGCAGCGGGATGGCTAGGCAGCTCAGCACGCCGAGGGCGATGACCGTGAGCAAGCTGAGGGTCATGGCGTGCGCCGGGCCGCCGGCGAGCGCGCCGAAGTAGATGGTGGTGATGACGGCCGCGCCGGTCGCGTTGGCCAGCTGCTGGACCGAGCTGAGCGAGCCGCTGGCGCTGCCGGCCTCGGCCCGGTCAATGTCGCCGATGGCAATGTCGTAGATGGTGGAGAACGTGGCGCCCATGCCCAGGCCGATGAGGGTCATGGCCGGGGCGAGCTCGGCCGCGCTGACCGCCGTGCCGGAGTGCGCCACGATGGCTGCCAGCACGGCTACGCCGCCCACCGTCACCACGATGCCGGCCAGGCTGAGCCGGCGGCCCAGCCTGGTGACCAGGTTCCTGCAGGCCACCGACGCGATAACGATCCCGGCCGCGGCCGGGGCGAACCCGGTCACCGCGGCCCGCTCCGGGCTGTAGCCGGCCCCCCGCTGCAGGAACAGCGAGACCGCGTAGAGCAGCCCGGCCACGGCGGCGAAGAAGACCAGGCCGAGGATGAGCCCGGCGGTGAAGCCCCGGTTGCGCAGCAGCGACGGCTTGATCAGCGGCACCGCCGCGGTCCGCTGGCGCTGGGCGAAGGCGGCGAAGAAGATCACCCCGGCGGCCAGGGCGGCGACCGGCGCGGCAGTCCACCCGTCGGTGGACCCCTGGATCAGGCCGGACAGCAGGCCCAGCATGCACGCGCCGAGCAGCGCCGAGCCCGGGGCGTCGATGCGCACCGCGCGGTCGCCGACGTCGCGCGGCAGCAGCCTGAGCCCGGCGGCCAGCCCGGCCGCGCCCAGCACGACGTTGATCAGGAATATAGGCCGCCAGCCCAGCCCGAACAGGTTGGCGTCGATCAGCAGGCCGGCCAGCAGCGGACCGCCGACAGCCGACAGCCCCAGGACCGGGCCGAAGGCGCTGAACGCCTTGCCGATGTGCTCGCGCGGGAAGACCGNNCGCCGAACGCGCCCTGGACCAGCCGGGCCACGATGATCGAGGGCGGATCCCAGGCCAGGCCGCAGGCCAGCGAGGCCGCGGTGAAGCCGGCGATGCCGATCAGGAAGATCCGGCGGCGGCCGTACTTGTCGCCCAGCCGCCCGCCGGTGACCAGCAGCACTCCCAGGGCCAGCGCGTAGCTGGCGCCCAGCCACTTGATCAGGCCCGGGCCGCCGTGCAGTGAGGAGCTGATGGCCGGCGCGGCGATGGTGGTGATGGTGGAGTCAAGCAGGTCCATGACGTCCGCGACCAGGACGATGCCGAGGACCAGCCATGCCGTCGCGGGCAGCCTGGATGCCTCGTCGGCCGGCTTAGCGGACATGTGCACGCTCATCGGAATCTCCTCGGGAGCTGGTGATTGCCAGCCGAACGATCGCTGGTCGTTTCGGGGTGCTGGGCTTGTTCTGCGGGGGTCGTCCGGCAGTTCATAAGCTGAGCCGTTGACAATGGCGGGCATTTTCATCACCTTGAAGCCGTGCTTCGCCAGATGGCCAGATGCCGGTTTATGAGTTGACCGGGGTGACCGTGCCGGCGGTGTCAGGCTCGGCGTGGCTCTGCGTGGCCGTCGTCTCCCGGCGCAGGGCGAGCGCGGTGATGACTGCCGCGGCCAGGGCCAGGATCGCGCCGATTAGGGCAACGGCGTTGAGGCCGTGGACGAACGCGGTGCGCAGCAGGTGTTCGAGGGCGGAGCGGGCCGCGGCCGGGGCCTGCGCGGTGATCGCGTGGGCGCCGCCGCCGGTGAGCTGCTGGGCGGTTGTGTGGGGGTCGGTGACGTGCCCGGTCAGGCCGGTTTTTGCCATGGCTGCCACCACAGTCGCGAAGATTGCGACGCCGATGGCGTAGCCGAGCTCCTGGAAGGTGGTGAATGCGCCTGCGGCCATGCCGGCGCGGCGATGCGGGACGGATTCGACCGCGAGCGAGACGGCGACCGGGAAGATCATGCCCATGCCGAGGCCGCTGATGAACAGCCCGGCGATGACACGGCTGCCGGTGGAGGCAGGGGTCAGGCCGGTCTGGGCCAGGGCGCCAGCGGCGACCAGCAGGAGAGCTACGGGCAGGGAGTAGCGCGGGAGGAAGCGGCGCGACCAGTGTCCGGCCATCATCGAGACGGCCATGGACGCGACGGCGCTGGGCAGTAGCACCAGCCCCGCCTGCAGCGGGGACAGGCCGGTCAGGGACTGCAGCCAGATCGAGGTGTAGGCCATGAACCCGTAGGCGGT
>PLIQ01000176.1:7827-8793 GCA_003140115.1 Actinomycetota bacterium | reverse complement strand
GTCGACGAGATCCACCTGGTCGGCACCGACTTCGTGTCGATGCTGACCCAGCGGCCCGCGGCGCGCCGGCTGCTGCCGCTGGAGATCACCGAGACCGACGAGCCGAGCCCGACCGGCCCGCTGCCGCAGTACGAGTTCGAGCCCGGCCCGGCCGAGGTGCTCGACGCCCTGATGCCGCAGTACGTGGCGAGCCGGATCTTCTACGCGCTGCTGGAGGCGGCCGCGTCCGAGCTGGCCTCGCGGCGGCGCGCGATGAAGGCGGCCACCGACAACGCGAACGACCTGATCGAGACCCTGACCCGCGAGGCGAACAACGCGCGGCAGGCCGAGATCACCCAGGAAATCAGTGAGATCGTCGGCGGCGCCAACGCGCTGACCGGCGCGAGCGCAAACCAGTGAGTGAGGAACACATGACCGCGACCGACGAGAAGACACCGCAGAGCGACGAGGCCGCCGCGGGCAACGGCCGGGTCGCCCGGGTCACCGGCCCCGTGGTGGACGTCGAGTTCCCGGCCGAGCACATGCCGGAGATCTACTTCGCNNCCGGTCGGCGACGTGACCAAGGGGCACGTGTTCGACGTCCTCGGCAACTCCCTCGACGTGCCCACCTCGTCGCTGGACATCACCGAGCGGTGGCCGATCCACCGCGACCCCCCGCCGCTGGACCAGCTCGAGCCGCGGACCCAGATGTTCACCACCGGCATCAAGGTCATCGACCTGCTCACCCCGTACGTGCTGGGCGGGAAGATCGGGCTGTTCGGCGGGGCNNGAGATCTACTTCGCGCTGCACGTGGACATCGTGCTGGAGGACCAGACCCGCACGCTGACGCTCGAGGTCGAGCAGCACATCGGCGACGACATCGTGCGCGCGATCTCCATGCAGCCCACCGACGGCCTGGTCCGGGGCGCCGAGGTGATCAACACCGGCGCGCCGATCTCGGTTCCGGTCGGCGACGTGACCAAGGG